>NZ_JBQHUZ010000007.1:0-176104 GCF_052064775.1 Oribacterium sp. HCP28S3_H8 | reverse complement strand
AGTTACTAATAGGTCGAGGGCTTATCCAAAAGGTTTTTGGTCCGGTTAGGTTTGATGTTTTATGAAATGTGTTTATGGATAAAGCGGTATGCGATTTTCAAGGCATGAGAGAAGAGCAGGTCAGATGACCTGCTCTTTTTCTGTCTTTTCATATCGATCAAACTACATTATAATAACGCTATATTTATATAGTGAGTTTTACAGAAACATAGAAAGAGGTACTATGGAGCGCCATGGAAACTTCAGTGCAGATCAGGCACCGAAAAAGAAAAAAAAACATCTGTCCGGAGAAAAACCAATATCCAAGTATGCTTTAAAGCAGATGCAGAGAGAGGCGGAGGAATCAGATGAAGATGACCTCGGGCACGATATGACAGAGCAGCATTCTGAAACTAAGCGGGAGCATCGTTTGAATCATCAACCGGATTACCGTTTTGAAGCCTGCAATGAAAGCTTCACCTGTGCGTATTGCGGTAAAATTATATATCCGGAGGGGGCAGGATCGGAACATAGAAATCATTGTCCATATTGTCTCCACAGCTTACATGTAGATAATGAACCGGGAGATCGGGCATCAGTTTGTCATGGAGATATGGAACCCATTTCGGTCTGGGTACGTGACCGAGGAGAGTGGGCAATCATTCATCGCTGCAAAAAATGCGGTAAGCTAAGCTCAAATCGAGTACTTGCAGATGATAATCCGTTGGAACTCATGTCACTTGCAGTAAAGCCTCTTGCCAATCCGCCATTTCCAATGCAGTTTTTAGAGGATTTTTTAAAAAAGAAGTAAAGAAAAGGGTATAAAGAGTCATAAATAAGGAAGTTAAAATACGTAAATTATGCGCAGGATCCTGAAATTTTTAAAAAGCGGGGCTCCTGGCTTGCAACTTTATTTTGTCCGTGCTACTATTTCTAAGTTCTGGAGTAAACATTTTTACTCTAAGATGCTGTAGAGATATAACAATAATGAAATGATTGGAGACTGACATGAGCAAGATACTTGCTTTTTTACGGAAGTATCGTCATGCGTGGATTCTTTCCTATGGACTGGTTTATATTACATGGTTTTCATATCTTGAAAAACAAATAACACCAGCGACTGGATATCATATCATGCACACGGCGATGGATGACGCAATCCCATTTTGCGAATATTTTATAATCCCATACTTCCTTTGGTTCCTGTATATAGCCACAGGCATTTTCTTTTTTCTTTTTAAAAACAAGGAGGATTTTTACCGGGTTTGTGGTTTTTTGTTCAGCGGCATGACCCTTAGTCTTGTGATCTGCTCCTTTTATCCTAATGGAACAGATTTCAGACCGTTGATAGACCCTGGTAAAAATATATTTACCCGTATGGTGGCCTGGCTATACAGTGTTGATACCTGTACCAATGTTTTTCCGAGCATCCATGCGTATAATTCTATCGCAATGCACATTGCTATATGGAAAAGCAAGGATCTGGAGCAAATGAAGTATGGCAGACAGCTTAAGTATGCATCTCTGATTCTTGCAATCCTGATCTGCATGGCTACGCTTTGCCTTAAGCAGCATTCTATCCTGGATGTATGCGGTGCTATCATCCTGGCAAGCATTGTATATGGTTTTGTCTACGGATATCCGGTATTTGAGAGAGAACCGGACAGAGAAACAGAGCGTGTCCGTGTTAGATAAAATACAAAGGGTATCAGCGTGTATGCTCCTGCGCTGGAGACGTTCAGCTCCAGCGCTTTTTCTGTAAATTTTACATTGGCAGCTATGGTCACCGGATGTAATTTTGCAATTCGTAACTTAAGAATCAATATTATAGCATCAATAAACAGGAGGACTTATGAATCATCGACTCAGTATCAGAAAACTACTTATTACCGCTATGCTTTTTGCAGTGGGGTTGATACTTCCATTTCTTAACATGTATAATCCTGCGATTGGCAAAGCGCTTTCTCCAATGCATTTTCCAGCGTTTCTCACGGGAATGATCTGTGGACCCTGGTATGGTCTGCTTCTTGGATTGACCTTACCCTTGTTCCGTTCGATGACGATGGGCATGCCTCCGCTTCCGACAGCGATCTGTATGGCGATTGAGCTGGCTGCATATGGTATGGTTTCCGGTTTTATATATAAATTAAGCCGAAACCAGAAAGCTTCCGGGGTCTGGATGGCTATGATTCCTGCAATGCTTGTCGGCAGAATTATGGGAGGTCTCGTACAGGCTGTTATTGCAGGCGTTTCCGGAGGTCAGTACAGCCTGGGGATCTGGGCAGCATCCTATATAACCAGTACGATGCCGTCGGTGATTGTACAGCTGATTCTGATTCCTCTTATTATGACTGCTACGGTTAAGGCGGGTCTCATGGATCTGGATGTTGCCAGATAAAAGAAATTAATATTGGAAAGGCGAAGATGAGTTATCTCAGTAATGCCTGGGGGCATTTTAAAACGATTAATCATCATAAATACGAGGTGATGAAAAATTGTTTTAGAATCGGGCTTTATAAACAGGGTCTCCTTCATGATCTGTCCAAGTATTCATGGACAGAATTCAGAACCGGTATTCATTACTACAGAGGTTACCGCAGCCCTAATTCGGTAGAACGGATTGAAACGGGAGTTTCTCCGGCATGGCTCCATCACAAAGGTAGAAATAAACACCACTTTGAGTACTGGGTAGACTATGACCTTGAAAAAAAGGGTACAATGGTTGGCTGCCGTATGCCATATCGATATGTTGCCGAGATGTTTTGCGACAGAGTTGCGGCAAGCAAGGTATATAAGGGGAAAGAATACAATAATTCCTGCCCGTGGGAGTATTTCAAGCCGTCAAAGGATAGTACCTTGATTCATCCGAAAACACGGGAGGAGCTTACAAAGCTCCTCCTGATGCTGCGGGATCAAGGAGAAGAGGAAACGTTCCGGTATCTCAAGCAGGAGGTCAAACGCCGACGAAAGGCACATGATTATTTTTAGTAAATGAAGCTGATCACAAAAGCGCATTGAAAATCCGAAGTGAAGTAATATTTCCAATTTTAATTTTGACGAAAATTATTTTTTTGAAATATGCGCTTGACATTTTTGTAGTAATTTACTAAAATAAATAATGCGTCTTGAAAAAGACACATTGTGCGTGCGTAGCTCAGCTGGATAGAGCGTCTGGCTACGGACCAGAAGGTCGCGTGTTCGAATCATGTCGCACGCATCTAATAACAGGTGTTATGAAAAAAGCAGGTACAGATTGTTGTATCTGCTTTTTTCATATTATTTTTAGCGCTAAAGTACTTAGCTTAAGAGTAAGTACCTTAGCGCTTATTTCTACACTGCGACATATCAAGAGCTAATATGTGAAGGGTAGTTTCTGCTACCAAATACATATTGGCTGCGGGCTCTTTTTGTGGTGGAAATAGCAGCAGTTAATATGGGAGGTGAAAGCCGAAGTTATTGGAATCCCGTAAACTGCTGCTTTATATTTTTATCACAAAGGAGCGTGTTTCATGGAAAAAGAAATCTGTGATGAGAGCAACGGGCTGTATTATACCCTGCATGGTGACTATTATCTGCCCAATTTGGTGCTGCCAGAACCGGCAAAAGTAAGCCTTGGAAAGTATGGCATCCTTCGCCGGGAGTACCTGAAGGAGCACCGACCTGTTGTTTATGAAACCATGCTGCTGACCGGGGAATTGTTTGAGCATCTGGCTGAGGTCGATTCCAGT
Organism: Oribacterium sp. HCP28S3_H8; assembly: GCF_052064775.1. Taxonomy (NCBI): domain Bacteria; kingdom Bacillati; phylum Bacillota; class Clostridia; order Lachnospirales; family Lachnospiraceae; genus Oribacterium; species Oribacterium sp. HCP28S3_H8. The sequence goes on along the minus strand of NZ_JBQHUZ010000007.1, from coordinate 172,397 downwards.
TGTCGGAGCATGATGGATCGATTAATCCCGGAAATGGCAAAGGCGGAGGGAATTACGGAAGAACTCAAGGCACGGGATCAGATGCGCTGGGTGGGGCTTATGAACAACATCCATTCCGCAGCAGAGGAAATCGTAATGAAGGAGCTGGTGTACGCATGAGCCAGCTCAGGGAAATTCTTACCCGTCAGCTTACAGAGCATCCTATTGACTTCGGCATGAGCGAAGCCACAGCTATCTTGGAGTTTCTGTACACAGCATATTGCTTATCCAGAGAAAGCGCCCCTCCGGAGACCAAATCGCTATTCGCACAGCTGGGAGAGTATTTGGAGACACTTCCTCTGGATACGAACAACGCCATGTTCTTAATTATCATCAAGCTCTGCATCGAGCATGAGCGCAGTGCATTTGAGGAAGGTATCCGTTGGGGTGCACAGCTGGCTTTGGAGATGGAATAACCGGTGGGTATTCTTCTAAGCAAAGGAAAAACGAGGATGCGTGGGTTTTGCCCATGCATCCTCATTCCTTTTTTAGATAACTATTCTGTATATGTTTCCTTGCAATGCACCGAACAAAATTCATCCTCGCTATTCTGTGCAATAAAAGCCCTCTGGCAATTCTTGCACATCCGCAGCGGATTCTTTGTATCAGTCAAGGCCAGTGAGAACAACATTCGTATACCCACCAGCAGGGAGTGAAAATCCCAGACCAGCATAGGAACCTCCCACAGTTCTATGTGGTAGGTTGGTGCATTGCCGTCAAAGGCTGCCATACCCATCTTGTAGAGCCGGAGAGAATCTTCATCCAAATATTCACGATCCCTATAGTACAGGAACGAGGACATAAATGTGAATGCCCAGTCTTTGAATACCTTCACCAGCCAGTCGTAGGGTTCCCCATAGTATCGCAGAAAGCTCATAACCTCAGCCTGCGGTTCCCGGTGAAAAGCGGCAATCAGCGCAATCATTGTTTGATCGGTTTCTTCCCATGTGGATTCCATCCCCTTTTTGCGGAACTGCGGCTTATCAAAAGGGGAAAACAAATTCATATATGACTCGGTGTCCATAACTTCATCCCGTAGAAATTCATTCTTCGGCAGATATACCTTTTCATATTCCACAAATTTGGGCATGGTAGGTAATGCAGCAATCAGACTCAGCAAACCGTATTTTCTGGCAAAGCTCAGAATGGCATCCTGAATCTTTTTCTGTGGTTCTTTTCGGAAGATCATCAGCCCAATATCCAAGGCGTTTATCACCAGATCATCGGCGCACTGCATGGGATCGTAAATCTCCGGCATGGCGGTTTTTCGGAGCATCAGATACAGCTTGCCGTTCTTCTCCCGCCATTCATAGTTTTTGTACCGAACCCAACTGGATGCGGTGTGCTCAAACAGCTTGTTCATTGGGCATTTCCTCTCTTTCTTCTATCTCTTCGCCGGGTTCTGTGTTGTTAATTAGGCCGGCAGCATATTTCTCCATGAACCGCCGTTCCCGGATGGAAAGACTGTACCCAGACAGCTTTAATTCGCAGAGGGAACTGTACAGCCGCTTCTGTACTTTCCTGAGAGCGGTTGACCGCACCTTTCGGATATTTCTGTCCGTCTGGCCATAGATTTCAGCCAGCTTCACAGCCTTGTATTGCTGGAGCTTCAGGAAATACAGCAGTTCTTTATGTTCTTCTTTCTGCCGGAATACGGCACTGCGAATGTAATCTTTGGAGCTAAGATCGTGCATTTCATAGGGACAGTCATTGAGGTAATCCAGGAAATTGCCCTGCTGAATCTGCCGAACTACTGGATTGCACTTCCAGAGTGGGAACACAACATAGTCATAGGTCATATCAAATTCCAGCGGGACAGCACCACGGGAGATGGTATGTGCTCGCTCCTTCCGCTCCCGGTTTCGCTCCTGCTTGTCCCATTCTTTTATTACTGCTTTGAAATCCTCCTCCGTCCGGGCTGCTTCCTCCAATCGGGTCAGGGCTTCTGCTTTCAATTCCCGTTTCAGCTTTGTCCGCTCTGTGATGGGAACCTCTGTCACAGTGGGAGCCAGCTCCATTAACACTTTTTCTTCTGCAAGGATGGATTGCAATTCCTCCTCCGGGAGTTCATTGCCATCCTCATCATATTGAATTTCTTCCGACCTTGAATTGCTAGATCGGTTATTTTTATGCCGTATTGTGTTATCCACATATTCATACTCGGGGACATTCCATTCCAAGGGAACAACCTCCTAATTCTGGGCGATACCTGCCCTATTTTCAGCCTATTTTAGCACAGCATACTGTCCAATAATCTGTACTGAATCCACTCTGCGCCCAAAGTCAAATGTAAAAGTTTTATGAACCGCAAAAAAAGTTCCGAAATTTTGCCTCCAATCTCCTGTTATTGGAAGCGAAAAGCAGCCTTGGCAAAATGCGCTGCTTTCAATCTTTGAGAAGGAGGTTTTTGCCTATGAAGAAACGATAGCATTCCCCGTCCGTCAGTCTACCAATCATAACAAACAAGAAAGGAAAATTACCATGAAAATTGTCAACACAAAACACATGATGCAGTATTTGCAGGAAAGAGAGGCTAAATGGGTAAAGAAACGAATGTCTTTACGATGATCCGCCGAATCGGAGGTACCAGCTACAGGATGAAGGTTGTATTCTCACCGGATGCCACCGAAACCATGTCTGAGAAAATTCTCCGCATGATACGTGCGTGTATCGGATGCTTCCGTAGCACTCCGACTCGGCCTAACAAAATGGTGAAGAGATCCGTTTGCGCGAAATGCTGCTGCAGTTTTTTGACTCCAGAAAGATACAATTCAATACAAATGTTGCGAGATTATCAAAAAAAGAAGGGAATTGTGTGGATAATTAGCAAAAGTACTGTCTTGCTTTTTGCGGAGGGGTTCCGATATAATTTAATACAAATGAACACAAAATCACTATGTTTATGAACATGGAGAATGAATGATGAATACGATGAACAGCCTTAACTCCGAGAGCGCCGAGCCTCTGTATCGGCAGCTTGCGGACAAATTGAAGAAAGAAATGGATGATGGCATACTCTTGGCCGGCAGCAAACTGCCAACGGAGAACGAGTTAGTTGAAACATACAAAGTCAGCCGTGTAACCGTAAGAAAAGCGCTGGATTCACTGACGCAACAGGGATACCTGGAAAGACGCTCCGGAAAGGGCACCTTTGTTGCGGAAAAGAAAATCCAGCGGGAGCTATCCGGCGTTATTGGCTTTACGGAAATGTGTCGTATGATGGGATGCATTCCAGGCTCCAAGGTGATTAAGCTGAGTAAGGAATATCCCAGTGAGAAGGACGCGCAGCAGCTGCGGATTTCGGAAGACAGCCAGATTGTTGTAATTGAGCGAGTCCGCAGTGCCGATGGGGTGCCGGTTGTCATTGAGTGCTGTAAGTTTCCGGAGGATTTTCTGTTTCTTATGCAGGAAAATCTGGAGGATATATCGCTCTATGACCTGATTCAGAGGAAAAAGAATATTCATTTCTCAAAATCGGTAAAGACACTGGATATTGTGTATGCCACCAGTCAGGAGGGCCGATTCCTGGGTGTGGCCAAGGGATATCCGCTGCTGAGAATTGAAAGCGTTGTGGAGGATTCAACCGGGGTATTCCGTCATCTTTCCAAGCAGCTTTGTATTGGAGACAAATTCAAACTCATGGTTTGACATAGAAAGGCATATGAGCTCGCATCAAAGAAAGGATGCGAGCTTAATTATTTCCTAAATGTATTTCAATGTATTAGATATGTTATAATCACTAAAACAGCGCACTCAATTTTTTACAATGTGCCAAAAATGGATGATGCCTGTGGAATACTGTTGACATCCGATCCTAATATTCCTATAATGTCATCAATACATAGCAATACATATCAATACAAAAGATTACAAAATGCTGAATGGATTGCTTGTTAGAGACGGTGTGCACACACTCTCGAAATGATTCCGGCACCTACAGAGAAAGAGAAGCAGAACGTCATGAACTTTGTTTGTCCGTATTTGTGGGAAAATTAAAAACAAAGTATTTTAGGAGGATTTCTATGTTCTGGATTGAGCTCGTCATTCTGCTGGTTCTGATCGCATGGGGCGTCCGCAAAGGCGGCGTGTTCCTGACTCTGGCCGGCGGCTTTGGCGCCTTTATTTTCACTTTCCTGTTCAAAACTCCCATGTCCGATCCCCCCATGACGGTTTTGAGAATCATCATGTGTGTGGTTATCGCCGGCGGTGCCATGCAGGCAGCCGGTGGTATCGATTACCTGGTTGCTCTGGCTGAAAAGATTATGAGAAAGCATCCCAAATCTATCACCATTGTTGCCCCTCTGGTTAGCTGGGTTTTCGTTTTCTGCTGCGGTACCGGCCACATTCTGTGGAGTCTGCTGCCCATCATCAATGAGATCGCTATTGAAAATGACATCCGTCCCGAGCGTCCTATCGCTGCATCCGTTGTTTCCAGCCAGAACGCCGTCTGCGGCACTCCTCTGGCTGCTGCTACCGCTGCACTGGTTGGCTTCCTCGAAGCTTCCGGCAGCGTTGATATGATCAAGGTTCTAATGGTTGTTATTCCCGCAACCCTGCTGGGCTCTCTGGCTTCTGGCCTCATCATGCTGAAGAAGGGCAAGGAGCTAGCTGACGATCCCGAGTTCCAGGCCCGCGTTGCCAATGGCACTCTGGTTCTGAAGGAGCACACCGGTAAGGTCGTTGATACCTCCACGTTCAGCAAGCAGTCCAAGATTTCCGTTGTCACCTTCCTGGTTGCTATGGCTGTCATCGTCCTGCTGGGCGTTATCAAGCCCCTGCGTCCTGTCCTGTCCGACGGCAATACTCTGGGCATGACTGATATCATTCAGATCTTTATGCTGATGGCTGCCGGCGTTATTTGCATGGTAATGGACAAGAAGCCGGATGCTATCCTGGATAGCCCCGTGTTCCGTTCCGGCGTGTTCGCCGCTGTTATTACTCTGGGCCTGTGCTGGATGGTCAACATCTTCATTGGTGCTCAGTCCTCCTACCTGACCGAGGTTGTTTCCCAGTTCACCAACAAGTATCCCTGGGTATTCATCATTGCCTGCTATCTGGTCGGCAACATCACTACTTCTCAGGGCTCCACCACCGCCATCGTGATTCCTTTGGACCTGGCTCTGGGCATCAGCACTCCCGTCCTGCTGGCAGGCTGGGTTGTAATCGGTTCCCACTTCCTGATCCCCGCAGCTTCCGAAAGCCTGGCTGCCATCGCTTTCGATACTGCCGGAACCACCAAGATCGGCAAGTTCGTTTTCAACACCAGCTACCTGCTGCCTTCTGTGGTCATGGCTGTTGTTGACTCTGTTGTGGCCTTTGCTCTGGCCAGCATCATCATCTAATTCTCTTTATACAGGGGCGGAATTTCCTCTCCATCCCGCTCCTTATCTTTTCCGTCTGGAGGCGTTTGCTATGAAATTCACACTGATGAGCTACCATTATTTGCGTTATCCAATCCGGAAATATTTGGATAAAATGGAGCGTTCCGAGCTGGATGGAATCGACATTTACTGCACCGGCCCCCAACTGAACCCATTTGACTATTCTCTTGGCGACCTGATTCAGCTGAATCGGGACATCAAGGACCGCCATTTGAGCCCCTATGTACTGACCGCAGAAAATTGCGTATATCCTGTCAATCTTGCTACCTCCGATCTGCAGACATGGGAATCTACCCAGCGCTACTACCAGCGGCTGATCGATTCAGCCCAGTTCCTGGAATGCCCCCATATTCAGATATGTCCTGGCTCCGGCTACTTTGATGCAGACAAGGCAGAAGCCTGGGAACGTCAGGTGGAAGCCGTCCAGAATCTGTGCGAATATGCAGGCCACAAGGGCGTGTCCATTTTCCTGGAAACCTGCAAAAAAACCACTACTAATTTGATTGTAACCAGCAAAGAGCTGAAGCAGTTCCTGGACGATGTGAATTCTCCCTATCTGATGGGATTGTCCGATACCGATCAGATGTCCCAAGCCGGTGAACATATTAACGACTATTTTGACAACCTTGGCGACAAATATGGCTTCGTTCATTTCAGTGATTTGAACCATACCATCCCCGGCACCGGCGGCCTGCCCATGAAGGAGTACTACGATACCCTTGTAAAGCGCGGTTATGAAGGCTGGTGCTCCTGTGAGATGTGCAGCCGGGATTATTATGTGGATCCGGATGCAGCCACAGATGCCTACATCAATTTCATCCGGAATGTGCTGCAGGCTTAATAAATGTAATTAGTCACTTCTCTTTACCGGTTCCCAGGCAGTTCACATAGATAGCTACGCAGGTGTGACTCTGATTTCCCGGAGAGGCTTTTCCTGCTTCTCTTTCTCTCCGGGAAATCCCTGGGCAGCCCAAACGAGTCTGAAAGGAGTTTTATTATGAAATTCGCTCCCATGAGTTACCATTATCTCCGTTATCCTATTGAAAAATTTCTGGATAAGGTAGAGCGCTCCCCGTTTGACAGCATTGACCTGTACTGCTGCGCTCCTCAGCTGAATATGTTCGACTATCCGGTCAGTAGTCTGATTGAGCTGGACAAGAGCATTAAGCGCCACAACCTGAAGGTTATGGCCATGACCCCGGAAAACTGCACCTACCCTGTAAACTTCTGCACCCAGAATCCCATTACCCGGGAGTCCAGCATCCGCTATTATCAGCGGGCAGTGGACACCGCACAGTTCCTGGAATGTCCTGCTATCCAAATCAGCACTGGCTTCGGATATTTCGATATGCCCCGGGAAGATGCCTGGAATTATTGCCGAGACAGCGTAGGTACACTGGCTGCTTATGCCGAACGTAAGGGCATTAAGCTGCTTCTGGAGGAACTGAAAGTAACCACCACCAATGTTCTGATCAAGAGCACTGACCTTGCAAAAATGATCGAAGAAATCGGTTCCCCTGCTGTTGTTGGCATGGTGGATATGGATCAGATGACCTATGCAGAAGAAACCATTGATGATTATTTTGCCAATCTGGGTGACAAGCTTCAGCATATTCATTTTAATGACCGTGGTCACACTGTGCCCGGTGACGCCGATTTCCCCATGAAGCAGTATTACGACCAGATCAAAGCCCATGGCTACGAAGGTACCGTTTCCTTCGAGATCTGCGACCGTCGGTACTATTGCGATCCTGACAAGGCTATCGATGATACCATCGCATGGTTCAAGGCCAACACCAATGAGTTGGATTGAGACTGGAGGCCTGCAATATGTGGATTCATGATATGTTCGGCGTGGAAAAGCCGATTATTGCTCTGCTGCATCTGGATGCCTTGCCCGGTGACCCCGGCTTCTGCGGCAGCCTGGATACGGTACTGGAGCATGCAGGAGCAGATCTGAAAGCCCTGCAGGATGGCGGCGTGGACGGCATTCTCTTTGCCAACGAGTTCAGTTTGCCCTACCAACCGGTTGCGGATATTGCAACGATTTCTACCATGGCCTACATCATCGGCGCTTTGAAATCCGAAATCAAGGTTCCTTTTGGCGTAAATGTGGTCAAGAACCCAATCGCCACCATTGACCTGGGCGCTGCTACCGGTGCCAAATTCGGAAGAAGCTGCTTCTCCGGTGCTTATATGGGCGAATATGGCCTCTACACCTCCAACAGTGGTGAAGCCATCCGTCACCGCAAGGCTCTGGACATTGAGGACTTTAAGCTGCTCTTCAAGGTCAATCCCGAGGCTGACACTTATCTCGTACAGCGGGATGTGAAAGTGGTTGCGAAATCCATTATGTTCGGTGGTTTTGCGGATGGACTGTGCGTTTCTGGTGCTGCTGCCGGCTGCGAGCCGGACAATGGTATCCTCAGTGAGGTCTATTCTGTCGCAAAGTCCCGGAATGTTCCTGTGTTCTGCAATACTGGCTGCCGACATGACAATGTGCGGGACAAGCTGACCCGCTGCGATGCCGTTTGCATGGGCACCGCTTTCAAGAAGGATGGCATATTCAATGGCCGCGTGGATGTTGAAAGAGTCCGCAGCTTTATGGATATTGTTGCGGATATCCGCAATGGAAACTGACACGGAGGCTGTGTATGAAGAAGTATTTTGTTGGCATTGATATTGGCACCTTTTCTTCCCGCGGAATGCTTCTGGATGACTGCTACTGGGTTGTAGCGGATGTCTCCACTCCCCACACCATGGACAACCCCCGGCCGGGCTGGTTTGAACACGATGCGGAGGAAGTTTGGTGGAAGGATCTGTGCATTCTTTCCAGGTCACTTTTGCAAAAAAGTGGAGTGGATCCAAAGCAGATTGCCTGCATTGGGCTCAGCGCACTCGGCACCGACTGCCTGCCTGTGGACGAAAACTGCAAACCCCTGCGCAAGGCGATTCTCTACGGCATTGATTCCCGGGCCGGTGAGGAGATAAAGTGGCTGACGGAATACTACGGCGAGGATAAGGTACAGGAGCTCTTCGGTCACCCCATCTGCTCCGGCGATACGGCTACCAAGATTCTGTGGATCCGCAATCACGAACCAGATGTTTATGCCAAAACTTATAAATTCTTAACCGGCAGCTCCTATCTTACCGCAAAGCTCACAGGGGAGTATGTAATTGACCAATTCCTGGCAAAAGGCTCCTTCCGGCCCCTTTATCGCGGGGACGGCTCCGTAAATTCCGAAACCGTCTGCCTGTATTGCCGCCCGGATCAGATCGCCCGGTCTCTTTACTCCAATGAGCTTGCCGGAACCGTAACGGCCCAGGCCTCAGCGGAAACCGGATTTGCCGAAGGTACACCGGTTATTACCGGCACCGGCGACTCCACCTCTGAGTCCATCAGTGTAGGTCTGACCGAGCCGGGAACCGCCTTTTTCCAGTACGGCTCCTCCATGTTTTTCTACTACTGCGTGGATCGCTTCTTCGACAACTACATTTCCCCGGAGGGCAACGGCTCCATTAAGGGCGGTAAGGTCTTTACCGTACCCGGAACCTACTGCCTGGGTGACGGCACCAATGCCGCCGGAACCCTGACTCGTTGGGTGCGGGATACCTTCTATTCCGCTGAGGCTGCCGCTGAGCAGCAGGGAGGCGAAAATGCTTATTCCGTGATGGCAAAAGAGGCGGCGGACATTCCTGCCGGATGTGATGGCCTGATTATGCTGCCCTATATCTACGGCGAGCGCAGCCCTATTCAGGATCCTATGGCTACCGGACTGCTCTTTGGCCTGAAGGGAAAGCATACCCGGGCACATATTAACCGTGCCGCCCTGGAGGCTGTGGGTTATTCCACCCTGCAGCATCTGAAGCTCTTCAAAGAGATGGGTGTGGGCGTAAAATCCATGATTACTGCCGGCGGCGGTACCAGAAACAGAACATGGATGCAGATTATCTGTGACATGGCGGGCCTTCCCATCACCATTCCGGAGCCCTTCCAGTGCTCGGCGTATGGCGATGCCATGATGGCGGCGCTGGGAGCCGGCCAGCTGAAGGATTTCTCCGAGCTGCGTAAGGCCCTGCCAAAGGGTAAGGTTCTTTATCCCAACATGGAAAATCATATTCTTTATGAAAAGAATTATCAAATTTTCCGCGATCTGTACCACAATAATCGGCAGTTAATGCATACTCTTGCAGAGAACTGCTGAAAGGAAAGGATTCTAAACTATGGTTATTGATACACACGTCCGTCCGGCGCTGTATGCGCCCATCTGCCAGGATAAGGAAGCTTTCCGGAAGCGCTGCGATGAGATGAATTATCATCTTATGGGCCCTGCCTCCATTGATCTGCTGAAGGAGCAGTATGCGCTGGCGGATATTGAGCATGTGTTTCTCCTGCCGGAGGATTGCACTGCCGAAACCAGCACTGCCTCCATCTCCAATGAGGACATCGCAAAGCTGGTGGCCTGTGACCCCGAAATGTTCTGGGGCTTTGCATCTGTTGATCCCAGAAATGCCGATGCCGAGGAGAAGCTGATTCAGGCTTTTGAGGAATACAAGCTGCTTGGCCTCTATGTTAATACCGCGCGGCTTCACATTTACCCCAATGATCCGAGATTAATGAAGCTGTATGATATCTGCGCCCGAATGGACAAGCCAATCATTTTCCAGGCAGGCCTGTGTCTGGAGCGCAATGCGCTTTCCAAGTTCTGCCATCCTATGGAATTTGAGGAGATTGCAGCCAAATATCCGGATACAAACATCTGCCTGGCTCATGTGGGTTGGCCCTGGGTACAGGAGACGGCTGCGCTGCTGATTAAGTATCCCAACCTGTACACCAATACAGCGCTGATGAATTTTGACGGTCCCTATCAAATTTATCACAAGGTATTTCTAGAGGATATGGGGCAGTATTGGGTAGAGCATAACATTGCTGACCAGGTAATGTTTGGCTCTGACAGTCCCCGAATCCGCCCGGTCCGCAGCAAGCGGGGATTGGACAGCCTGAACTTCTCCAAGGACACCATGGAGAAAATCTACTGGAAAAATGCCCTGCGATTCCTGAAACGGGAGGTTTGATCATGAAGTTTGAACTGAAGGAAATTTCAATCCGTGCCAAACAGGAATTTGAAATGATTAATATTACCGAGCAGGTGAAGGATACCGTCCGTGAATGCGGTATCTCCAACGGCATCGTGTATGTGATTACCGAGCATACCACCACGGGCATCGCCGTAAACGAAGCCCTTCCCTGCGTGGAAAAGGACATCATGCAGACATTGGATCGGCTGATTCCGGAAAACTACCCTTACAACCACAATCACTATCTGCCCAGCTACGGAACCATCGGCGGAAATACCCCCGGCCATCTGAAATCTCTGCTGACAGGAAATCACTGCGTATTCCCCATTGTTGAGGGCAAGGTGAAGCTGGGAAGTGCAGCGGATATTTACTTCTGCGAATATGACGGTATCAAAAACAGAAAATACATGATTTATGTGATGGGAGAGTAACTGATGAAGAAAACCATTGCAATGGCAGACAACTGCATCGACGTGTACTATAAGCTGGACCGGTACTACCTGACCGGCAACAGCATTGACTTTGCATTCAACTATAAGGATATGGGCGGCGACGTGACCGAGATGACCATTCTTGGAAACGATGTCTTCGCCATGGCACTGGAGGAGCGCCTGAAGGAGCGGGACATCCCCCTGCGTATCCTGAAGCATGTGGACAAGCCCACCGGAATGGCTACAATGGATATCGTAGATGGCGATAAAAAGCATCTGCATTTCGAGGGCAATGCCATGGAAGAAATTGAGCTGAGTCCTGATGACCTGGAATTTGTGAAGCAGTTTGACATCGTCTATTCCGAACGCTGGGCGAAGGTCAGCCGCTATATCAAGGAACTGAAGCAGCCCGGTCAGATCTGGGTCTATGATTTCTCCAAGCGTTTGGAGCTGCCCGGCAACGACGATCTGCTTCCTTATCTCGACTACGCGTTCTTCTCCTATGATGCGGATGATGATTACATCCGGCAGTTTATGGTGAAGACAAAGCAAAAAGGTACCGGCTGCGTCATTGCGATGCTGGGCGAGCATGGCAGCCTTGCCTACGACGGCAATCAGTTCTATAAGATTGATTCTTTCTCCGTCCCAGTTGTGAATACTGTAGGCGCCGGCGACAGCTATATTGCAGCCTTTACCTATGGCCTGAGCCTGGGTGAGGATATCCCCGCCTGCATGGCACGGGGCCGCGAACGGGCAACGAAGGTCATTCAGCAGTTTAACCCCTATCTGTAATCAAAAAAACCAATATTGGAGGAAAATACTATGACTTACAAAAGCACTGACATCAAAAATATTGTTTCCGAGATCCTGGAAGCAAAAAGGGACATCGGCGGCGTAAAGTCCCTGTACTATGTGGGCTGCGGCGGCTCCTGGGGCGCCCTGTATCCTGCAAAGACCTTTATGGAGAAGGAGTGCTCCAACATTAAGTGCGCGCTGATCAGCTCCAACGAGTTTGTTCACAGCACTCCCAAGGATTTTGGCAAGAACTCCGTGATCTGCCTGTCCTGCCACAAGGGCAACACCCCCGAGACCATTGCCGCTGCCAAGATGGGCAAGGAAATGGGTGCAACCGTTATCCTGCTAACCTGGCTGGAGCAGTCCGAAATCGTCCAGTACGGTGACTATGTTGTCTGCTATGAGTTTGATGCCTCTCCCGATCATTTGGCCGGCGACATCGATTACGCAGGCGAAAAGACCATGTGTGCTCTGCTGGTTGCTGTAGAGCTGCTGAACCAGACTGCCGGTTATGAGAACTACGATAAGTTTATGGCTGGCGTGGGTATGATTACTACCGTCATCCGCAACGCCCGTAAGCATGTTGCTAAGCGCTCTCTGGCTTTTGCAGAAGAGTACAAGAATGACAGCGTGATCTATACGATGGGTTCCGGTGCAGGTTACGGTGCTGCTTATATGGAGAGCATCTGCATTTTCATGGAGATGCAGTGGCTGGATTCCAGCAGCATCCACACCGGTGAGTTCTTCCACGGCCCCTTTGAAATCACCGATACAAACCGACCCTTTATGATTCAGATTTCCGAGGGCTCTACCCGTGCCCTGGATGAGCGCGCGCTGAAGTTCCTCAAGACCTATGCAAAACGTATTGAGGTTCTGGATGCCAAGGAGCTGGGCCTGAGCGTCATCGATGCCTCCGTTGTGGATTACTTCAACCACTCCCTGTTCAACAACGTGTATCCCATCTATAACCACGATCTTGCCGAGGCCCGGAAGCATCCCCTGTCCACCCGCCGTTATATGTGGAAGGTTGCGTACTAATATACCGTTTTCCAGAGGAGTACGATCATGAAAGATGCAAAAATCATCGCTATCGGTGATAATGTTTGTGATAAATATCTTTCCCGTGGAAAAATGTACCCCGGCGGCCAGTGCGTCAATACCTGCGCCTATGCAGGCATGAATGGTGTTGCCTCTGCTTATCTGGGGAAATTCGGTACAGATGAAGTGTCTGCCTGCGTTCAGGAGACGCTGGATACCATGCAGGTGGACCGTTCTCACTGCCGCCAATATCCCGGTGACAACGGCTTTGCCCTGGTTACATTAAAGGGAAATGACCGGGTTTTCCTGGGCAGCAATAAGGGAGGCATTGCTAAGGAGCATGCCTTTGATTTCACTGCGGAGGATTTGGAGTATATCAAGGGCTTTCAGGTGATTTATACCAACCTGAACTCCTATATTGAAGAGGATCTTCCTCAGCTGGAGGCAACCGGTGTTCCCATCGCCTATGATTTTTCCACCCGCTGGACGGATGAATATCTGGCTAAGGTCTGCCCGCATATCCAGGTTGCGCTGCTCTCCTGCGCACATCTGACCGCTCAGCAACGGGAGGAAGAAATGATGAAGGCTGCTTCCTACGGCGTTCCCATTGTTTTGGGTACGATCGGTGAGGACGGTTCCTATGCTCTGGTAAACGGTAGATTTTTCTTTGCAAATGCTGTTCACGCAGATGATGTGATTGATACCATGGGTGCAGGCGACAGCTATTTTGCTACATTCCTGTGCAGCCTGCTGAAGTCATCCAAAACCGGCAAATTGCTGGAGGGAACAGATTCTGAAATGGCTGCAAGCATCAAAAAAGCGATGAATGACGGAGCTGTCTTTGCTGCCCATGTCTGCGCCATGGAAGGTGCTTTTGGATACGGCACCCCCATTTTGGGAAAAACAGAAGTATAAAGGAGTGTTTCTTATGAAAAGACCCGATATGTACGAAAACAACGGTGAGGGAATCCTCTGCGTATACAAAAACGAGAAATGGCTGGTTTCCATTAAGAACTGGAAACCCGATAACGACATTGCTGGAATCGCCCATCTGGAGGTTCACCACTCCACCGATGAACAGTTCATCCTCTCCGCAGGCAAAGCTATTCTGATTACTGCCGAACGAGAGAATGATGCCTTCAAAGATATTTGCCTGACTCCCATGGAACTTGGAAAGGTCTACAATGTTCCTTCTGAATGCTGGTTTTATTCCATTACCCAGAAGGACACCAAGATGATGTATGTCCAGGATTCCAATTGCTCCATGGAGAACAGTGACTTTTCAGATCTGACTGCCGAGGATATTGCTTTTATTCAGGCAGAAGCCGGAAAGCTGTTTGCTGAATAATGGCCTTCCGATTTGCTTTGTTTGACTTTGACGGTGTGATTGCGGATACCGAAACCAGTAATAAAGAGTTTTTGGAAAAGGCATTGGCTGTATTCGGCGTAACACTGACAGACGAGGAACGCATGAGTCTGGTGGGGACCAATGATCCCCACCGGATTGAGCGTTTTCTCTCCCGTGCAAACCGTACGGTTACCATGGAAGAATACCGTGCACAGCGGATTGTTTCCGGGAATACCTATGAAAACGGTGATATTGCTCCAATGCCCGGATTGATTTCGCTCCTGCGTGATTTCCGCAGTAAGGGAATCCGAACTGCTGTGGTGTCCATGACCAGCTTACGTCTGATATCCATCGGCCTGGAGCGAATGGGCATGACAGACTTGTTTGATACTGTCATCGGCGGTGATATGGTTACAAATCATAAGCCCAATCCGGAGCCTTACCAAATGGCAATGGAGCGTCTCGGTGCACGGCCGGAGGAATGTATTATATTTGAAGATTCTCCTGTAGGAATCAGTGCCGGTAAAGCGGCGGGCGCCTTTGTGGTTGGCTATACAGGCGCTTCGATCCAACAGGATACCTCTGAGGCCGACTGCGTACTTGACTGCTTCCCTGATTTTTATTCTGTTATCAGTCTAGATGAACCTCCTGTTTCCTAATGAAAGCTCCCTGCAGAATCTTTTCTGCAGGGAGCTTTCATATCACCGGATATAATACGGAAGCGGCACTGACCAATCAATCGTCAGTGCCGCTTAAATATTTGCTGCAGATCCGTCAAAATACTCTTGACAAACAGCATATCAGGCTTTTTTGCTGCCACTTTCTCCGGAGGTCTCATTTACAAGGTCAGCTAAAGTATAGCGGTTCACAACTTCATAAATGGCATTGTCTATTTCCTTATAAAGAGGAAAGGTGGGACAGGAAGCAGACTTGGAGCATACAGTGCCGCCCTTCAGACAGTCCACCGGCGCCAGTGTTCCTTCTGCAGCATCCAGAATTTCTCCCACACGGATCTGATCAATTGGTCTTGTAAAAAGATATCCGCCGTGTGCTCCACGTATGCTTTTTAAAAAACCGCCCTTGACCATCAATGCAATAATTTGCTCCAGATACTTAACAGAAAGTCCCTGGCGATCAGAAATCTCTTTAATACTAACGGGTGTCTCACCATCATAGTTTTGGGCAATATCGATCAGAGTTGTAAGAGCATATCGGCCCTTGGTTGAGATCATCATCTCACTCACCTCCCAATATATACATTGAATTTAATCCTACCACATTACTAGACTTTATTCAAGCATGTTTTTAGGAATATACAAAAATAATAATGATTGTTGTTTTTATTCAAAAACACTATATTTTGAAGGTATTTGTTTGTTGACACACAATATAGCTCATTGTATACTGCAATCGCTGAGAGAGATAAGGATTTAACAAAGAGATCGACCTCGGCATCTGGTTTAATGGTTAATGTATTGGAGGATATGAGATGAGACAAGAGTGGAGAGGATTTAAGACAGGCCACTGGGTTAATGACGTAAATGTACGTTCGTTCATTCAAAATAACTATACTGCGTATGACGGAGATGCCAGTTTCCTGGCTGGTCCTACTGCAGCAACAGAAAAGCTCTGGAATGAGGTTCAGAAGCTGCAGAAGGAGGAGAGAGCCAAGGGCGGTGTTCTTGATATGGAGACCAAGGTCGTTTCCGGCATTACTGCATATGACGCAGCCTATATCACCGGCGACTCCAAGGACGAAGAAAAGGTTGTAGGTTTACAGACCGATAAGCCTCTTAAGAGAGCATTTATGCCATATGGTGGTATCAAGATGGCAGAGCAGGCATGCACAACCTATGGTTACACTCCGGATCCTGAGCTTCATAAGATTTTTACAGAGTATCATAAGACACACAATCAGGGTGTATTTGATGCATATACTCCGGAGATGATGAAGGCTCGTCATAATAAGATCCTTACCGGACTTCCGGATACCTATGGTCGTGGACGTATTGTCGGCGATTACAGAAGGGTTGCTCTTTACGGTATTGACTTCCTGATCCAGGAGAAGCAGAACGATCTTGCCAATACTGGTGACGGTACTATGACCGATGATGTAGTACGTCAGAGAGAGGAGATCTCCGATCAGATCAGAGCGCTTCGTCAGATGAAGGAAATGGCACAGTCCTATGGCTATGATATTTCCGTCCCGGCTAAGAATGCCAGAGAAGCTGTACAGTGGCTCTATTTTGGATATCTTGCAGCAATCAAGACACAGAACGGTGCAGCAATGTCCGTTGGCCGTGTTTCTACATTCCTGGATATCTATATTACAAGAGATCTCAACGAGGGTACGCTTACTGAGCAGGAAGCTCAGGAGCTGATTGACCACTTCGTCATGAAGCTGCGTATGGTAAAGTTTGCGAGAATCCCGAGTTACAATCAGCTTTTCTCAGGTGATCCTGTCTGGGCAACACTCGAGGTTGCCGGTATGGGTCAGGACGGTCGTTCCATGGTAACCAAAAATGACTTCCGTTTCCTGCATACACTTGAGAACATGGGACCGGCTCCGGAGCCAAACCTTACAGTACTGTACACCAAGAGACTTCCGGAGAACTTTAAGAAATATGCTGCCAAGATTTCTGTAACCACATCTTCTATCCAGTATGAGAATGATGATGTTATGAGACCGGTATGGGGCGATGATTACAGCATCTGCTGCTGTGTATCTGCTACGCAGACCGGTAAGGAAATGCAGTTCTTCGGCGCACGTGCCAACCTTGCCAAGTGCCTTCTTTATGCAATCAACGGCGGTATTGATGAGAAGACAAAACAGCAGGTAGGACCGGAGTACAGACCGATTACTTCCGAGTATCTTGATTATGACGAGGTAATTGAGAAGTATGACCGTATGATGGACTGGCTGGCAGGTATTTATGTCAATGTTCTGAACCTGATCCAGTACATGCATGACAAGTACTATTATGAGGCAGCCGAAATGGCTCTGATCGACACCGATGTGCGCCGTACATTCGCAACCGGTATTGCAGGCTTCTCTCATGTAGTGGATTCTCTCTCAGCTATTAAGTATGCTAAGGTAAAGACCATTCGTGATGAGGACGGTCTTGTTACCGATTACGAGATCGAGGGTGATTTCCCAAGATATGGTAACGATGATGACCGTGCAGATGACATTGCGGTCAAGCTGCTTAAGACCTTCCTTACCAAGATCAAGAAGCACCACACCTATCGTAACTCCGAGCCGACAACCTCGATTCTTACTATTACATCCAATGTTGTTTATGGTAAGGCAACTGGTTCTATGCCGGATGGACGTAAGGCAGGTGCTCCGCTTTCACCGGGAGCAAACCCAAGCTATGGCGCTGAGAAGTCCGGACTTCTGGCTTCCCTCAACTCTGTTGCCAAGCTGCCATATGAGTACGCGCTGGATGGTATTTCCAATACCCAGACAATCAACCCGGCAGCACTTGGACACAACGAGGCAGAGGAGACAGATACACTGGTAAGAGTGCTTGACGGATACTTTGCCAAGGGTGCACATCATCTTAATGTCAATGTCTTTGGTGTTGAGAAGCTCAAGGATGCTATGGAACATCCTGAGAAGCCGGAGTACGCAAACTTCACCATCCGTGTATCCGGTTACGCAGTAAAGTTCATTGATCTTACAAGAGAGCAGCAGCTGGATGTTATCTCAAGAACTGAGCATAAGGCACTGTAATCCGAACTGTAAAATCAGATTAAGACTTGCATTTTAAGTATATTAAAGCCGCCGAGACTTAAAAGCTCCGGCGGCTTTTTGCAGCAGACAGTATTGTAAATTAGGAGGAAGTATTATGGCAGAAGCGATCCGCGGAGCAATTCACTCTATAGAAACCTTTGGATCGGTCGATGGACCGGGAACCCGATATGTCATCTTTCTGAAAGGCTGTTATATGCGCTGCCGTTACTGCCATAATCCGGATACCTGGGATCTCCACTCCGATGACATGCGTACTGCAGACGAAATCCTGGATCATGCGGAACGCTATCGCGAGTACTGGGGACCAGACGGAGGTATTACGGTGAGTGGTGGAGATCCGCTTGTTCAGATTGATTTTGTAATTGATCTTTTTGAAAAGGCGCATAAAAGAGGAATTTCTACCTGTCTGGATACATCGGCACAGCCGTTTACCAGAAAGGAGCCGTTTTTCAGCAAGTTTAACCGTCTGATTAAGGTGACGGATACCGTGCTTTTTGATATCAAGGAAATTGATGATGAAAAGCATAAAAAGCTGACCGGATGGACCAATAAAAACATTCTGGATTGCGCCAGATATCTTTCTGAGCAGGGTGTGGATCTCTGGATCCGGCATGTCCTGGTTCCCGGTCTTACGGATAGTGACGAGGAGCTGATTGCTACAAAGCAGTTTATCGATACATTACATACAGTTAAAAAAATAGAGATTCTGCCATATCATAGCCTTGGTGCCTATAAGTATGAGAAGCTTGGCATTCCATATACGCTTAAGGATGTCAATCCGCCGACGGAGGAACAGGTGGCTCATGCTAAGGCCCTGCTTGGCATCTGATGTGATTGTTTCGGACCTTCCGTTGTGTTACACTGAGTTTACTGCAGTTCAACACAACGGGAGGTCCTTTTTATTATGCTTTATGATGAAAAAATCTGGATGGGGCAGGATTATGACGGAGCAGAAAAGCTTTGCATCTTGCCGAAAATGGTAAATCGTCACGGGCTTATCACCGGGGCGACAGGCACCGGCAAAACCATCACGCTTAAGGTTATGGCGGAGTCTCTCAGTGAGATGGGGGTTCCGGTCTTTTTATCTGATGTAAAGGGTGATCTTGCAGGCATGCTGCTGCCTGGCACAGAGACGCAGGATATGGCAGAGAGAAAAAAATACTTCGGACTGGATACAGCAGGTTTCCGGTACCAGGGATATCCTGTAGAGTTCTGGGACGTTGAGGAAAAGGGAGGACTTCCGCTTCGGACGACGATCAGTGAGTTTGGGCCGACGCTGCTTGCGAGGCTTTTGGAACTCTCGGAACTGCAGGCGGATATTCTGAGCATCGTATTTCGTATTGCGGATGAGCATCAACTTTTGCTTTTAGATACCAAAGATCTGAGAGCTATGCTGCAGCATGTGGCGGAACACAGCAAGGAGTATTCAGAAACATATGGCAATATGTCAAAACAGAGCCTGAATGCGATATTGAGAGCCGTGGTGGCGCTGGAGACAGAGGGCGGAGATCGTTTTTTTGGAGAGCCTGCGATTGACATTCATGATTTTATGGTAAAAGGGGCAGATGGAAAAGGCTGTATCAATATCATGGATGCGCGTAAAACGATGCAGAATCCGCGCATTTACTCGACATTTATGCTATATATGCTGTCGGAGCTTTTTGAGCAGATGCCGGAAGTGGGTGACATGGCAGAGCCATCAATGGTATTCTTTTTTGATGAAGCACATCTCCTGTTTGAGGATGCACCAAAGGCGCTTATCGCCAAGATTGAGCAGGTTGTCAAGCTCATCCGTTCCAAGGGTATCGGAGTGTATTTCATAAGTCAAAATCCTGCGGATATTCCGGATACGGTACTTGCACAGCTGGGGAATAAGGTACAGCATGCCTTACGGGCGTATACTCCGGCAGAGAAAAAACGTGTACATGCTGCCGCACAGGCATTCCGGGCAAATCCGGCATTTGACACGGAAGCGGTACTCGAGGAGCTTGGTACCGGAGAGGCACTGATTTCCTTCCTGGATCAGGACGGCAGACCGCAGATGGTCAGACGTGCGAGGATTCTGCCGCCGGAGAGCAAAATGGGACCGGTAGAGGAGTCAGAACGTACCGCGGCAATAAAGGCTTCTGCATTGTATCAGAAATACGCCGTGATGATTGATCGGGATTCCGCATATGAATATTTTAAAAGAAAATCCGGGCAGGAGGAGCTTAAGAGACAGGAGGCTAAGGAAGCAGAGGAAAGAGAGAAACGGGAAGCCAGGGAGCAGGAGAGCATGGCAAAGCAGGAGGAAAAGGAACGGAAGAAAAAGCTTGCAACGGTAAAAAGCGTTGGTAGATCCACTGCTGGTACGCTCGGACGTGAGGTTGGATATGCCGTTGGAAAGGAACTGTTTGGAAGCTCCATCGGCAGAAGGATTGGTGGAAATATCGGCGCAGCTCTCGGCAGAGGAATCCTCGATACGCTGCTCGGCAGATAAAATCGTGCGCTGATGGCAGCTTTGCTTTTGCGAATGCAATCAGCCCCAAAATATCCGTTTACAGCGTAAGCTCGTCATGGAAGGTGTTGGAGCTAAAGATAAGATACAGGCAGGATTCTGCAATTTATCACAGAATCATGCCTGTTTATTTTACTCTAAATTAAGTGCCGTGATCCCCAGAAATAATATAAGAATCAGGATCACACCGAGGGATGTGAAAAACTGCGATAACATTTTACCGAGATTTGTTTCGGTCCGGAGCTCTGCCAGAATTTCAGGGAAATGCCGGAGCAGGAACCAGAGCATATAAATCATACCGCCATAAACCAGCAGGTTATAGAGACTGTAAACCCATAGGTTCTCCTGCATGTACTGGTTAAAGAGGATGGCAAAGGCATTATTGGAAATGTGCATAAGGATGGAGCATGGCAGCCCGTAGGTTTCCCTGATCCAGGCAAAGAGACTTCCAATCAGGAGAGCAGTAAAAAACTGAATGATGTTTCCGTGCATGAGACCAAAGAGGAAGGCGGAAATCAGGACGGCAAAGATTTTACCATAACGTCTGAGACTCCCGTAGATTAATCCGCGGAACAGGCATTCCTCAAGGATTGGTGCTGCGAGGATCGAGTAGATCAGCATCCAGAAGCCGGTAATACTTCCGGACGCGGCTTCTGTCGCATATTCCAGTGAAAAGCCCATGGATTTTAAAAACTTCTCTACCGGATCCAGAAGGATGGTGCTGTATGCCTGCAGACCGTATACAAGAAATAAAAGCCTGAGATAGGTGACGGCATGAAAGCGCTTGTACGTATGCCCGACAGAATGTATGCCCAGGATCCGGGTAGCTGCAAGCAGTGCCAGGAAGCCTGCAAGGAGCATGGCAAGCCCCTCATAGGATGCAAGTCCTGCATGGAACAGGAGGATCAGATACCCTCCGAGCTGGAAAATGAGTTCATATATAAAAAGTGCCAGCGCCAGCCGGTTAAACTGATGCCTGGTGGGATTGGTCTGGAAAGGCAGCATGAGATCTCCGTTGAGTAATGATGTTCAGAATGTTATACTGCTACATAGCCTTCATGGCAGGGTAGTATTATCATGAATATATTATACATAAGATCTGTCAGGATCACCATAAGGAGATAGAGATTGAAAAAGTGGTTTTTATATAATAAAAAAGCAGATTTCCAGGGCATTGCGGCAAAATTTGGCATTGATCCTGTGACTGCGAGGATCCTCAGAAACCGGGAAGTTAATTCCGAGAGTCAGATCCGGAATTTCCTGAGCGGGACATTGGAGGATGGACTGCATTCGCCACTTCTGCTGCCGGATGCGATCCGATGCATGAACAATCTGGACCGCTGCATCCGGGAGGGACGGAAAATCCGTATTGTCGGGGACTATGATGTAGATGGAGTCTGCGCCACATACATCCTCTTCCGGGGACTTAAGCATCTGGGAGCGGATGTGGATTATCAGATTCCTGACCGCATCCGGGATGGATATGGCATCAATCGGAGCATCATTGACCGTGCAAAGGCGGATGGCATATACACGATTCTGACCTGTGATAATGGAATTTCCGCGGTGGAGGAGCTTAGGCATGCCCGGGAGCTTGGTTTGAATGTCATCGTTACGGATCACCACGATGTCCGCCAGAAAACGGATGAGGACTATGGATGTGAATCCCGCGATATTCTGCCGCCTGCAGCTGCGGTGGTGGATGCCAAGAGAGAATCCAGTCGTTACCCGTTCCCGGAGATTTGTGGTGCCGTGGTGGCGTGGAAAATGATTCAGCTCCTGTATCAGAAACGGAATCTCCCTGTAGAGGAGTCCATGGAATTTCTGGAATTTGCCGCGATTGCAACGGTTTGTGATGTGGTGAGACTACAGGATGAAAACCGGTTGATCGTAAAATACGGGCTTCAGAGGATCAAGGAAACGTCCAATCCGGGACTTGCTGCGTTACTGGAGATCACAGGGCTCTCGGAGCAGGAAAAGATCAGTACCTACCATATCGGGTTTGTACTGGGACCGTGCATCAACGCAGGGGGACGGCTGGAAAGCGCTGTGGAGGCGCTCGCATTGTTTCGCGCAGAGGATCGCGCCGAGGCATACGAGAGAGCCATCCGACTTAAGTCGCTGAATGATGTCCGGAAGGATATGACCCTGGAGGCGTGCAAAACAGCCTTTCAGCAGGTGGAGGAAACGTATGCCTCGGATCGTGTGCTGGTTGTATATCTGCCGGATCTGCATGAGAGCCTTGCCGGGATTGTTGCCGGCAGACTTAAGGAGAGGTATTACCGTCCATCCTTTGTGATCACCAATGCAGAGGACAGTGATGATGGTACCCGGATGGCAAAAGGCTCCGGGAGATCCATCGAAGCGTATCCTATGTCGGAGAAGCTTCAGGAAGTGAGCAAGTACCTTACAAAATGGGGAG
This sequence comes from Oribacterium sp. HCP28S3_H8, assembly GCF_052064775.1. NCBI lineage: Bacteria > Bacillati > Bacillota > Clostridia > Lachnospirales > Lachnospiraceae > Oribacterium > Oribacterium sp. HCP28S3_H8. The sequence continues at coordinate 149,610 of NZ_JBQHUZ010000007.1, read as the reverse complement.
GGCATCCAATGGCAGCAGGGTTTTCTCTTAAGCGAAGTGACATTGATGCCTTCCGGGCAGCACTTAACAGCAACTGCAGCTTAAGCCGCGAGGAGCTTGTCGAGAAGCTCTGGATTGACGTTCCGATGCCGGTGGATTATATCACTTTCGACCTGATCCATGATTTTGATAAGCTTGAGCCCTTTGGAACCGGCAATCCGAAGCCTCTGTTTGCAACAAAGGGACTGACCATTGCAGCCTTACGGGTTCTCGGCCAGAAGCATAATGTGGTAAAGCTGGAGCTCGTTTCCGGAACCGGGAGAAGGATCACAGGGCTTTTATTTTCTGATGTGGATCGGTTTATGCAGGAAAAAGAACAGAATCATCATATTGATGTCGTTTACTATCCGGATATTAATGAGTATAATGGCAGACAAGAGCTGCAGATCATCATAAACGATTATCAGTTCAAGCCATAAGGCCATCATACGACATGAGAAAGTGAGGTATTTTCATGATCAAGGAAGTAATGAAATTTATCACTGCCGCGGATCCCGAGGTTGGTTCGTTTATTGAAAAGGAGTATGAGAGACAACAGCATAATATAGAGCTGATCGCCTCTGAAAATATCCTGTCAGAAGCTTCGATGCTTGCGATGGGTACGGTCCTTACCAATAAATATGCAGAGGGCTATCCGGGAAAGCGCTATTATGGCGGATGTGTCAATGTAGATGAGATTGAGACCATCGCTATTGAGCGTGCCAAAAAGCTGTTTGGGTGTGAATATGCCAATGTTCAGCCGCATTCAGGCGCGCAGGCAAACATGGCTGTGACGATGGCGGTCTGTGATCCGGGAGACACGATTCTGGGCATGTCACTGGATGCAGGAGGACATCTGACACATGGTTCACCTGCCAACTTCTCCGGCAGATACTTCCATATCGTTCCTTATGGTGTCAACAGCGAGGGCTATATTGATTATGATGAGGTGGAAGCACTTGCCATTAAGAATCATCCCAAGATGATTATTGCCGGTGCTTCAGCATATCCGAGAGTCATTGATTTTAAGAGATTCCGGGAAATTGCGGATAAGTGCGGAGCGGTGCTCTGGGTGGATATGGCTCATATCGCAGGACTTGTGGCTGCCGGACTGCATCCGTCCCCTGTTCCATATGCGGATGTGGTAACTACGACGACCCATAAGACACTGCGTGGACCGAGAGGAGGATTGATTCTCTCCAGCCAGGAGGCTGCAGATCGTTTTAAATTTAATAAAAATGTATTCCCGGGTTCACAGGGTGGTCCGCTTGAGCATGTCATTGCAGCCAAGGCAGTCTGCTTTGGCGAGGCGCTGAAGCCGGAGTTTAAAACCTATCAGCAGCAGATTGTAAAGAACTGTAAGGCACTTGCGGATGAAATGATGAAGTGTGGCTTTAAGCTGGTTTCCAATGGTACGGATAACCATCTGATGCTTGTTGATCTTACCAATCTTCCGGAGCTTTCCGGCAAGGAACTGCAGAATCGCTGTGATGAGGTCAATATCACATTAAACCGTAATGCGATCCCTAATGATCCGCGTTCTCCATTTGTTACCTCCGGTGTCAGAATCGGTACTGCAGCGGTTACGACAAGAGGCATGAAGGAAGAGGATATGAAGCCGATCGCGGATTGTATCTGGAAGGCAGCGACTGACTTTGATAACTCCAGAGAAGCTATTATCAATGCGGTGCGGGAGCTTACCGACAGGTATCCGATTTACGAGGGCTGATAGCTGATATCCGTAAAATCCTGGTGCTCCGCAGATATCTGCTTATCAGAAAGACAGACAGAGCTCAGTAAATCCATGTATATGCCAACAAATGTGCGAACAAAAAAAGGAATGTCCCCCGAGGGACATTCCTTTTTTGTTCGCCTCTTTTAATACATCAGGCGTTCATTTTTTCTTTCAGATTATTTTGCGCTACGGTCAGCATCAGTTTGATTCTGTTGAGCTGATTTACCTCAGAGGCACCTGCGTCATAGTCGACGGCAATGATATTCGCATCCGGATTATGACGCTTCAGCTCCTTGATGACACCCTTGCCTACAATGTGGTTCGGGAGACAGCCAAACGGCTGCGTGCAGACAATATTGTTGACACCCTCCGACATCAGCTCCAGCATTTCGCCGGTCAGGAACCAGCCCTCACCGGTCTGATTGCCAAGGGATACATATTCTCTTGCCATTTCTGCAAGCTCGCGGATCTTTCCGGGCGGTGTAAAGCGGCTGGAGTGCGCGAGCTCCTTACGCGCCGTTTTACGCAGGAACTCCAGCATATTGGTTGCGGCATTGCATAAGGTCTTTCCCTTCCAGGAAGCACCCAGATTCTCGTACTTGAAATTCTGATTGTAGAAGCAGTAGAGCAGGAAATCCATAAGATCTGGCATAACGGCTTCCGCACCCTCTTTTTCCAGGAGATCTACAATATGGTTGTTGGCAAGCGGTGAGAACTTTACAAGGATCTCTCCGACAATGCCGACCTTTGGCTTCTGTACTCCATCCTTAAGGGGCAGATGGTCAAAGTCATGGATGATGCCCTTTATGTTCTTTTCAAACTCATGCATGGCGGCACTCGATTTGGAAAGGGAAGCAACACAGATCTTTTTCCATTTCTCATGCAGGGCATTGGCAGATCCCGGCACAAGCTCATATGGTCTTGTGGCATAGAGCACACGCATAAAAATGTCTCCGTAGACTACGCCCTGCAGAGCCTTGGTGAGCAGCGGGATCGTGATCTTAAAGCCCGGGGTCGTTTCCATACCGTTGGCATTGAGTGAGATGACCGGAATCTGCGGCATTCCCGCCTTTTCCAGTGCACGGCGAATGAATCCGATATAGTTTGATGCGCGGCAGCCGCCACCGGTCTGGGACATGATGACAGCGGTATGATCCAAATCATATTTACCGGACAGCAGTGCGTCCATGATCTGACCGACAACGATGATGGAAGGGTAGCACGCATCATTATTAACGTATTTCAGTCCTGTATCAATTGCGGTACGGTTAGCGTTATTAAGCACTACAAGATTATAGCCGTTGGCACGGATCGCAGCTTCGATCAGCTCAAAGTGAATCGGCGACATCTGAGGACAGAGGATTGTATACTGTTCCTGCTTCATTTCCTTGGTAAAGAGCTTCCGGTCATAATTTGCGGGACGGATCGTCCGGTCAAAATGCTTCTCGTCCCGGACACGGATCGCGGCAAGCAGAGAACGAATCCGGATTCTTGCAGCACCGAGATTGTTGACCTCATCGATTTTCAGTACGGTATAGATTTTGTCAGAGCCGGTGAGGATATCTCTTGCCTGGTCTACGGTAACAGCGTCCAGACCGCATCCAAAGGAATTTAGCTGGATAAAATCCAGATTATCCTGTGTCTTAACAAATTCCGCGGCCCGGTACAGTCTGGTATGGTACATCCACTGGTCTGTGACAATCAATGGACGCTCCACCTTACCGAGATGAGATACAGAATCCTCGGTCAAAACGGCAAAGTTGTAGGAGGTGATCAGCTCCGGTATGCCGTGGTTGATCTCCGGATCACAGTGATACGGACGACCGGCAAGCACAATGCCGCGGTGCCCGGTTTCCTTCATCCAGCGGAGGGTTTCCTCCCCCTTCTTTTCTATATCGGTATGTGCGCGGTTAAGCTCCTCCCAGGCTTCATGTGCCGCCTGACGGATTTCCTCCTCCGTGAAATTCCACTTGCGGAACTGTTCCCCGATTTTATCCAGTGTAAGCTCACCGACCGGACGGATGGAGTCCTCGATATGCTGCGGATGTACAAATACCTTTACCAGCTGATCGGTCAGGATCTTCTCGTTGGTAAACGCCACAAAGGGCTTCATAAACATGACGCTGTTGTCCTCTATGGATTCCACGTTGTTTTTTATATTTTCCGCATAGGAGGTGACCATCGGGCAGTTATAGTGATTGCCTGCATCCGGGGTTTCATTGCGCTCATATGGTACACAGGGGTAGAAGATGAATTTTTGTCCCTTGCGGATCAGCCACTCAATGTGACCATGTGCTATTTTGGCAGGATAGCATTCGGACTCGGACGGGATGGACTCAATTCCAAGCTCGTAGATCTGCCTTGTACTTGCCGGAGACAAAACCGTACGGAATTTAAGCTCGCGGAAGAAGGTAGCCCAGAATGGATAATTCTCATACATATTGAGAACTCTTGGGATACCTACCTCGCCGCGGACCGCCAGGTCCTGGGGCAGAGTTTCATAGTCAAACATGCGCTTGAGCTTATACTCAAACAGATTGGGAATGTTCTGCTTTACCTTGGCTTTTCCAAGACCGCGCTCGCAGCGGTTTCCGGAAATGAAGTTTCTGCCGGCACCAAACTGGTTGATGGTCAGTACGCAGCTGTTATTGCAGCCCTTGCAGCGAGTCATCTTTGTGGTGTATTTAAGCTCAATGATCTTGTCAAGAGAAAGCATGCTGGACTGAATCCGCCCATAGGAGGTTCTTGGTACATCAACCTCCTCGCCGGGCTTCATTGCCTTTAATCTGGCGTTGGCAAGATGGTAACGCTCTCTTGCAATGAGCGCGGCACCAAAGGCTCCCATAATACCGGCGATGTCCGGACGAACGACGTGCGTTCCAAGCAGATTTTCAAATGCGCGCAGTACGGCATCATTATAAAATGTACCGCCCTGTACAACAATGTGCTGACCGAGATCCTTGGCATCGGTAACCTTGATGACCTTAAACAGCGCATTTTTAATTACAGAGTAAGCAAGACCTGCGGAAATATCCGCAACACTGGCGCCTTCCTTCTGTGCCTGCTTTACGTTGGAGTTCATAAAAACCGTGCAGCGGGAACCGAGATCGGTCGGATTATCTGCATAAAGCGCCTCATGTGCAAAGTCAATGACGGAATAATTCAGTGACTTGGCAAAGGTTTCCAGGAACGAACCGCATCCGCTGGAGCAGGCTTCATTGAGCTGAACGGAATCCACAGTGCCATCCTTAATGCGGATGCATTTCATGTCCTGTCCGCCGATGTCCAGGATACAGTCCACATCCGGCTCAAAAAACGCAGCGGCATAATAATGCGCGATGGTTTCCACCTCGCCCTCATCCAGCTGGAAGGCGGACTTTAACAATGCTTCGCCGTAGCCGGTGGAGCAGCTGTATACAATATGAGCGTCCGAAGGCAGCAGATCACGGATTTCCTTTATGGATTTTATGGCTGTCGCGATGGGAGATCCGTTATTGTTGGCATAAAATTTATAGAGCAGCTCTCCCTGGTCGGAAACCAGCGCAAGCTTTGTTGTTGTGGATCCGGCATCAATGCCAAGGAAAACATCTCCATGGTAGGATGCGAGGTCTCTGGTTTTTACCTTGGATTTTGCATGACGCTCGCTGAACTCCTGATACTCGGCTTCATTTTTAAAGAGCGCAGGCATTCGCTTGATTTCCACATCCATCTTGATGCCATGGCGGAGCAGCTCCACGAGATCTGAAATCGCAGTCTCTTTGGCGTCTTCCGGACAGTTAAGCGCTGAACCGATCGCGGCAAAAAGGTGGCTGTTTTCCGGCGCAATGATTTCATCATCATGGAGATTGAGCGTACGGATAAATGCATTGCGAAGCTCCGGCATAAAATGCAGAGGTCCGCCGAGAAAGGCAACATGTCCCCGGATAGGCTTCCCCTGCGCAAGACCGGAAATCGTCTGATTTACCACAGCCTGAAAGATCGAGGCAGCAAGGTCCTCTCTCGCGGCACCCTCATTGATCAGCGGCTGAATGTCGGTTTTGGCAAATACACCGCATCTTGCAGCAATCGGATAAATCATCTGGTAATTGGCAGCAAGCTTGTTGAGACCTGCAGCATCCGTATGCAGGAGCGATGCCATCTGATCAATAAAGGAACCGGTACCTCCTGCACAGATTCCATTCATACGCTGATCAATTCCGCCCTTGAAATAGATGATTTTGGCGTCCTCTCCACCGAGCTCGATCGCAACATCCGTATCCGGACGGAAATCCTTAAGAGCAGTCGCAACTGCGACAACCTCCTGGCAGAAAAATACATCCATATGTCTGGACAGAGCCAGTCCCCCGGAACCGGTGATGACGGATGCGAGATGGATTTCGCCGAGCTTCTCCCGTGCTTCCTCCAGAATATCCGCCAGTGTTTCCTGAATGTTGGCGTGATGTCTACGGTAATCCGAGAACAAAAGAGTATTTTCAGTATCAAGAATTGCGATTTTAACAGTGGTAGAACCGATGTCAATTCCTAATCTGTATTGATGTGTCATATATAAATTACACTCCATTTCCATATAAAAACGACATCCTTAAGGCAAAAAAAGATGTCAATAAGGTAATGTAACATAGATGTATGTCCGCTTCAAGACAGGACATCATTAAATAATTATAAATTCCATACCTATTTAAAAGCATTTTTTTTCTTGAAAAATCCTCGTATAGCAAGTATACTCTTGCTAACTTAGAGTATAGCGCGCGTAGTATGCCCTGCGGCAGGTACTTAGTGGATTTATCATCACGGCGTATGGCAGCGAGCTGTCATGAGAGAGCAGGAGGTTGAAATTTGACTTTTTTTCAGAAGCTTGAGAGAAAATTCGGCAAATATGCAGTTCCGAATCTTATGAAATATATCTGCGTCATGTATGTGGTTGGTTTCCTGATTCAGGTAGTGAATCCGCTGTTTTACTACTATTACCTGGATCTTGATCCGGAAGCAATCCTGCATGGACACATCTGGAGGATTGTTACATTTCTGTTTTATCCGCCCTCCACGAGTCTCATCTGGATGCTGATCGCGGTCTTTGTCTACTATAGTCTCGGCACAACGCTGGAACGGGTTTGGGGAGTATTTCAGTATAATTTCTTTTTCTTTTCCGGAGCGCTGATGCTGGTGCTTGCCAGTCTTTTAATCTACATATTTACCGGATATCCGATGCAGCTTTATCCTATTTATATGAGCTTCAGCATTTTCCTGGCCTACGCCATTACATTTCCGGATGCAACCTTTCTGCTTTATTTTCTGATCCCGATTAAAGCAAGCTGGCTTGCGGTATTTGAAGTAGTTCTTTATGTTTTTCAGTTTATTACCGGCGGTGTGGCGACCAAGGTGATGATCGGCCTTGCACTTCTCAATGTGGCGCTGTTTTTTTTCTTAACCACCAGAAGACCGAAGCATATTTTTCATATTAATGATTATCGTTAAAGGCATGCCGCAGATGGAGCAGGAGGACCTGCCATGTGCGGCATTTAGCTATAGAGTTTATTGAAATGAGTTGAGTCAAAGTAAAGGAGTTCATTTATGAGAAAGACCAAAATTGTATGTACACTTGGACCAAATGAAAATAATTATGAAATTCTGAGAAAGCTTGCGGAAAAGATGGATGTTGCCAGATTTAATTTTTCGCATGGTGACCATGAGGAGCATCTGGATCGTCTGGAGCTTCTTAAAAAAGCAAGAAAGGACAGCGGACGTCAGATCGCAGCTCTCCTGGATACCAAGGGACCGGAGATCCGTACCGGACTTCTGGAGAATCATGAGAAGGTTACACTTGTGACCGGTCAGGACTTTACTCTGACAACAGAGGAAATCACAGGTAACAAGGACAAGGTTTACATCAATTATGATGGATTGAACCAGGATGTGTCTGCGGGGAATGTGATCCTGATCGATGATGGTCTGATTGGTCTTAAGGTTAAGGATGTCCAGGGACCGGAGATCCACTGTACTGTTGTAAATGGCGGTGAGCTTGGCGAGAGGAAGGGCGTAAACGTTCCCAATGTTTCCATTCGCCTGCCGGGTCTTACCGATAAGGACATTGACGATATCAAGTTCGGTATCCAGCAGGGATTTGATTTTGTTGCGGCATCATTTGTCAGAAATGCGGAGACCATCAATCAGATCCGCGCGTCGATTGATGAGGCTGGTTCACATATGCAGATCATTGCCAAGATTGAGTCTCAGGAGGGACTGGATAATCTGGATGAGATCATTGCGGCAGCAGACGGTATCATGGTGGCAAGAGGAGATCTGGGTGTTGAAATCGAAGCCAAGAGACTTCCGCAGCTGCAGAAGGAGATGATCTCCAAGGCAAACTTTGCCGGCAAGATTGTTATTACAGCAACCCAGATGCTGGATTCCATGATCCGTAATCCGCGTCCGACAAGAGCAGAGGTTACGGATGTTGCAAATGCAGTATACCTTGGCACAGATGCAGTGATGCTGTCCGGAGAAACTGCCAACGGCAAGTATCCGGTGGAAGCACTTGATATGATGGCGTCTGTTGTGGAGTACACAGAGCAGTTCCTGAATTATAAGGATATCTACAAGAACCGGATGGTAGAAAAGAGCATCTATCAGAACATTGCGAATGCAGTCTGCGCGGCATCTGTCACAACGGCACATGAGCTTCAGGCAAGAGCCATTGTAGCACCGACAATGAGCGGCACAACAGCACGTCTCATCTCAAAGTATCGTCCGAAATCAGAAATCATGGCACTGTCTCCAAATCAGGGCACGGTTCGTCAGATGATGCTGCTCTGGGGTGTAACACCGGTATGGGCTAGAAGAGCGGATACCACCGATGAGCTGTTTGAGTCCTCCATTGAGGAGCTTAAAAACCGGAATCTGATCCAGGATGGAGATCTCTGCGTAATTACTGCAGGTGTGCTTTCCAGACTGACCAAGCATCAGCCGGCAGCAGCTACCAATATCATGAGGATTATGCAGGCGTAATCTGGTTTAGTTTGTCAGACGGTCGGGAACTGGAAATGAACGTTTAGAGGAAACATATATTATGAAAAAGGCTTTTGTGACAAGGGAACAGGTACAAACCATCAATGAAACATATCCTACTCCTTTTTATCTTTATGATGAGAAAGGAATCCGGGAAAACGCCAGGAAGGTTTATCAGGCATTTAGCTGGAACAAGGGGTTTAAAGAATATTTTGCCGTGAAGGCCACGCCAAACCCGACCATACTAAAAATTCTGAAAGAGGAAGGCTGTGGTACGGACTGTTCTTCTATCACAGAGCTTATGATGTCGGATGCCTGCGGCTTCCAGGGGCAGGATATTATGTTCTCCTCTAATGATACGCCGGAAGAGGAGTACCGCTTTGCTGCAAAGCTTGGTGCTATCATCAATCTGGATGATTTTTCCAATATCCAGGAGCTTAAGGATACCCTGGGATATTTGCCGGAAACGATGTGTCTCCGGTATAATCCGGGCGGATATTTCCGGATTGCCAATACCATCATGGACAATCCTCAGGATGCTAAGTATGGTATGACAACAGCCCAGATCATCGAAGGCTATAAGATCCTGAAGGCAAATGGAGTAAAGCATTTTGGTATCCATGCTTTTCTGGCATCCAATACCGTTACCAATGACTATTATCCGACGCTTGCAAAGGAGCTTTTTGAACTGGCAGTAAAGATCAAGGCAGAGACCGGTGTATGCCTTGATTTTATCAATCTTTCCGGCGGCGTTGGCATCCCATATCGCCCGGAGCAGGAAGCCAACGACATTCTAAAGATCGGGGAAGCGGTACACCGTATGTTTGATCAGGTACTGGTGCCAAATGGACTTGGAGATATCCGGCTTTTTACGGAAATGGGCAGATTTATGCTGGGGCCGTACGGAGCACTTGTTACCAAGGTCATCCATTTCAAGGAGACCTATAAGCATTATGCCGGGGTGGATGCCTGCGCAGTAAATCTCATGCGGCCTGCGATGTATGGTGCATATCACCACATTACGGTGCTTGGCAAGGAAAAGGAAGCCTCTGAGGAGGTATATGATGTTACAGGATCGCTTTGTGAAAACAATGATAAGTTTGCCATTGATCGTCCGCTGCCAAAGCTTCAAAAGGGAGATTATCTTTTCATCCATGATGCCGGTGCGCACGGCTTTGCCATGGGCTATAACTACAATGGTAAGCTCTGGTCCTCTGAGCTTCTGCTGCGGGAGGATGGATCTGTAAAGCTCATCCGCCGTGCAGAGACACCAAAGGATTATTTTGCGACTCTGGATATTGATGATACTATGAAGAAATATATGTGATATAATAATAACTCGTGACTAATTTCAGATGAGGTATTTTGTATGGCATTAAAGAAAAAACCGGTAACCGGTATGAAGGATATACTGCCCAGAGAGATGGAGCTTCGCCAGTATGTACTGTCCGAAATCCGGAAAACATACCGTGAATTTGGCTTCACGGAAATAGAAACTCCGGTAGTGGAGCATATTGAAAACCTTCTTTCCAAGCAGGGCGGCGATAACGAGAAGCTGATTTTCAAGGTCCTTAAAAGAGGCGACAAGCTGGAGCAGGCATATGCATCCGGCGATATGGACCAGCTTGCAGACTCCGGACTGCGTTATGATCTGACGCTTCCGCTGTCTCGTTTTTACAGTCAGAATCAGGCACAGCTGCCAAATCCGTTTAAGGCATTGCAGATTGGACCTGTGTTCCGCGCAGACCGTCCGCAAAAGGGCAGGTTCCGCGAATTTGTTCAATGTGATATTGATATCTTTGGCGATGCCGGCAATACATCGGAGATTGAGTTGATTCTTGCTATATCGACGCTTCTCAACCGCATTGGATTTGGAAAGAAGTATCATTTTAAGGTCGTTATCAATGACCGTGAAATCCTGCGAGGGATGCAGGCATATGCCGGTTTCCAGGAGGCAGATTTTGAGAAGGTCTGCATTAGTCTTGATAAGGCGGATAAGATCGGAAATGCTGGTGTCAAGGAGGAGCTGCTCTCTCTTGGCTATGAGGAGAGCATCATCGACCGGTATCAGGAGTTGCTTTCTACGATCGGTACAGAGGCATCCGACATTCGCACGCTGGGAGAGAAGCTTAAGGATGTGCTTCCGGTTAAGGTGACAGACAACCTTGCAGAAATTGTTGAAACAGTTTCCAAGATTAAAAGTGTGGATGTCAGAGTGGAATTTGATCCGACACTGGTACGCGGGATGGGATACTATACCGGACCGATTTTTGAAATCCGTGCAGAGGGCTTTGCAGGCTCTGTCGGTGGTGGAGGCCGCTATGATAAAATGGTCGGCAGATTTACCGGTCAGGATATACCGGCGGTTGGATTTTCCATCGGTTTTGAGAGAATCATCACGATCATGATGGATGCCGGTGAAAGTATCCCGGGAGAAATCAGGAAAACAGCATTCCTGCTTGATAAAAATCTCGATGCGGAAAAAACGGCAGCAGCGCTCAATGAGGCAATGGAGATGCGTCAGAGAGGCGAAATTGTGCTGGTTTCCCGGATGAATAAAAATAAGAAATTCCAGAAAGATCAGCTGACAGCAGAGGGGTATACTGCATTTAAGGAGTTCTATCAGGACGACTTGAAGTGAAAGATGCCTTTTTTGGCACAGGAAGCGATTTTATCTATAAATAAAGAAGGTAGTAACATGGCAGAATCGATGAAGGGTCTGCACAGAACGTGCAGATGTACAGAGCTTGACGAGTCTTACATTGGTAAGGAAGTTACCATGATGGGCTGGGTGCAGAGATCCAGAAATAAAGGTGGTCTGATCTTTACAGATTTAAGAGACCGGAGCGGACTTCTCCAGATTGTTTTTGAGGAGGCCGATTGCGGAAGTGAAGTATTTGAAAAGGCCGCAAAGCTCCGTTCGGAGTTTGTAATCGCGGTGACCGGTATTGTACGTTCCAGAGGTAAGGATACCAATAAGGAGATGAAAACAGGTTCCATTGAGATTTCCGCACGGACACTCAGGATCCTGGCTGAAGCCGAAACGCCGCCGTTCCCGATTGAGGACGGTATTGCAACTAACGAAAACGTCCGGCTTAAGTACCGGTATCTGGATTTAAGAAGACCGGAACTTGCTAGGAGGATTATGACGCGCGCAAAGATTGCGCATCTTATCCGTAATTTTATGTCGGACAATGGCTTCCTTGAAATTGAGACGCCGACGCTGATCAAGTCTACACCGGAGGGTGCAAGAGATTTCCTCGTGCCTAGCCGTATGCATCACGGATCCTTTTATGCCCTGCCGCAGTCGCCGCAGCTTTTAAAGCAGCTCCTGATGGTTTCTGGTTTTGACCGGTATTTCCAGCTTGCAAGATGCTACCGTGATGAGGATCTCCGTGCGGACCGGCAGCCGGAGTTTACACAGGTGGATATGGAGCTCTCCTTTGTGGATGTGGATGATGTTATCGAGGTCAATGAGAGACTGCTTCAGTACCTGTTTAAGGAGATCTGCAATGTAGATGTACAGCTTCCATTGATGCGCATGAAGTGGATCGATGCAATGAACAATTACGGATCTGACAAGCCGGACATGCGTTTTGATATGCTGCTTCATGATGTTACGGATACGGTAAAGGACTGCGGCTTTGGAGTCTTTGCTAACTGTGCCAAGGAGGGCGGCAGAATCAAGGGGCTGAATGTCAAAGGGCAGGCACATATGCCGCGGAAGCACATTGACCGGTATACGGAGTTTGTCAAGGGATATGGTGCCAAGGGACTCGCATATCTTGCAATCAATGAAGACGGAAGCTGCAAGTCCTCTTTCAGTAAGTTCATGTCCGAGGAAGAGATCAAAGCACTTATCACAGCAATGGACGGAGAGCCGGGCGACCTGCTGATGTTTGTATCGGATACCAAGAAGACAGTGGTTTGGGATGCTCTCGGAGCGCTTCGTCTGGAGCTTGGCAGGGACCTGGATCTGATTGACAAAAAAGCCTGGAAATTTTTATGGGTAACAGAATTCCCAATGTTTGAGTGGTCGGATGAGCTTGGCAGATATCAGGCAATGCACCATCCGTTTACGATGCCGATGGAGGAAGATCTGCCGCTGGTGGATACCGATCAGGGTGCCGTCAGGGCCAAGGCTTACGATATTGTTCTTAACGGCACAGAGCTTGGTGGAGGATCAGTCCGGATTCATCAGGCAGATGTACAGGAAAAGATGCTTGAAAAGCTTGGATTTACTCCGGAAAAAGCCAATCAGCAGTTCGGCTTTCTGATGCAGGCGTTTAAGTATGGAGTTCCGCCTCATGCAGGACTTGCATATGGTCTGGACCGGCTGGCCATGTGGATGGTGGGTGCGGACACAATCCGTGATGTCATTGCCTTCCCTAAGGTCAAGGATGGATCGGATCCGATGATGGAGGCTCCAGCGCCTGTATTTGACGAGCAGCAGCTTACCGACCTTGGAATCGCTGTAGTACCGGATCAGGCTCCGGAGAGTAACTGATAAAGACGCTTAAGTAAAGGAATCGTGACTGTGACAAGAGATGAGTTTCTCCGTAAGCTGCGGGGAGAGCTGAGTCAGAATGTTTCTGACGAGGTCATCCAAAACCAGCTGCAATACTATAATGATTATATAAATGAGCAGATCCGCCTAGGCAATGCTGAGGAAGCAGTTGTGGAGGGACTTGGAGATCCGAGACTGCTGGCCAAGACGATCATTGATGCGGCAGAAGCGGGCGGTGATGTTGTTGCCAATGAAACACCGTTCCGCTATACCGAGGCTGAGATCAATTATAATAGTGATGAGGAGGATCTTGGCTATCGCGGTGCTGCGGAGGACTCGGAAAGTCCGCAGGATAAATTTTTCCGGCGGGATCAGGGACCGCAGAGAGAGGAAGCATCGGATTCCGAGACAGATTCCGGAGAGCAGACTGCATATGATGGACAGAGTGTGGAGAATGGAAGCCATGGCAGCAGACAAAATTCGCACTCCCATCCCTGGGGCAGTAATCCCTTTGGAAACACTCATGTTTATACAACCAGCGGTACGGGATGCTTTGTACTTGTTTTAATAACCATACTGGTACTATATCTGCTGGGAATGCTGCTGGGCGGCATATTTACGTTACTGTCGCCTGTACTTCTGCCACTTCTGGTGGTTGCTGTTATTTTATGGTTCATTAAGGGAATATTAGACAGATGAAAACCTGCGAAATCGTTGTTCCATGCCACTTCGGGCTTGAAGCGATAACAAAGAAGGAAATCATAGATCTCGGTTATGACATCACTGAGGTAACGGATGGCAGAGTCAGCTTCACGGGAGATGCGGATGCCATTGCGAGAGCCAATGTCTTTCTGAGAACGACGGAAAGAGTTCTCCTTAAGGTTGGCTCTTTCCATGCGGAAACCTTTGAGGAACTCTTTCAGGCAACCAAAGCATTGCCGTGGGAGGAATACATTCCTAAAGACGGAAGCTTCTGGGTTACCAAGGCAAGCTCTATCAAATCCAAGCTGTTTTCCACGAGAGACATTCAGTCTGTTATGAAAAAGGCCATGGTTGTGAGACTGGGGGAGTATTATGGCGTCTCCAGCTTTGAGGAGCATGGCGCAAAATATCCGATCCGGGTATTTGCACTGAAGGACGAGTTTATGGTATGCCTTGATACCTCAGGTGAATCTCTCCATAAGAGGGGATACCGCCTGAAGCAGGGACTTGCGCCGATTACGGAAACGCTTGCGGCAGCATTGATCATGCTTTCCGGATGGAGAGATGACCGACCGTTTGTGGATCCAATGTGCGGGTCGGGAACATTCCCCATTGAAGCCGCAATGATGGCGGCGCATATTGCACCCGGCATGGACCGTGCTTTTACATCGGAGGCATGGACCAATCTGATTGACAGAAAACTCTGGTATAATGCGGTGGAAGAGGCCAATGATCTTGTGGACCGGCATCTTTTGGAAACCGGGTACAACGCGTTTGACAAGAAGGTTGATATCCAGGGGTATGATATTGATCCTGAGGTTATACAGGTGGCAAGGGAAAATGCCGAGAGAGCCGGTGTTGACAAGCTGGTTCATCTGCAGGTAAGGGATGTTGCGGATATGTCGCATGGCGGAAAGCATGGATATATCATCACCAATCCGCCGTACGGAGAGCGCATTGAGGACAAACGGAATCTTCCGATGCTGTATACAGAGCTTAGGGAGGTCTATCAGAGTCTCGACCCGAGCTGGAACATGCATATCATCACGGCCTGGGAGGATGCTGTAAAATACCTGGGCAGAGCGGACCGGAATCGTAAGATCTACAATGGTATGATGAAGACATATTTTTACAGCTATGACGGCTGGAAACGAGTCCGCCGTACGGATGGAGCCAAAACCGGTGCTTTACGTCCTGCGGGGAAGGACAGGTCCGGCAGGATGCTAAGGAAGTAAGTCGGATTCCGCAATTTATACAGAGTTAAGTAACGGAGGAATTTACCGTGAGATTGATTTTTGCAACGCATAATAAAAACAAGCTGATTGAAATCCGGCAAATCATGTCAGACGTTGCCTCTGAGATTGTTGGGAAGGACGAGCTGGGCATAGATTTTGAACCGGAGGAGAATGGTAAAAGCTTTGCTGAAAATTCCGAAATCAAGGCGACTGCGATCCGGGAGTACATGAAGTCACATCATATGCTTGCAGATGACGATATTATTATGGCAGATGACTCCGGACTTTGCGTAGACTGGCTGCATGGAGGCCCCGGAATTTTTTCCTCGAGATATCTGGGTGAGGATACCAGCTATGCGGTTAAAAATCAGCACATAATTGATAAGCTGAAATATGCCGAGGGCGATGAACGAGCAGCGCATTTCACATGCGATATCTGTGCGGCATTTGCGGATGGCAGGGTGTTTCATACGGAGGGAATTTTCCCGGGGATTATTGCGTATAAGCCTGCCGGAGAAAATGGCTTTGGATACGATCCGATTCTGTATCTGCCGGAGTTCCATAAAACCTCGGCGGAGTTAAGCGCAGAGGAAAAAAACAGTATCTCTCACAGAGGCAAGGCTCTCAGGGAGATGCGTCGTCTGCTTCAGCATATCCGGGAGTCCGATGCGGAAATCTCTAAAAGAGTTGCTCCGCTTGAGGACAAACCTCGTCGGAAGCGTGTACTGGTAGTCAGTGATTCCCATCGTAAGGATGATAATCTCAAAAAAGTTATTGATATGGTGCGCCCGATTGACATTATGATACATCTTGGCGATGTCGAAGGATCGGAGGATAGTCTCCGCCAGTATGCCGGCAATGACGTTAGCTGTTATTTTGTACAGGGAAACAACGATTATTTCTCGGATCTGCCCAGGGAACTGGAAATTACACTTGGCAATAAAAAATGCTTCCTGACCCATGGACATAATTATGGTGTCAGCATGGATGTCAGTATCCTTGCGGACGAAGCTAGGACAAGGGGTTGTGATGTCGCGTTTTTCGGGCATACACATCGTCCGTTTCAGCATGAAGTCAATGGTGTTATGTGCGTGAATCCCGGTTCCATCAGCTATCCGAGACAGGTGGACCGCCGTCCATCGTTTATGCTGATTGAAATCCTGGATAACGGAGAGCTGTTTTACAGTCAGGCGTACTATAAAGAAAGCTGAATGAGAAGCAGTTTAAAAGGTTAGTATAACTACTATATAAAAGCAAAAGCCTAAAAGACGGAATCTGAAAAATTTTCTTTTTGGTATTGACAATCTAAGACGGATTGGCTAATATATATGAGTCGCTGAGACGACATCATGTGAGTCCGTAGCTCAGCTGGATAGAGCAACGGCCTTCTAAGCCGTGGGTCGGGGGTTCGAATCCCCCCGGGCTCAGTTCTCACAGATGTGAGGAAAGGTACTGCTATTATGGCAGACCGTAATATGGTGGGTATAGCGTAGTTGGTTATCGCGCCAGATTGTGGTTCTGGAGATCCTGGATTCGAGTTCCAGTACCCACCCTAGCCATAGCAGGCAGTGCATAGGGCTATCGCCAAGCGGTAAGGCACAGGCCTTTGACGCCTGCATTCGTTGGTTCGAATCCAACTGGCCCTGTTGATTACGAGACACTAGCTCAGTCGGTAGAGCACTTGACTTTTAATCAAGTTGTCGCGGGTTCGATTCCCACGTGTCTCATGTAGAAATCCTGTAAGGTTAATCTTACAGGATTTTTTGTTTTAGCGGATATGGCGGAATTGGCAGACGCGCCAGATTTAGGTTCTGGTGGGCGACCGTGCAGGTTCAAGTCCTGTTATCCGCAGACTGAAAAGGATGGCTTGAAATCGAGGAAAACGTTGATTTTCCTAAGGTTTCAAGCCATTTTTTTATGTTAAAAATCTATTCTATTAGACATGGAATCTAATGTTTTTATATAAAAATTTGACCAAGAATTTGACCAAAATGGTCCAAGGATCAGAGGATATCTGACAGATGAGACGCCAGGGCTTCCTGTGCTTTTTTAGATTCTTCTCGCTGCGCATAGTCGTAGACTTTCCGCATGATCTGCGATCCGGCTTTCCATCCTCCTGCCTGCTCAACATAAATATCCGGCATAGTTTCCCTGGCAGTGGATGCAAAAAAGTGACGCAGCTTATGTAAAGAAAATTTTTCGATGCCAAGTTCTTTTTCGACTGCTTCCAGATGTTCGTTGATCTGTCCGGGATGTCCCCGGTAAAGTCTGCCTTCTGGACAACCCCGAATGAGAGATGCGACATAATCAGAAACAATGATTTTCCTAGTGGAAGCTGTGGTTTTAGTTGATTTCAGAACCCACTTACGATTTTCATCAAGTACAAGAGCTTTATTGATGGAAATTGTGTTTCCGTCAAGATCAGACCGTTCCAGGGCTATGATTTCAGACCGCCGCAAGCCGAAACAAGCAAGCCATAAAGGCAGCTCGTATGAAGTCCCCTTTACCGCTTCCAGGATGCGCTTTACATCGGATTTTTCCGGCACATAAAAACTGACAGCGCGTTTTTGCGGAAGTGATACAGAGTTACGCCAGCTCGGTCTGACAAAGGTCATCACCACGGAAACAAAGCCACTCAAATTACGCACGGATTTGGGGCTGTGAGACCTTGAATAATCGTTAATGAGTGTTTGTACGTCTGCACATGAAATGCCCGCTATTGGACGTTTAGTGAAGTCTGACGGCATGGTACGAAGCTGGGACCTGTACTCACGGACTGTAGACGGTGAAAGGATAGAGTCTTTTGTCGAGATATAGTTTTCTGCGGCTTTCTGAAAGGATAGTGTCTTAGACGTTGTTTTCTCAGCATCCGTGAGGGCATATAGAAGCTTATCAGCTTCCGATTGTCTGGGCTTATAGTCCAGTGTGAGAGAATAGACTTTTCCGTTAATCATCTTACGAATCCGGTAAGAATTACCGCGTTTCTCTATGGTAGCCATAGTACCTCCTTCCTTGTGCTTTGATCGAAAAGAGAGTACAATGAGGTTGGCGATTTTCATACTCTCTTCTTTTTAGAGAACAAACCCCGCTGAAGGCAATCAGCGGGGGATTTTTTATTGCATTCCTAATTGGGCTTTCAGACCATCCTGTAGGGTCTTTGAGAAATTAATTCCAGCAGCAGTTGCGGCTTCATTCAACCATTCAGGAATTGTCAGAGTCTTTTTGACAGCTGTTTTTTTCAGCAACCTTCTATATTTTTCCGTATCGCAGGAAACAAGATTTACAAATTCGTTTTCAGCCGTTGGTATAGACTTCACATTAGACGGCGCGGGAATTTTCTTTTTTTCATCTTCGTATTCTACCAGCATAAGAGACAACACATCTTCAGCCATATACAAAGCTTCAGCCAAGGTATCCCCACAGGTAAAGCATCCTTCAAGATCAGGAAAATTTACAGCGTAACCATCATCTTCTTCAGAAAAAACCGCCGGATAAATATACTTAGCCATAATTACCTCCTTGCACAATTAAGGTAAAGCATTGAAGCTGTGGGGCTTATTTCAGCCCCGCTTCATTCAAAATACTTTGCTCCGTTTTCTTGACGAGCTCTTTACTATAGTGCCTTGGAACGGAAAAGTTTTTTCCGGTTATTGGTGAATACCAACATTCATGATTGGCACCTTCTCTAACCTTGTAACATCCGTTTTTCTTCAGGAGCTTAACTATTTCGGATACTTTCAATGCTTTACCCTCCTTTCGATTACAAATATATTATACACGTGTTAAATACGTATGTCAACGGTAACACGTGTATAATGCGTGCAATTTGTTTACATTTCAACTGTTCGGAAATTCCGACTAGTTGCCCCTGTGAGCTTCATATTCAATATCTTGCACATCATGCATCTCAAAATGTTTTCCTAAGATATGCTTCATGGCATGATCGTAAGATTCTCGGTACTTCTGATCGGACAGATTCTTGTCTATATAAACCGTCCATCCGTCATCCTCTGCATCCGGCACGACAGCTTCATTGCAAGCTCTGCCGGAGACCTTGTGTAAATTGATCGGATAAATATGTATATCGTCAGGCAGGATCGTCATTATCAGCATCTCCCCATTTAAGAAATTCAATGTATTGTGCGGCTTTTTGGAGTTGGTCAGGAGTGGCATTTTCTGCGGCATCAAAGAGAATACGTTTGTTGGGATCATCAAAGATTTCCTGGGCTACTCGGGCAGTTTCGGGATTGAGGTAGTATGCCTGAGTATTTGGTTCTCTATCAGAGGGATGCTCCATAATATCTTGCCTTGTTACATTGAAGTAATGGCAAAGCAGATCAATTTTATCCATTCTTGGCACTCTTGTACCATTAACCCAGCTAGATATAGTTGCTTTGCTGATGTGCAAATCCTTGGCAACATCTGCTTGCGTTTTTTGGTGTTCATAAAAAATTCTTTTCAAATTCTTTGATATTATTTTTCCATATTCTAAGTCGCTCATTGATCCACCTCCCATGTACACTTATTGTAATCCGTTCTAAATAAAAAGTCTACAAAATGTATTTACAGTTTACATAAAGTAGACTATTATACACGTGTGACCAAGAGAAAAAGGAGGTGAACGAATGGCGAAAATTCCGTTAAGGGCTGCAAGAGTTGCCGCCGGACTAACGCAAGAACAGCTTGCAAACAAGATGGGGCTTTCAAGAACCTACATAAATGAGGTGGAAAACGGGAAAGCAGAAGTCAAAACAACATTTTTGTATGCATTCTGCCATATTACCGGATTTACAGAAGATGATATTTTATTACCTAAAATGTCTACATAATGTAGACTTAAGAAAGGTGGAGCATGAACGAATTAACAGTTTTTAAGAATGAAGAGTTCGGAACAGTCCGAACTATGGAGATCAATGAACAGCCATACTTTGTTGGCAAGGATGTCGCAGACATTCTAGGGTATCAGAACGCAAGCAAAGCATTAGCTGACCATGTAGACGATGAGGACAAACTCAATAACGAATCGTTATCGAGTTTAGGGCAGCGTGGTGGATGGCTAATTAATGAATCTGGTCTATATAGCCTAGTTCTTTCGAGCAAATTGCCAAACGCCAAGCGTTTCAAACATTGGGTCACTTCCGAAGTTCTCCCGTCCATCCGTAAGCACGGTGCTTACATGACGCCGGAAACTCTTGAAAAGGCACTGCTTAATCCTGACGGAATGATCACAGTTCTCAAGGCACTGAAGGCAGAGCAGGAAAAGCGGAAAGCTTTGGAAGTTCAAAACAAGCAACTACAGCCTAAAGCGCTATTCGCCGATGCAGTCACTGCCAGCGAGACCTCAATCCTCGTTCGCGACTTTGCCAAAATCCTCCGTCAGAACGGAGTGGATATTGGTGAGAAGCGGCTTTACAAGTGGTTCCGTGATAATGGTTTTATCATCAAGAACTCTACGGAGCCGACGCAGCGGGCAATGGAAATGGGGCTGTTTGAGAGGATTGAGAGAACAGTACAGCGTGGAGACAAGCCCCCACTGGTGACGAGCACAACAAAACTAACTGGGAAAGGGCAGGTGTACTTCACCAATAAATTCCTTGCCGGATAGGAGGGAGCTATGAGACGCAGAAACATTAGCCACATGTCTCAACTGATCCTGGGACAGGCTGTAAAAAGCGGATATCCAAATCAGCAGGATGTCGAGCAGATGCTTGGAATCGCACACGAGACAATGCGGAGAAGGAAGATCCGGGGAGACTGGACTACGGCAGAGCTCAGGATCCTTTATAAGAAGCTGAATTGGACAGCGGAAGAGTGGGTACAGCTCTTTAAGGAGACAGGATGACCTGCCGGAGCTGCCTGCATGGACCCACATGTGCAGAGAGGTCAAGGGAAATACTTTGTAAAGACTTTATTAAGGGAGCTGATGAAGATGAAAACAACAATCAGAAAAAGAAGAAAGAAAAGAATCGTCGTCGCCGGTCTGCTGACCCTGGCAGGGATCGGGCTGACGATGGCATCGGTGTTCATCCTTCTGGCTAGTCCTGGAGGAATTGCCGATTCCATAGGGATTGGATTAGGCATGATGGGCTGTGCTTCATTTGGAGTCGCTGGAGAGGAGTTCTGATGATGGAGCAGACAGTTGTAACAATAAAGTTTGACTTCCTTGGAGACAAGGCAGAAGCCATCAACAAGTCTCTGAGGTTAATCCACCGGGAGATGGACAGAGGATCCATCATAGGTGGAACGATATCAGAAGTGGGTAACACTTATGATATAAAAAACGTCTCCACACCAGCGGCAACTGATGTAGAGACCAAAGACGGAAATTAACACCTATCCGTCTTCCATAGTATCACAAAAATGGAGGAAAAGAAAATGACAAAAGAACAGGAACTTGAAAACCGTAAGAAACTGCATGAGATCCTGGACATCGTCCTGGACACCAACAGTTTATATAGTCGTCAGAGGGCAGAGACTGGAACACTGCCGACAGTGTTTATGTATTTTTCTGGACATGTTTCACAGATTAACATAGACGTCTATCCAGATGGATGGGGCACTGATTCTACTGGGGTAGGTTCTGATTTCAAAAAAAGTTTTTCAGTCTATGTCGATGAACCAATCAAGGAAGATTTTATTAGTTCTCTCAAAAGTTACTGTCAGCATACATTAAATGAGAAAAAAGAATCCGAGGTCCTGCAGAGGGACATCATCGAGCAGGAAGAGACGATCAAGACCGAAAAAGAAAAGCTTACAAGCATGAAAAGAAAACTCCGGAAGGCTTTAAAAAGAGAGTCTCAGGAGGTGACAGCGTGATCTGGGACGAGGAGCCGGTAGACAGAGATGTCCAGGTTACTCTGACCGTAGACATCACCGTCACAGTAGAAGCTACCTGGCGGGCTGATGCGGTTGAAACGGCTAAGCAGTTGGTTATGCAGATACTTCACAACGATGCAGTCGATGATTACGACTTTCATCCGGAAAACTGGGTATCTGCTAATATCTATGACCCAAACTGGGAGGACTAAATGGATACGTTATTTTCACTCACGGAAGAATATCAGCAGTTACTTGACCTTGCATCCTCCATGGATCCGGAAGACGAGCAGACCTTCAAGGACACCATGGAGGGAGTCCTTGGGGAAATTGATCATAAAGCAGACGGCTATTGTGCAGTACAGACCCAGCTCAAGGGACGGATCACTGTCATTGAGCAGGAAATCGACCGGCTGACTGCACTGAAAAGCACCATTGAGAACCACATTAAGGCTATGAACAATGCATTAATGGCTTCAATGGATATCACAGGTCGGGCAGAGATTAAGACCGACCTGCACAAGATCAAGGTTGTTAATAACGGAGGAAAGCTTCCGTTGAAGATTGACGGAATCGTACCAGACGAGTTCACCAAGACAGAAATTAAGGTGAGCCCGGACAACGACAAGATCAGAGAGGCACTGGATGCCGGACAGGAGCTTCCATTTGCACACTATGGCGATCGTGGGCGGCATTTGAATATTAAATGAAGAGAGTAAGAGGTAAGTATGAAATTTAGGCATTTAACGGCAGATGAAATCGACTGCCGGATTGCAACGGTAAATCAGAAGGGCGTAAGCCTCTTGCTTTACAAAGACGCAAGAGTAGACCAGAACATCCTGGACGAAACTTTCGGAATATTTGGGTGGCAGAGAAGCCATCAGTTAATTGGTGACAGACTATATTGCACGATATCAATAAAGGATCCTGATACAGGAGACTGGATTTCCAAGCAAGATGTTGGGACTGAGAGCTATACCGAAAAAGAAAAAGGTCAGGCTTCGGATTCCTTCAAGAGAGCCGGGTTTAACTGGGGAATTGGAAGAGAGTTATACACAGCTCCATTTATCTGGATTCCTGCAGACATTGCAGATGTGAAAGAAGTCAAAGGTCAATACAAGTGCTATACACGATTCAAAGTAGCAAAAATCGACTATAACGCTGATACGATCAGCTATCTTGCGATTGAAGACAGTAAAGGCGGGCTTGTGTATTCATACGGAAAGCCTACAGAGAAATATATATCAGCTCTTGAACGAGACACATTGATAACTGCAATGCGGAACTCCGGTGCTACAGAAGAAGCCATTAGAAGGATACCAGAAAAAGTAACTGTTAAAGACCGTGACGCAACAATGAGGAAGATAAGTGAAATGCAGAGGGACAATAAAGAGCGTAAACCCGCATGACATCCGGATAGACATGGCTGGAGATCTTGCCAACATCGAGAGATATGTTGGCAAGGATCTGGACATTGAACTAAAGATTCACCGTAAACACCGGAGTCTGAATGCGAATGCAATGTTGTGGGCTTGCCTCACAGACCTTGCAGCAGCATTGCACGTGGATAACTGGACCATGTATGAAACGGAAATCAAACGTTATGGAGTAGGGACAGAGGTTGCGGTCATTCCGGCTGCGGTACCAATGCTCAAAAGTAAATTCCGTGTAGTTGTAGATCTTGGAGCCCGAGATGGTATGGCACATGAGCTCTGCTACTTTGGGAGTTCTACATACAACAGTAAGGAAATGAGCAGACTGATTGACGGAGTACTACAGGATATGCGGGAGATGAATCTTGAAACACCTGATGATGAGATTATTGATGCACTGATTAAGGAGTTAGAAAGTGGCAATAAAGCAGACTGATCCGCACAAGCGAGGGAAATCTTCTAGGGATAAGGGCAAGCGGGGAGAACTTGAGCTTGTAAACCTGATCCGGGATACCTGGGGATATGACGTAAGGCGAGGAAAAGTATTCTACCACGAGTCTGATATGGTCGGATTAGACGGCATCCATCCGGAGATAAAACGTAAAGAACGGTTAAATGTAGATGATGCTATGCAGCAGGCAGTTGAAGAAGCGGCTAAACGCAAGGACGGACTGCCGACAGTCTTCCACCGCAAGGATCGTGGGGAATGGCTAGTCACCATGAAACTGTCAGACTGGATTGATCTTTATGGGGCATGGAATGAAAAAGAGTGACGTAAGAAGCGTAATACAGGCAGATTTCCAGGAGAAACTGGATACCGGAAATTACTGCATACATCATGTGTTCAACGGTCCGAACCGGAAGAACAGTGAGGCTTATGGATTCCTGGTTGCGATCCGACCAGCACTCCATGATTATGTTCATGCCAATCCGGACTGCGAAGTGTGGAATGCATGGCGCAGGCTTTGCCAGAAATGGTACGAGCAGTATATAGGACCTAGAGGGGAGTTTATTTTTGAGTTTGGAAGGAGCTATCTGTAATGGCTGAGAAGAAATCATTTTTAATGTATACGACATGGGCGGCATTTATCGCAAAGCTGCCTGATGAGCAGGCCATTCAGCTAACTAAGGCTATTTGCAATTATCAGCTTGGCGAAGAATATTCCATCAAGGATCCGACTGTCAAAGCGTTTTTTGAAACGGTGGTTGTCCCAGAAATGGATAGCAATGATAAAAAATATCAGGACAAAGTAGACAGAATTGGTGAAGCACGCAAATGTAGACAGGCTGATATCGATGTGAAATCAGATAGTAATCATGATGAAATCAACATGAAATCAGATAGTGATCATGATGAAATCAACAGTGATACTGATACTGATACTGTTACTGTTACTGATACTGTTACTGTTATTGATACTGATACTGTTATTGATACTGATACTGTACGTCCTTCGGACGTTAAACACCCTTCGGGTGTAAAGAAAAACAAGCAAAAAGAAAAGCCGGTCTATTTCCCAGATGATCCTGAGCTGGAAGAGGCTTTCCAGGGTTACATCGAAAACCGGAAGGTGATGAAGTCACCGATGAGCAGCCGGGCTATTAAGCTTGCCATGAATGAGCTGGAAAAGCTGGCTGTTGATGACCGGTATGGTGTAATGGACCGGAAAAAGGCGATTGAGATACTAAACCAGTCGGTGACGAATGGCTGGAAAGGGCTGTTTGAGCTTAAAACTCGAGGACAGCCGCAAGGGATAGATTGGAGCAAGGTATGACAAGAGATGAGACTGTGGCAATTATCCGAGCAATAGCTGCCAGTTTTCCAACCTTCAAGCCAATGGACATGACAGAGACGGTCAATGTTTGGCACGCAATGCTGGAAGATCAAGACGGCAAGCTGATATTGGCAGCGTTGAAAACCTATATCCGGACAAATGTGACCGGGTTCGCACCGTCCATAGGTCAGCTGATGGAGATAGCCATGAAACTGACATCTCCGGATGAGCTGACAGGACAGCAAGCGTGGGCGCTGGTTGTAAAAGCTATGCGTAACAGCAGTTATAACGCAGTTGATGAGTTTAATAAGCTTCCAAATGCCGTACAGAAAGCAGTTGGGAGTCCGTCTAAGCTTTCAAGCATGGCAACGAATGACGGATACAACGAAAGTGTAGAAAGTTCAAATTTCTTGCGAGCCTATCAGCAGGTACGTGAACGAGAGAACGAGATAAAAAAGACTTCTCCGGATGTTTTGGCACTGATGGAGAAATCAGTTAAAAGACTGGAGGGAAATAAGTGAATAATGTGGTTTTGATGGGGAGGCTGACGCGCGACCCGGATGTCAGGTATACCCAGGGAAACAATGCAATGTGCGTTGCGAGATACACACTTGCAGTGGACAGACCCAAACGGAAAGATCAGGAATCCCAGGCGGACTTTATAAGCTGTGTGGCATTCGGCAAATCTGGAGAGTTTGCAGAAAAATATCTGCACAAGGGTACCAAGATGGTGATCACAGGGAGGATACAGACCGGAAGCTACACCAACAAGGATGGTCAGAAAGTATATACGTCAGATGTCGTCATTGGAAGCCAGGAGTTTGCCGAGAGCAAGCCAAGTGGCACACAGGAACAGGTAGCATCAGATGGATTCATGTCAATCCCTGATAACGTAGATGATCCGTATTTACCGTTTAACTAATCAAACGAAATGGAGAAACCTATGAGCGAAAAAACAGATTATGCGTTCACCATTAACCTTTTAGGGGTGTACATCAAAGAACTGCATGCCAGGGACCTTGGAGGATATCCAGAAAGAGTTGGTGAATTGAATGGAAACCATGAATGAATTTTGTATTGAATGGGTGAGAGGTGATAGCTTAGCCACGATTACGGCACCAATGGGAACCGCATTATACAACAGGTGTATGAAGCTTTGCCAGGAATACGATGAATGTCAGCAGATTGATGAGCTGGTATTTCACATTCCGGTCAAGTACGTCAAGGTGTCTCACCCACGTGTAGTATCAGAAGAAAATAGGCAAAAACAGGCTGAAAGGCTGAGAAGGTTAAAATATACGCCCGAAGCGGGAACAGCCGAAAAATGGGATGATGGTTCAATGATAGCAAGGAGTGGCGATGAAACTATATAGATTCATGGGACCAAAAGAATTATTGCAATATATCTGGAGCTTTGACCTTAAAAACAGTGTTGATTGGAGACAGTACGGCAACTGCTGTGACAGCAAAGGCTTTTTTTTTTTTTGATGATAAAGTACCTCCGGAGGAGAGAATTCCATACCTGACTGGGATTGCAGACATGCGACTATGTGTAGAGTTTGAGACTATCGGTCCAATTAGCCTTACAAAGTCCATGGGACGTTATAGGGATCCAAAGAGGGACCGGTTGAACGGCCCTATCAAGATGATGCTTGTGCCTGAGTATTCAACTACACGGTACAGTAAGCAAACATTAAGGATCATCAGATACGGGTATGTGGATCCATTGGAAAGGAGGATCAAATGGAAGTACCTATGAAGGGAAGGACAGCTTATGAGATTATCCAAGATGTAATAGATAAAATCTGCGACGACTACTGTAGGTATTCAAATGGCGAGGGGCATCCGTCAGAGCGTGGAACATTTTAAGAGAGGTGGTTAGGATGATGTTACGTAAATGGAATTACAAAACCAATGAGTATGATCCCTACGAAGTCCCGGATGAATGGAATGTATCTACTTTTGAAGCTGATATGAATACCATAGTAAACTGTGCCGAGTGCGGGAAACCAATCATGTTCGGGCAAGGATACACTAGCAGGAAGATCCACACGCCTTTCGGCATGGGATATGCCGTTTGCAAGGACTGTTACGACAAAGAAATTAAAGAGGAATTGAGGACATTACATGAGACCGATTGACGCAGACGAAGTAATTTGGGACCTTATGTCTTTAAAGGCTCTCGTTGAGTACAGTGAAATAGAAGAAGCATACGACAGAGCGGTCGATGATTGCGTTGGTAAGATCAAGGCTGCTCCGGCACTGGATGTAAAGCCAGTAGTACACGCACACTGGATTCCCTATGAGAGTGAAACAGGGGAAGGAAGTAACACTTACAAATGCTCGGCCTGTGGAGAAATACAGATGTTGATTGATGGTACACCAAAAGAAAACGGCTGGGCATACTGCCCGAATTGTGGCGCAAAGATGGATGCAAGCGATAAATCAAGCGATAAGCGATAAATTGAACCAATAGTGAAATTAGTCTAACGAATGTGGATTTCTTAGACTAGTCCATGGATAGGAGAAGTGAAATGAAAGATAAAGCAAGCGATAAGCAGCAGGCAAAAGGAGAATGAACATGGAGAAAATGACAAGGGAAGAAAAGAGGATTAATGACAGCTGAACAGATAAATGGGATTTTCGGGATAAAAGAAGCGTACCAGTTGCACGACGCACTTGAAGGCATTCTTTTTGACAGACAGAAACGCGAATTGACGTTTGAGAAGTTCTTGAGCTTAGAGAGCGATACAGAACACGACTGGTTCACCGATTATTTTCAGTCAAGCCAGAGTGATAGAAAACAAATGATGCAGGACTATACGCCGGACGGAATTTGCAGGCTCGTGTCAATGCTCGTGCCAGATCGGTATGAAACTGTATTTGATTGCTGTTCGGGAATAGGCGGCCTGACGATACCGCTGATCAGGAAAGGGACGACGCTTTATTGCCAGGAATTATCCGAAAACAGTCTCATGCTCCTGCTCTTCAATCTGTCAATAAGGGGTGCTGAAGGATATGTCGGGAATGGAAACTGTCTAACGAATGAATTCAAGACTGTGTACCGATTGACGAAGCGCGGGAGGTTCAGCGACATAGAGCGAGTTCTGTGTATGGACGATTTCAGGGCTGATGTGGTCGTAAGTAATCCGCCATATTCTCAAGCGTTTCAGGAATGTGAGCAGTTTAAAGATGATGCGAGATTCCGATATTATGGGCTTCCGCCAAAATCAAAAGCAGATTATGCATTCGTACTTCACGGTCTACACCATTTAAAGGACGGAGGGACGGCGGTGTTCATACTACCGCATGGAGTACTGTTCAGAGGGCAGGGCGAAGCAGCCATCAGAAAAAAGCTGATCGAAGATAATTTGCTGGATGCTGTGATCGGGCTTGCCGGCGGTCAATTTATGAATACGCAGATTCCTGTATGTATCATGGTCTTGAAGAAGAACAGAGACAAGGAGGGAACAGTATTTATTGACGCATCGAAGCAGTTTGAAAAGTGCGGAAAAGTAAACAGAATGACGCAGCAGCATCTGGACAAAATTGTCAATGCGTACCGGGAACGGAAAGATGTTGAAAAATTCTGCAGAGTCGTAGATTTTTCTGAAATGCAGAATAATGATTTTAATCTCAATATACCGAGATACGTGGACACATCAGAAGAAGTGGAACCGGTAAATCTTTACGATGTGCTGAAGGAAATCGTAGAGATCGAAAAGCAGGAACAGAAAATCAGCAGAGAGCTCGCCGAAATGCTACAGGATCTCCGCGGGCCGGATGACTATGAAAGCCAAAAGACTGTTCTTATCGATCAGCTTCAGGAGCCGGACAGCACATTGTCAGACATGCTGCGAGATGTGCTCGAGTATCTTGAAAGAGAAAAGGAAAACCTAAAGAAAACACACATCATCAGTCTGATGGATGCATGCAAGTTTGAAAGAAGCCGAAAAGGAAAGACATACAAAGCTGGAGCCATCACGATCCAGGTATCTGCGACGCGAGGCCAAATGAGCTTTATTGAGAGCGATGGGAAAGTCGAGCCGAAAGATGGAGTATTTGAGGTGACGGACAAAAATATATATCCGAAGTATCTGTACTATGTCATGCGACTCGCAATGCCGCATTTTCTCGAAAGATTTCAAACGGGATTAAATATTAATCCAGAAATTTTCAAAATGATGAGGCTGAAAGTCCATACGGATCAAAACACGCAAAAGACGATAGCGGACATCCTGGACAAATTTGAAATGCTGGACAGTACGGAGGACCAGGCCACAGAGAGACTGAAGGACGTGAAGAAATATCATCTTGAAAATATGTTCTGCTGAGCAAGGAGGCAAACAATGAATGATAAGAAGAACCCGATGAGCATCGACGATATGAATTTTCAAGAGTTTATGGCCATTTGCGAGCATGGCTTCGATACCGGCGAGCTGAGACTTAGTAACGGTGAGCGAATGAGCGAGAACGACTACGCTATATACTTTTCTGTCAGTAAGCTCTATGAAGCAGCGAAAGCCCAGAATAAGCCGACTACGTTTACTCTTGAAGAGATTTACTACTGCGTACTCAAATACTGCGGCGAAGAGGTATTTAACAGAGTTTTTGGCGAGGATTGAACTAACGGGCTGGTAAGTCCAAAAAATCTGAGATTTTTGCACTAGAGAGAAAGGAGAAAGATGACTAGAGAAGAAGCAATAGAAAGAATAAAAATGATTTTAGAAGAATGTACTGAGGATGAAAATGCAGTGTGTTATGTTACATCTTATGATGCAGATGCACTTGACATGGCTATCAAAGCACTAGAGCAAGAGACTTGCAACTAACTTGCAACTAATTTAGAAAAGTATAGAGGGCTAGAAAACATGGCAATGAATAAATACAACGATATTGAAATTCAGACAGCAAAGAACCTGCTTAAAGGGGGCTATAAGTGGCTTGTAAGAGAGACCTGCGGAGACCTTTACGTATATAAAGATAAGCCGCATAAAAATTATGATAGGGATACAAGTGATGATACGTGGCAATACGATGGCGAATATGACCAGATCTGTACAATACAAGTTTCTATTTTTCAAAACGTTACGTGTGTCGATAAAGAGCCTGTCAGCCTTGAGAACATCGTTCATCCGCAGATTCTTGATGATGCAGAGCAGCGATATTTGAGCGCAGTGATCAGACCGTTCAGAGATAATGTAAAGAGCATAAGTAAGTGTATTTCATATCCGAGCCGAGAATTTATTGCAATTTATTGTAAGAATGGAGACAAGACACTCTTTCCGTGGTTTGAAGCCGGAATCATGTACAATGGCATGGAAAGATACAAAGAGTACACGGTTGAGGAGTTAGGGCTATGAAGATCCACGCCCTATGGAAGAAACACCAGGCAACCTCACATAGTTTTGAACTGGAGTGTACCAGCTGCCACATGATTTTCGCGTTCCCGGGATGCATCAATTATACCCCGATCTTTTGTCCCGCCTGCAGTGCAAAAATTGATGGAATCATCCCGGAGGTGAAGCGGTGAAAGGAAAAGAACTTCTAGGAGGTCTCACCCAAGCAGATGCAGATTGCCGAAACCACATCAAACCTGGTAATTGGATAACCTTTGACAGCTTTGAGTCCACGGTCTCCATAGGGACAAGCTTCGGAAGATGCATTAGAGTTCACCGACAGTTCATTGTGGTGAAAAGAAAGATCGTTGAGGAGACTGTAAACCGTTGGGACATCCAGTCAGTAAACGGTCAGACGTACCGATACGGTGGGAGAGATCAGAAAAAGCCACGCAGGAAATGAGAGGGAGGAAGAATGATTATACAGTTAGAGATACCGAGCGAATTTGAAAGCGATTATAAAAGAGACAGATTCGATGAATTTTTCCAAAGAGTTCTTGCAGACATCGACTATACTGGAGCATGTGGAAATTATGAATCAGAAACAGCGCAGATGATGGATGATGCATTCAAGGAATCAAGGATAATTCGTTAAAGTGAACATGGAGGAAAACGATGAGTCTTAGCAGAAAATATCGCAGGGCTATGGAGCGGAAACTTTTGAGAGACAAAAATCCAATGGCGGAGATCAAACGTGCATCATCTGAGGTGTATGAGCAGTTGCATAACCGAGCTGTCGATAAAGATACTCATGATTTGGTCAGCGCCATGTACTATCTGATCGGCTTGGCACTCAAACAGGAATACGGTTTCGGAGCTATTCGAGTCATGCGAGTCTATCAGAACATCGACAGCCAGCTGGAGAAGTGGCAAAGCGGAGAGCTGAAAAGCACCGATTTCAGACGGATGGCCATGGATGAACTCGGCATTGATTTACAGATACAGTAAGGCAGCGATTACAGCAGATAGGTGAATGATGACAGCGAAAGAATACTTATCACAAGTCTATAAGTTATCCAGGGAGATTGAAAGCAACAAGCGCCGGATAGCAGAGCTTGAAAGTGAAATAGGAGGTCTCAGAGCTATCGACTATTCCGGCGACAAGGTGCAGTCTTCACCAGTGGACTCACTATCGGAAGGCATAGCAAGGCTTGACGAGATGCAGAGGAGACTTATCACTGATACAGTCAAGCTGCAAAGAGACAAGGGAAGGATCCTTGAAGAGATCCGATCATTGCCGGATACCAGATACATTGAGATCCTGACTCTTAGGTATGTGGATTGTGAGAGATGGGAGACTATAGCATCTAACATGCATGAGTCCATACGACATATTTTCCGTATCCATGGTGATGCCCTTGTGGCATTCAGTAAGATGTATATCAACTAGATAAGTTCACAAATTATTTGTATCAAATTTCACGTTAATGATTAAATTAAAGACGGTGCAAAATGCATCGGCTAAAATTATTTATACGGTATACATATTTTAGTTGACATACGGTGTACAGTATGATATAATTAAACCATCAAAGGAAGAAAGGAGGAAACAAAATGAAGATTCCAAAAATTAAAAGCTCTACCAAAGAGCGACTTATAAATGCCTTGGTAGAGCTGATAATCGGGATAATCCTCTTGATTATCGATAAACTGATTAATTAACCTTCACATCAATTAATCAGACAACGTAGGGAGTTCAGAAGGGCTCCCTACGTAAAAAGAATAACACGGAATCGGATTTTTGAAAAGATTATGACTGCGTTAAAATTTTTGGGCATATTTTTCATTTGTTGTGCAATAGTAAAGATAATTATCGCATTACTAAGAAACAGGGAGTAAGATCATGACAGAGATTAAGAAAGAACGACCGCAGGACCGGTGGAACAGAAAAGCCGGATATGTATCCAAAAGCTACAAGCTTAAAAAAGATATTGTGGAAGCATTTGCCACTGCTTGTGAATCTGCCGGAGTCTCGCAGGCATCACAGCTTACCAAGATGATGCAAGAGTTTGTGGAAACTACTAAAAAAATGTCATAGAATGTCACTAAGAATTCTGATATATTGGTAGCATAGAAAATTGAGAGGAGCGATACTGCCGATCATGGAGACGGAGGTATCACCTCTCTTTTCTTTTACCATTGTTTTGCTAAACAGTTGCCTGGGACTTAACACTTCTCACGTAACGACCGGATACAGGATTTTAAGCCGGGATAAAAATACCTGAGGCGGTCCTGAGTGACCGCCTTATAAACAGTAATACAAATGAGGACAGCTTAACCGGCTGTCCTTTTTGGTTGGAAAAATTAATCAGATTGGAGGTGAGCCTGAGTGACGGAAAAACAAAAAAGATTTGCAGATGAGTACCTGATTGATTTAAACGCTACACGGGCTTACCGGGTTGCGTATCCTTCCGTAAAGCGAGATGAGGCAGCTGCTGTAAACGCTAGTAAGTTGCTAAGAAATACTAAGGTTTCAGCTTATATTTCTGAACGCATGGAAGAGCGTCAGAAGCGAACAGAGATTACACAGGATCGTGTGCTCCAGGAGCTTGCGGCAATCGCGTTCACAGATGTTACTGATATTGTATCAATCAGTAATGGAAATGTTCGAGTAAAAGATACTTCCGAATTAACTGATTCGCAAAAGAAAGCCATTGCCGGGATTAAGGTAGATAAGTTTGGAAATATTGAAATTAAAATGAATGACAAAGAAAGCGCGCTTGAGCTGCTTGGCAGACATATGGGGTCATGGGTGAATAAAGTTGAAATATCCGAGATTCAGACAGAGAAATCCAGGTTGGACGATATGATCGGTCAGATGCAGGAGAGTAAGTAATGAGTACTGACCGGTTGCTATTGTCAGAGAAATACAAGGCTTTTATCCGGTGCAAAGCTTCTGCAGAGTTCCTTGAAGGAACAACATATGCTGGCAAGACCACCGTCGGGCTTTTCAAGTTTGTCCTTAAGTGTGCAGAATCATCTAAAAAGCTTCACATCCTGGCAGCCAAGGATACCGGTACTGCTGAGAAAAACATCATCAACAAAGACCTTGGCATCCTGGATGATTTCGGTATTCTGACAGAGTATAACGGCAACGGGTCTAAGGATGATAAGATTCCGCATATAATTCTGCATACCAGTAAGGGAGATAAGATCATCTATGTGCTTGGATATGGAGATAAGCAGAAGTGGCAGAAGGCGCTTGGCGGACAGTACGGATGCTTGTACATTGACGAGATCAATACGGCAGATATTGACTTTGTCCGAGAGGCAGCAATGCGATGCGATTATCTTATGGCAACGCTTAACCCGGATGATCCGTCACTTCCGGTCTATAAGGAGTACATCAATCACGCGAGACCACTTTCGGAATGGGAAAAAGAGACGCCACAGGAAATAAAAGATGAGCTACGAGAAGAACCAAAGCCCGGATGGGTGCACTGGTTCTTTTCTTTTGCCGATAATGCCACTCTGACCAAGGATAAGCTGGATCAGATCATGATGAATACGCCCCGCGGCACAAAGATCTGGAAGAACAAGATTCAAGGGCTTAGAGGACGTGCCACAGGACTTGTATTTCCTGTTTTTGATGAAAAGACAATGATTGTTACCCCTGAGTGGATAAAGGCTGAAATAAAGGCAGGAAGGATTAAATTCCAGCGTTTCACAACCGGACTTGATACGGCGTATTCCAGTAAGTCACCGGACACCATCGCGATGATGTTTATGGGAATCACAGAGGACCGTAGGCTGATCGACCTTAAGGAAAAGGTTTATAACAACCGGGATCTGTCCAATCCGATAGCACCGTCAGATACGGTGGTTAAGTTTCTCTCATTCCTGGAGGAATGCCGGAAGGAATACGGATTTGGCAGAGATGTATTTGTTGATTCGGCAGATCAGGCGACCATTACGGAGCTTCAGAAATACAAGCGCCTGAACGGATGCATTTATGATTTTTACAACAGCTACAAGAAAGTGGCAATTATTGACCGTATCAAGCTTGTTCTTGGTTGGATGGTGCAGGGAAAATACCTGGTATCAACTGATTGCCCGGAGCATATCCGAGAGCTGAATACTTATTCCTGGAAAGAGGATAAAGATGAACCGGAAGACGGACATGATCATACGATTAATGCGTCACAGTATGGTTGGATCCCATTCAGAAAGATAATTGGAACAGAGGAGAAAGAGGAGTGAATTGGTTGGATAACATTAATGACAAATTAAAAAGGACGGTACGGTCCTGGCTGCAGATCCAGCCGTCAAGCCCTTATAACATTCAGATTCAGGAGCTTGCAGACTTTGACCTTTGTGCGATTCGTAACCGGATATGGTACAGAGGAGACAGCAGTGAGCTTCAGCAGATGTATGCGCAGTGTCAGGAGTATGCGGACCGGTTCAAGTTCTGGGCGTGCAAATCGACACCTGGCATGGAGATCAGAAAGATCCATACCGGACTGCCAAAGCTTATCGTAAATACCTTATGTGCTATCACTTTGGCAGATATGTATGATTTTGACTTTGATAATGATGTACAGAGCCAAACCTGGGAGGAAATCGATAAGGAAAACAACTTCCGTTCCATCATGGAGGATGCACTAAGAGACGCACTGACGGTTGGTGATGGAGTTTTCCGTATCATCCTGGATACCTCGGAAAGTAAGCATCCGATTATTGAGTGGGTCCCGGGTGAACGTGTGGAGTACATCCGCAAATACAGAAGAATCCATGAAATTGTGATCCGGATTCCGTATCCGGACAATCATGTCCTGCTTGCACATTACGGAAAAGGATACATCCATCATGAGCTGTACAAGGGTGACACTTTGCAGGACATAAAGACCTATCCTCCGACAGCAGGAGTAACAGACTGGCAGTTTGATGAAGGTCTGATGCTTGCTGTGCCATTCATGATATTTAAGAACGCACGTTTTGAAGGCAGAGGCGGGAGTATCTTTGACAGTAAGCTGGATAATTTTGATTCATTTGACGAAATCTGGTCTCAGTGGATGGATGCTCTTCGGGCGGGACGTGCAAAGACGTATGTTCCGGAATCCTGTATTCCGAGGAACCCCAATACCGGAGAACTGATGCGTCCGAACTCATTTGACAACCGGTTTATTGCCGGTTCTGACAATATGAGCGAGAACGGAAAAAATACGATTCAGACAGAACAGCCTGCAATCCCACATGACAGTTACCTTGCATCATATGTCACAGCCTTGGATCTCTGCCTGCAGGGAATCATTAGCCCATCAACGCTTGGTATTGATACAAAGAAACTGGATAATGCAGAAGCTCAGAGAGAAAAGGAAAAGACCACGTTGTATACACGTCAGGCAATTGTGGACGCAATGCAAGCACAGATTCCAGATCTTATCAGCCAGTGTATCAATGCAGAGAATGTTTTACATCATAAAGCGCCGGAAGACGTTAAGGTAACGCTTCCGTTTGGAGAATATGCTAATCCGTCCTTTGAAGCACAGGTTGAGACCCTTGCCAAAGCAAGACCCGGCACAGCGATGATGTCTATTGAAGCACAGGTTGAGGAGCTGTACGGAGACAGTAAGGATGATGAGTGGAAACAGGAAGAGATCGAACGTCTTAAGGCTGAGCAGGGTGTTACGGCAATGCAGGATCCATCTGTCAGCATGGATGCAGGAGAATTTTCCGTAAGTTTGGAGGATGACAATGAAAGTGAAGGTAATGAACCACCTGTACAAGATGGGAAAGACGGAGTACAGAAAGCTCCTGCAAATCGCAAGTGAGCAGGTGCCGTTTGGAATTTACGCTATTGAAAAGAGTGATTATGCAGAACTTAGGAATGATCGGTGCGTAAGCATTACTCAGCTAAAGTCGTTAATCCGTAAGTTCAGCTCTCAGGGTTTCAAGGTGTATGCGAATAAAGAACATCTTGCAAAGTATGCTGCGGAAGGGGCGTTGATGAGTGCAACATGAATATGACATTTCTAAAGCGTTCGCCGCTATCGAAAATCAGCTGATCGCGTCCATGATCCGTAACCTGGATCATCACAGGGCAGAAGAAACCAAAGAAGGGATACAGTGGACGCAGTGGCAGGTTGAACAGTTGAAATATCTTGAGAAGTATAAAAGGGATAATCAGAAACGCTTTTCCGAACGGTTCCAGAGCATCAACCGATCTATTGAGGAAATGATCCGGGAAGCCAAGAATCGTGGAGGAATGAGCCAGGAAATCAGAATCCTGGAAGCAATCCGTAAGGGATTCATTGCATCACCTGCATCCGAAACCATGAGTGGAAAGTTCTTTATGTTGAACCAACGGAAGTTGGAAGCGCTGATAAAATCCGTCACTCAGGATATGGAGAGGGCGGAAATCGCGATTCTCCGCAAAGCTGATGATGATTACAGGAAAGCAATCTACAATGCGCAGGTATATGCCAACAGTGGCGCAGGAACCTATGAGCAGGCCGTGGATATGGCAACCAAGGATATGTTGTCCAGAGGTCTTAATTGCATAGAATACGCTAACGGTGCAAGGCACACGCTTTCAGATTACGCAGACATGGCAATCCGCACTGCCAGCAAGCGGGCATACCTTCAGGGAGAGGGTGAGGTCAGACGGAAATGGGGAATCCATACCGTAATTGTCAATAAGCGGTCAAATCCCTGTCCACATTGTCTGCCGTTTGTCGGCAAGGTATTTATTGACGATGTATGGAGCGGAGGGAAAGCTTCTGACGGAAATTATCCATTGCTTAGTACAGCAATAGCAGCAGGTCTTTACCATCCAAGATGCAAGGACAGCCATACAACGTATTTCCCTGGTATCAGTACTCCGCCGGATGCAAAGTACACACGTTCGGAAATCCAAGAGATAGAAGATAATGAACGGCGTGAGACAAAGGAACAATATGCACAGAGGCAGATGGAAAAGTTTGCCAGGCTTTCAGAGTATTCACTGGATCCGGAAAATAAGAGGGTGTATGGGAAAAGGGCTGAGCAGTGGAAACATGTGCGTTTTAAAACCGGTGAGAAAAGTGCGGAAGAATATGTTGAACTCCAGCGGTTTAGAGAAGGTTTTAATGCAGTAAAAACATCGCAGGTAGTTGAAATTCTTCGAAAGGATTCTGAGGGATGGATCAGCGCACTTACGGATTTTGAGAAGATTGCAATTCAGAAGTATACTTTTAATCCGGGAGATAAAAAGCATGACCGATTCTTTGAACGGATTAATTCTATGCTTTTCAAGAGAGATACAGATGAAAGGTTACAGAGATATGCTGACGCAATAAGTTCTTCAATAAACAAAAACCGGTTGAGGAGAAACATCGTTGTATTCAGGGGAAGCGATTACGACCTTAGTGTCGGTAAAGAGAGAGGAGAAATTTTTAAGGTTGACCCGTTTACAAGTACGTCGGCTATTGAAACGAGAGCATTGAAGGGAAATTATCATTTTACGATTTACGTAAGAGGTGAATCGAGGGCTGCATACGTGGAGTCGTTAAGCCTGTTTCCTAATCAACGCGAAGTATTGATTGACAAAGGAACAATTTTTAGAGTATTATCAAGACAAGGAAACAATGTGATTTTAGAGGTGATAAAATGAAAAAATCCAATGACAAACCGTCTCTTGAAGAGCACCTCGATGCCTTGTCTAAGGAGTACATCGTAGGGCGCGACCTTACCAAGAAAGAACTCGAAGAGTTAAAAAAAGAAGGGCGTATTTGATGCCATCAGTCAGTAATGACTGGTGGTATTTTTGTACAGTTTTTTAAGGAGGAGTTTTACTCGTAATAAAAAATAAGGTTATCCGGTATCCAGCTCATTAGAGCTCTGGGGACGCCGAATAACCTTATTAAGATCTCACTTATAGTATACATTATAGTGAGAAAAATCAAGAGAGGAGCAACACATGATGGACCCTGATGATATCTTCTTTTCGTGCATCATCCCTGCAGTAATAGCATTCTTAGTAACCATACTGATCCATGTATCAATACTTCTGTCATGATGGTAACCACAATAGGACACACGACAGAGGAAAGGAAGACAGTTAAAATGACATCTCGTCTATACTCGTTATAGGAAATCCCCATAAACGTAAGAGAGAAGTCATCCGGCGATGTATCCGGGTACTGACGTATTGCGAGACCTTTTGAAACGAGATCATCGACAAGAAGAAGTGCATAGCCATAGTCAAAAGACAGCTCATCGGCAATGCGCTTTACAGAATAATGATTGTCTTGCCAGTCTGAATGGCTGTTAGTTACAGCTTTTAGAAACCGACGCTCGTTTTTTGTTATCCGGATCATAAAGAAACCTCATTTTTTGTTTATATCATATCATGAATGCAAAGCATCGGCTATTCAGTCGGTGCTTTTATTATGCCCGAAGGCGTAAAACTACCCGGAGACACCGGGCAAACAACTGGGTAACTAATTGTGTGAGACACACGTAAAACAGGAGGACAAAAAATGTCAGAACAGATTAATCAGACACCTAGCAACAACCCACAGTCACAGCCTACCCCTCAGCCCGCACCGACACCACAGCCACAGTCGAATGGCGGGAATGGTGGATTCAGCTTTGATTATGAGAAGCTTGCGCAGATCATCACCGGGCGGACAAGCTCCGCAGAAGATGCGGCTCTCAAGGGCTATTTCAAGCAGCAGGGACTCAGCCAGCAGGAAGTAGAATCTGCGATTGCACAATATAAGCAGCAGAAGGCAGCAAATACTCCTGATGTTGGAGCGATGCAGACTAAACTGGATGCAGCACAGCACCAGCTGACAGCGGCAAAGGTTGAAAACAGCGCTACCATGATTGCAGTGGAGCTTGGATTACAGCCAAAGACCGTGCCGTATGTGTTAAAGATGGCTGATCTGACAAAGACCGTAAAGGATGACGGCACCATTGATGAGGAAGCTGTCAAGAATGCAATCAACAAGGTGCTGGAAGATGTACCGGCACTGAAACCTTCCAATACCGGCTCAAATGGATTTATCCAGGTGGGTGCCAAAGGGAAAGGTGATCAAACTAACAACGAGGACGCACTAAAGAAGGCGTTCGGACTTTAAAAGAAAGGTGGTAACTTATGGCAGTTTATGACTATGCAGAAAGCTTCAGCAACTTACTTGAGCAGAAGTATGCCAAGGAGCTTTGCTCTGATGCTCTTTCTAAGAGTAATCAGCAGGTAACATTTATTAATGCTCAGACAATCAAGCTTCCGAGAATGACCGTATCCGGTTACAAGGATCACACCAGAACTCCGGGATTTAATGCCGGTACGCTTTCCAATGACTGGGAGCCGAAAAAGCTTGAGCACGACAGAGACATTGAGTTCTTTGCTGATCCGATGGATATCGACGAGACCAATCTTACGCTGTCTGTAGCAAATATCCAGAACGTGTTTG
Source organism: Oribacterium sp. HCP28S3_H8 (assembly GCF_052064775.1). Taxonomy (NCBI): domain Bacteria; kingdom Bacillati; phylum Bacillota; class Clostridia; order Lachnospirales; family Lachnospiraceae; genus Oribacterium; species Oribacterium sp. HCP28S3_H8. The sequence goes on along the minus strand of NZ_JBQHUZ010000007.1, from coordinate 109,587 downwards.
AGACTGAGCAGGCGATCCCGGAGAAGGACTCTTACCGATTCTCTAAGCTCAACAGCGAACTTACAGCTAAGAGCGGCAAGGTGGATAAGACCGCGATTACAGCGGCTAATTTCCTTGAAATCTTTGATGATGCAATGGCATACATGGATGAGGAGTCCGTGCCAGAGGAAGGCAGAATGCTGTATGTCACACCAACCATGCAGAAGATCGCCAAAGAGGCACAGGGAATTGAAAGAACCATTGCGGTGTCTGCACCGAATAACATTGTAAGAACGGTTCATTCCCTGGATAATGTGACCTTCAAAATGGTTCCAGCTGCCAGGATGAAGACAAAGTATAACTTCACTGATGGATGTGTGGCTGCATCTGATGCTGACCAGATCAATATGATCCTGATTCATCCTTCCTGCGTTGTATGCCGTGACAAGTATAGCTACATTAAGCTGTTTACTCCGGGCACCGATTCCAGAACTGCTGATGGATATCTGTATCAGAACCGTAATTATGGAGATCTGTTCCTCCTGGATCGAAAGGTTGCTGGATGCTGGATGAATATTACAGCACACGCTTAAGGAGGTAAGCCATGTTAGCAATAAAGGGGAACCGGGAATATAACGTTTCTGATGTGAATCAGAAAATGTATCAGGATTCCGGTTATGACATCTACGATGATTCCGGAAAGCTGATTGCTTACGGCAGGGGTAAAACCGTACCGTATGAGGACTTTGCAAAGCTCCAGGCAGAGAATGATGCATTAAAAAAGTCGGCTGTGTCCAAGAAATGAAAGAGGTAAAGCATGGCTTATGTAACGACCGAAGAATTTACTCAGAGGTGCGGGACAGGGGCGGTGCCTTCTGATCAGCTTGAAAGACTGCTGGATCATGTAAGTCGTGAGGTGGATTCCCTGACCTATAACAGGGTTATGGGAATCGGATTTCAGAATCTTACGGCTTTTCAGCAGGAAACGATCCGTGAAGTGATATGCCGACAGGTGGTATTTGAGCAGGAAAATGCGGACATGATTGATTCTGTACTTTCCGGCTACAGTCTTAACGGCGCTTCCGTGCAGTTTGGGCAGAGTTGGAATGTGTTCATGGAGCGGGGTGTAGCCATGAGAAGAAGTGACTATGCTCTGCTCTGTCAGACCGGGCTTTGCTGCAGGGCGATTTGAGGAGGCATTACATGATGTATCCGTGTCTTGTGCCCAAAATTGTATGTAAGACCCCGATAAGCATCCACATTGAATCAGAGGAGCTTACAGTTGAGGGCGATCCAAAGTATGTAAAAGACATTGAGTGCCTGTGCAACTGGCAGGATCATGCAAAGACCGTTCTCACTACTGAGAAAAAGCTGATTGAGGTTAATGGAACGGCATTGATCCCGGGAGACATTGCACCGGATATTCCGGCGATTAGCGGAGGAACGGTGCAGATCTTTGGACAGGAGCGCAGGATTGTATCCGGCAGGAAAAACCGAAATCCGGACGGCACTGTGAATTACTGTACGATTGAGGTGATCTGATGGAAGTAAAATCTACTGTAAATATGAATTGGGCAAAAATTAACCAGTTGACTAGAGCGGCTGTCACTGCCTTGGAGGAGACAGCGGAAGCACTGCATACAGAAGTTGTACAGGCGCAGGTTATGCCGTTTGATGATCCCCAAATCATAGAAAAGAAAGTGTATGGAAAACGTGGGCAATTTGCCAAGAATGGAAGAGAGTATAAAGGAAAAATAATCCATGAGAAAGTACACGGAGGAGGGCATCTGCAGAATGAAGCAACTTTTGTGGATTATAGCGATTCCAGGAACGGTAAAGTAACCATTGCTTCCAACACTCCCTATGCAAGACGGCTCTATTATCATCCGGAATATCATTTTGACAAAGGAGAAAATCCACACGCCGGTGGTGAGTGGTACAAAAGTTGGATTTCTGGAGGCAGTAAAGCAAATTTCGCAAAAAATACATTTAAAGTGTTATACCGAAAAAACGGAGGGCTGTGATGCTGAGACTTAAGGATATAAGAAAATATATTGCAGGACTTGGCATTGTATCAGACGATCATGTCTACATCGGGAAGTTGGATAATAAAAAGGACTGCTCCATCGGAGTGTACCATCGGAAAGCCGACGGACCGCCGGAAGTTCCTCTTGGTGGCATGCAGTACAGGTCCTATGAAATCACGCCAGTTTCACTATTGATACATTGGAATAAAAGCGTATCTGCCGCAGAAGATGCAGCTATTAAGCTTTACGAGAAACTGACCAATGAAACATCTCCAGTCATAGGAGATAAAGAAATCCGATTTTTTGCGATGCAGACACCAGGACCGGTGGATGTTGGGACTAATGATAGTGGAATTTATGAATATGTCATTTGGTTTGACATAATCAGTGAAAGGAGAAATTAATTATGGCAGAAACAACCGGAAAGGTGTACCCGGTACACAATAACGTTTTTAAATTTGGAATCAAAGGGTTAGCCAGTACAGATGTTGACATGATGATGCCAAAGGACCTAGAGAACTTTGCACCTTCTATCGACGGAACCGTTGAAGAGTGGTTTGCAATGGATGCCGGAGGATGGTCCAAGGCAGCAATGACAGGTAAGAAACTGTCTTTTTCTTTTAAGGGTAAGAGATCCGTTGGGGATCCTGGTAATGATTATATTGCCGGTCTTGCCTGGAAGTTCGGACAGGATGTTATGACAAAGTTTGAATGGACGATGGTGTCCGGCGCAAAGCTTGCATGTGATGTTGTAGTGAATGTAAAGACACCTGGAGGCGGAGACACCACCAATATTGATTCACTTGAATTTGATGTGCAGTGCTACGGCAAGCCGGATTTTACAGATGCACCAGCTGCCTGAGCAGAGGGAAAGATAAATGAGAAAGATTGATATCACAGAAAAATTATCCTTTGAAGAAAATCCCGAACTTGTCATTAAGGGCAAAGAACTTACAGTTAACTCCGATGCGCCGACGGTCCTCCGTGTAATGGGAATCATGGGAGAAGATAATCCTGGAGTAAAGGAAATTCTGCAGGCTTATAACCTGATCTTCCCGGAAGATGCACGTAAGACCATTGATGACATGAAACTGTCCCTTGCGGATCTCATTACAGTAATCCGTGAAGCCATCAACCTTATTGTGGGAGATATCCCGGAAAAAGAGCAGTGAGCCGTACTATGACTTGATTGATGACTGGGATCTGATAGTGTCCAGCTTCCTATCACAGTACGGCATCCGTCTATCGACAAAGCAATTTGAGACAGTCAGCTGGGATGAGTTTATATCCCTGCTGAAAGGTATCAGTCCGGACACAGCCCTTGGCAGGGTAGTTGAGATCCGGGCTGAAAAAAACAAGGATATATTAAAAAATTTCACTCCGGATCAGATGCGGATCCATGAAGAATGGGCAAGAAGAAATGCAGAAAAAATGACTGCACAGCAGTATGACAAAGAAATGCAGAATCTTGAGCGGATGATCGCGGAAGCATGCAGATAATGTCCCTTGCGTCCTTTTGGACGTAGGGGATTTTTTATGAGGTAAATACATGGCTGACAGCGTAGGAACAATAGGACTGGACCTGGTCGTTAATAAAAATGACTTTGTCCAGCAGATGAATGGAATCCAGGCTTTAGCCAAGAAAGCTGGTGCCGCCCTGGCAGGAGCTTTTGCAATCAAAAAGCTGGTGGATTTCAGCAAGTCCTGCATTCAGCTTGGATCTGATCTTGCAGAAGTGCAGAATGTCGTGGATGTGACATTCCCGCATATGGCATCACAGATTGATGATTTCGCTAAACGCGCAGCGGCTTCCTATGGCTTGTCGGAAACGATGGCTAAGAAGTATACCGGCTCTTTTGGAGCAATGGCAAAAGCGTTTGGATTTACGGAACGACAGGCTTATGAAATGGGTACCACATTGACAGGACTTTCCGGAGATGTGGCATCCTTTTACAACATTTCACAGGATGAAGCATATACCAAACTGAAATCCGTGTTCTCCGGAGAGACAGAAACCTTAAAGGACCTCGGAATCGTAATGACTCAGAGTGCCTTGGATGCGTATGCACTGGCAAATGGTTATGGGAAGACTACAGCCAATATGTCAGAACTTGAAAAGGTAGCTCTCCGGTATTCATTTGTCCAGGATCAGCTGAATGCTGCAGCTGGAGACTTTAGCAGGACTTCCGGAAGTTGGGCAAACCAGGTGAGACTTCTCCAACTGCAATTTGACAGCCTCAGGGCAACTATCGGACAGGGACTCATTGCGGCGCTTTTGCCAGTAATCCAGGTATTGAACGCTTTGATCGGAAAGCTTATATCAGCGGCTAACGCTATCAAAGCTTTTTTTGCCTTGTTAGGAGGTGGTGGCAAAGGCGGAGTCAAAGCAATGGCTTCCGGAACAAAGGCACTGTCAAGTGGCGCGGATGGGCTTTCCAAATCTCTTGGAGGTGCAGGAAATGCCGCAAAAGGCGCAGGAGGCGCTGCCAAGAAAGCAGGTGATGCGGCAAAACAGCTTGCCAAGGCAACACTTGGAATAGATGAGCTGAATATTGTAGAACCGAATAAATCATCCGGTGGCGGCTCTGGTGGATCCGGTGGCGGTGGAGGTGCCGGAGGAGGATATGCTGCAGATGATTTCGATATGGGCAGTATTGATGAAGGGGCAGATGCAGCTTCATCTAAGATCCAGGGAATTATCGACCGGCTGAATGAATTAAAAGGCATATTTACTGCAGGTTTCTGGCAGGGATTTGGGGATACTTCTGTATTCGACAGCATCCAGGACAATATTTCAAGGATCGGGAAAAGCCTGAAAGAAATATTTACGGATACGGAAGTACAAGCGGCAGCTAATGAATGCGCAAACAAAATAACGTATGCGTTTGGTCAGGTTGTGGGATCAATGGCAAGCATTGGGGCTACCATTGTGGATAACCTGACAGGGGCTATTGCAAACTACCTTGAGCAGAATAGTCAAAGGATAAAGAATTATTTAAAGTCTATGTTTGATATTGGATCAGACATAGCTGGAATGGTTGGGAATTACACTCAGGCATTAGCTGAAATATTTACAGTTTTCAGAAGCCCTGCGGCAAAACAAATCACGGCAGATTTGATAGGAATCTTTTCGGATTCATTCATGGGTGCTACTGAGCTTGCCGGTAAGTTCATCCGTGATATTGTCGGTATAATTACACGCCCAATAACAGAAAATGCAGGACAGATCAAAGACCGGATACAAGGACTGCTAACTGAGCTACAGCCTTATTTTGACAAACTGAAAGAGCTGATAGATCATCTTTGGGACGGACTGAACACAGCCTATGATACTGTGGCTAAACCGGTATTCGATGCATTTACTGATGCATTGAGCAGTGTTGTTAACTGGCTAACAGAAACACAAGACCGTTTTGATGGCGCTGTATCCGTTATTTCCGCATTTTTCGGAGCATGGGAGGTTATTAAGATTGGCGAATTTCTCATTAATGCTGGAGGAGTTGCGGGACTACTTAGCAGTATGACAGGCGCTTTTGTAAGTTGTACAGGGGCTATCCTCGGTCATGCGGCAGCTGTCATCGCAGATAAAGTAGAAACTATTGCTTTGGTGGGAATGTATACCGCTGATTTTATAGGCGGTATTGCCAGTGCCACGGTTGAGATTGTAAAACAAGGCATTCAGATCGCAATCACCACAGCAGCAAAAATTGCAGATACCATTGCACAGGCGGCAATGACAGCTGCAACGGTTCTGTGGAATACGATTTGTACCATTGCTACTGCTGTAACAACTGCTTTTGGAGCGGCAATCGCTTTTTTGACTAGCCCGATCGGGTTAGTAATTATAGCTATTACGGCACTCATAGCGGCAGGCGTTTTGCTCTATCAACACTGGGATGAAGTAAAAGCTTTTGCTGTTGAAACATGGAACGCAATAAAAGATTGCATTAACAATGCGATTGAGACAGTAAAGATCTTTGTTGCGGACACTATCGCGGCGATCAAAGCAAATTGGGAATTGGTATGGAATGGTATTAAAGTATTTATTACTACTCTATGGAATGCCATTAAGTCTACTGCAACAACTGTTTTTACCGCCATCAAGACTAAGTTATCAGAGATCTGGAATGCGATAAAATCAACAATTATTACCGTTTGGACTGCAATTAAGGATTTCTTCCAGAGGATATGGGACACGATCAAATCTCTTGTCAGCACTGCCATTGAAGCTGTGCGGACGACAATCAGCACCGCAATGGATTTGATTAAGTCCAATATCGACACAGTGCTTACCAATATCAAGTCAGCGTGGGAAACAGGCTGGAATGCGGTCAAGGATCTCACAAAGGCTGTGTGGGATGGAATCTGGGGAATCATCAAAGGAACAATTAACTCTATCCTTGGTGGTGTGGAAACCATGGTAAATGGAGTTGTTCGGGGCATCAACCGAATGATTGAAGCACTGAACAGCATTGATATTGACATTCCTGATTGGGTTCCTGGAATTGGTGGAAATTCATTTTCCATCAATATACCAACTGTCCCAGAGGTATCACTGCCAAGACTTGCAAACGGTGGATTTGTTCGGGCGAACACTCCACAGCTTGCTGTCATCGGTGATAACCGGAGGCAGGGAGAAATCGTATCTCCGGAAGATAAGCTCCAGGCTATGGCAGATCGGGCGGCAGGACTGGCACGTAACAGTGACGGCATGTCAGCTGAACAGGCAAACCGGCTGATTGAGCTGATGGAAATGATCCTGTCAGCGATTGAAGCTATGCATCTGACAGTAAATCTTGACAGCAGAGAATTACAGGACGGACTCGACCGGTTGAGAAGCAGGTCGGGGCTTGTTCTTAAAACATCATGAGGTGATGCATGGAAAGTCTGATAACAATAAACGGGCGGGAATTTCCCGCCCCGGACAATGATTTGAATTTTGCCATCTCTACACAGGTTAATTCCGGAAGAAATGCCAATGCAGAGGTGGTCGGTCAGATCGTTGGACGGAACCAGTATAAAATTGACAATCTGAAATGGTCAAGATTAGATGCTGCAACCTGGAGCGAAATGCTGCAGGAATTTAAAAATTTCTATGTTGTAGTGAAATTTCCGGACATGGAGACAAACGGATGGACAACACTCAAGATGTATCCCGGTAACAGAACGGCAACACCGGCTTCCATCGATCCGAAGACAGGGCTTCCGGACTGGTATAAGAATTGCAAGGTTAACATTATTGACTGTGGAATCATAGGAGACAAGTAATGCAGAGCGTATCGAATGCATATAAATATAATATCCGGAACGACCTCAGAAGACACTCCTACATGATGGTGACAGTCGGGGTTATCAATCAGCTGGCACAGAGAAATGCATTTGTTGATAGTGATGCATTTCCTACACACTGGCTGAGTGATTTAGACATGCCGTTTGGAAATACGAACTTTGAAGCTTACTATGCGACCGCAGAGGACAACTTTACTAAAACAGACGGAAGCTACTTCTTTGCGCCTCGCACCAGCCCCACAGCATTGTCTCAGGGTGCTGTGTCTAAAGATGTTATGGGAGCTGTGGCAATAGACTTCGGAGGGCTTACTTATAGCCTGAGAGGGTTAACCATTGAGTTTGGAGACTGCTATCCGGAAAGCTTTCAGATTATCGATAGTACCGGAAAAGCAATCTCTATAACTGGGAATGATTCCGAGCATTTTGTCTATGACGGAGTGATCCAGAATACCACATCTATTACCATCAAGCCGGTAAAGATGAGAGGAGGGCAGGACCGGCTGAGGATCCTACGGTTTACTGCCGGAATCGGTATTGTTTTTGGCAATAAGTCCATCATGGATTCTGACATGAAGGAAAATGTATCTCCATTGTCAGAATCTCTTCCGGCAATAGATTTTAAACTTACTGTTGATAATCGAAACGGTGATTGGAACATTGAAAATGATAAATCCACAATCAATTATCTTGAGAACAGTCAGACCGTAACCAGCTTTTACGGCTATGAGCTGGATGATGGCACAGTGGATTGGATGAAAGGAGGGACATTTCTTTTAAGTTCATGGTCTGCAGATGATGAGCAGATGAAACTGACAGCCGTTGACCGGTGGACAAAGCTAAATGATACCTATTACAAAGGGAAACTCTATCCGGATGGAATCACAGCTTATGATCTTGCAATATTGGTGTTTAAGGACGCTGGACTTACAGAAGACGATTATGATGTTGATACGTATCTGAAAGGAATTAAGATCTATAATCCTTTGCCGGTTGTGAAGCATTCAGAAGCACTTCAGCTTATTGCAAATGCCTGCCGGTGTGTTATGTATCAGAACAGAGATGGGAAACTAACCATCAAGCATTCATTCTCAGCAAAAAGGCTGCCTGACATGACGGTTTCTGCTAATCAGGAGCATGCACTGTCAAGGGTTGAAAAAATTGCCATTCAGTCGCAGAAGACAAGGTATGCACTGGCGAATCAGGACGTAACTCTTAGCGATGGAATTTATAAGTTCCATCCAAAGGATTCATCCGGCATACTGGATACTGGATTTATTTCAAGTACAGCGTCGGATGCATCGGGTAATTTTGAAACAGATCCGATTGTGATTATTACGCTGGAAGCATCATATCATTCATATGGTTTGCATATTAACTTCGGTGGAGCGGCACCTAAGGCAATGACTATTCGCACAATGCTTGCCGGATCCGCAGTAGAAACCAAGAGCTACAGCATTTCATCAAATGTATGGTCAACTGAGGACGAATTTAAAGAGTTTGACCGGATGGAGATAGAGATCACTAAGGGAGCACCGGAAGCTAATGTTTACATTGATTCTGTATCCTTTGGAGATGTGACGGATTATATGCTGGAATATAGTCATGAGCTGACAGACTATCCTACCGGCGAAAAGATCAGCAAGGTCAAAGAGCTTACCCAAATGATTTACAGCTACATCGTTTCCACAGAAGCGGCAAAGGAGCTGTACAAAGAAACAGTGGACGTCAGCGGGCTGTCAGAGATCACATTGACGTTCAGCAATGCGTCATACAATTACAACGCTTCAATTGCCGGAAAGACTGCGGAAATTAAGGAATCAGGAGCCCACTATGCTGTGCTGACAATTCCATCCGGTATATCCGGCACGGCAGAGGTAATCGTTAATGGTAATGAATACATCGTGAATGAAAAGACCTACCGGTACACAATCAATCAGACCGGCAGTGTTGTGAAATATGATAATCCGTTGGTTTCAACGATTGATCTTGCACATGATGTGGTTGAATGGGAAGGAGATTATAACTATTCAGATAGGGATTATAAGAAACTGAGTTATCGAGGGGATCCAAGAATTGACGCAAACGACATCCTGCTTTTGGAAAACCACTACATTGAACAATGCTTTGTTCGTGTGTATCAGCATGAGATTAAGTTTAACGGCGGGCTATCCGGCAGCATTTCAGCTCGGCGTGACATGCCGGTAGAGCATGGGAACTTTATTGGTGCAGTGGCTACTTTAGCGGCGAAAAAATCCAATACTGCAGATAAGGCAACATCTGCGGAGTCGGCAGCGTCAGCGGTAAAAGATTCTGAGGGGAATGTTATTGTTGACAACTATGTACCATATAGTCACATACAGAATAATCTAGCTACAACAGAAGCCGGATATGCATTGGATGCAAGACAGGGAAAGGAGCTGTTAGATAAGATAAATTCGTTAAACTCTAATTTAACGAATAGATTCTATCCAGTTGGCTCAATTTATATGAGTGTTAATAGCACCAATCCATCTGTACTGTTTGGTGGAAACTGGGAGCAGCTTAAGGACCGATTCCTTTTGGCTGCAGGATCCACATATGCTGCGGGCTCAACCGGTGGTGAAGCAACTCACACGCTGACTATTAATGAAATGCCAACACATTATCATGAGATTAATTTAAGAGCTCAAGGATATGATGGTTGGCCCCAATATACATCATATTATTATGGTTTCATGTTCCCATGGACACAAGAAGTTGGTTATCACGGCCCAAACTATACAGCTCATAGTACTACAGTTAGTAACGAGGCAAATACTAGCTCTGCAGGGACTTCATTACCTCATAACAACATGCCTCCATACCTTGCGGTCTATATATGGAAAAGGATTGCTTAATTCTTCGTTAAACAACGGTTTAACGAAGAAATTTCCGGTATTTTATTACTCGCAAAATACAGATAGAGCATACATTGGTAATCCGAGAATAATTGTTTTCAGCACAGGAATGAGAAGTACTATAAAGATAAACATAAAGGCCCATATTTTTGCATTAATTTTATGTGAAGCCAATAATTATATTGGTGGAGCATATTTATTGAGCTGTTATGGAGTAAATACAATTGTAAATGGCCGTGCGTCAATTTCAAAAAGTGATATTTATACAATTAACTCTGAACCATGGAGCACTATAGCAATAATAGATATGACCGGAAATATAGATGAAGATGACATCTCATTGTCATGAATGTACTACTTCAACCCATGGGGTCCATTTCCCATTTGTATGATTGACTACATTTCCTGTTCTGAAGTACATTGCAGGTCGGTCATACCTAAAACACAGTTGAGCTATAGTATCACCGCCACCATGTATGACAAGTAATTGACCATAATTTACTTGTGATGGGGTATCCGATAAATGGTCCTGTAAACGGTAAAATCCTGATTTCTGTATACTATTTAGGCTTGTATTGCCCGAAAACTGTGTAGTTGTTAATTCACTGCCATCTATCTTCTTCGTTAAACCGTTGTTTAACGAATTGATGCTTGAGTCTAGTTCACTCTTAGTATTCGTTAAATTAGAGTTTCGCGCATAATTACCCTTTGAAAGGAGGTAAACGTATATGAATAATTTTTTAAAGCTCAAAGACGGCACTATGATAGAAATTGAAGAAGATGCCACTTTAGAAAAAATTGTTTCCATTGCACCGGATGAAACAAAAGCAGTTGAAATCTGTAAGAAGATCACGGAAGACAATGTTTGCATGGTGGAATTTCAGAGATCCGGAGAGAACAAACCTTACGGGACTTATGAAAATGTTACCTTGTCGGATATTCCGTCCCGGCAGACAAAATCGGATGGAGCAGTAATTGTTACTATCCGGCTGAGAAAAATGACGGAGATTGAAACAGTTGTACATGATTTCAGGCAGTCTCAGGAGATGCAGAACGCAGTTCTTGATCAGATCCTGATGGGTGCAGAGTAAAAGAAAGAGAGGTATTAAAAATGGCAGCATATCTTGCTATGAGAATTGAAGGTGGACATCTTAATTACACCAAGGTGATAAGCAAATATCCACAGTATAAGGATGCAATTGATGAGATTCTTTTGTTGGATGGATATACTGTAAATTCCGATGGAACAATTAAAAAAGGCTAATTCTCAGGAGGTAAATTATGGCGTGGTCTACACCCAAAACCGACTGGAAAAGCACAGATTACTTTAACCGGTCGGATTATAACCGGATTAAAAATAACCTGGAATTTCTGCAAGAGCAGTCACTTAAGGTATTGAATCCATGCACCATAGCGGACATGGGCAACGATGTTACAGATCCTAACCACATATGGGATCCTGCTGAGTTTAATCTGCTGGAAGAAAACCTTAAACGGATTTTATCAACCAACCAGTTTGATAGCTATCAGCCAGGGACGGCACGAGTCTATACATATGATGGAAGCTTCATATCCTATACAGAATTAAACAGGCTTGAAAGCTGGATCGCAAGACTAGGTGATAATCTGACACAGATCTTAACTGACCGTAAGAGACTTTCTTTTATCCTTGGAGGAGGTGGCTTTTAATTGAAAGAACTAAAAACGAATTATAAAGATGCGGTTCACGATGGCAAGAAACAATATAAAATCACAACAACTAACGGAGTTAGTAACATTGATGATGTTACGACATACACGACAGCTGGGGATACTTTTGGAGCCGGAGATATTAACGAGACCAACGGGGCGATCAATCGGCTGGCAAGAAGACTAAGCGTAACAGTTCCAGCTTCCGGTTGGAGTGCATCTTCTCCATACACACAACGTGTGGCGGTAAGCGGAGTACTGGCGACGGATAGCGGAGAGTTTGCCTGTGACACAACGGCATCGGCTTATACATCAGGCAATGCCACATTGCGCGCAACGTTGAAAGCACAGGCAGGATTTATTGACCAGGCAAATTCCGAGGATGGATATGTTACGTTTATGTGTCGTGACTTCAAACCAACACAGGATTTGCCTATTGTTTTATTGGGGGCTTAAGCATGGGAGTATTCAGACCAAAAGGTGGAAGCGGAAGCAGTAATGTACTTTGTACAGCTGGAGCAGAAGAAATTCTTTCTGGATATACAGGGATCGGTAAGGATTCTCCACTACCGGTATCCGGAACACTGGCAGCCACAGGTAATGCACAGGCAGAGCATGTAGTTGAAAATGAGACATTTTATTCCGGCAATTTCAAAATAAAACAGACAGGGTCATTAAAACGAGTAGCAGCTATTGATTCGATGAACTCGGCTGTGCTAAGTGATGGAAAAATTTATGTAAGAATGACTCCAGGGGCTCACATTGACAAAGCATCTAGCGGATATCCAGAAATAAGCGGATCTGCAGATGCTTTTATTTCTGCACTTGGAATTGCAACGGCAACAAATTTTAATGCAGCCCAGTATACGTCCCAGCGGCTCCAGTTTACTTGGGCGAAACCTGACAGGAGCCAAAAGATGTGGTCTGGTATTCGGATCACAGCAAGGCAAGACCGCTATCCAAATGGTCCGGATGATTCATCCTACAAATGGGATTCCAATAGTGTGTATCTGATAACAGATGTTATCCCTAGTGGAAACTGGTATATCACAGTTTGGAACTACGTCACATGGGATAGTAACAGCCGGAGAACTTATGGAGGAATTGTAAGACAATTTACCTTTAATAATAGTGTGGTCAGTGGATCACAGAACTTTACTGGTTCCACAACATGGAGAGTCCCGGATGCTGTTAGATCCATACAGGTGTTTCTTGTTGGTGGAGGAGGTGGAACTCCAAACTTATCTAGTAACGGAGACAATTCCCAGTATGGCGGAGGTGCCGGAGGAGGATATACTAATTCGGCTTATATTGATGTTACTCCAGGAGAAACCTTATCCATTAATGTTGGAGCCGGTGGAGGAATCGGCGGAGACGGAAGCGCATCGTCTGTATATCGTGGTGGGACAAATTTGATTTCTGCTGACGGTGGGAAGGCTGGCGCTGATGGTGCACGCGGCGGATCTGGCGGATCTGGCGGAGGTGCTGGAGGATACTCGTATGGCGGACCTGGTGGCAGAAATGGTGGTAATGGCGAACCAAGCAAGGATTCATCTAGCGTTGGTATAGGGCAAGGTAGGTCAACTCACTGCCCTTGGGATGATATAGCCTATGCCGGAGGCGGAGGCGGTGGAAGTGCCAAGTATAATTACGGTGGTGATGCATGGGACGGTGGAGGCCGTGGAGGAGATTATGAAAGTGCTAACAGCGGAACAGCCAACACTGGCGGTGGCGCTGGAGGTGTCGGACATAACAGCAATCACAGTTTTGCTTCGGGTAAAACTGGAGGATCCGGAATCATAAGAATCAGATGGTAAATGGAGGATAAGACGATGACATCAAAATATGCACTGGTGAGTAAGGGAGATGTTAAAACCATCATTGTAGCGGTGACAAGGGAGGATGCAATCCATGTAGCAAAGGCTTGCTATGGCAATGATGCAGAGGCTATCAATGTGGATTACATCAATGTCTATCCCTTTGCAAAATACAGAAATGGGACATTTTTCAATGTCTCAGAGGATGGAACAGAAACAGAAGCAGAAAAAATACCCACAGACCTGCAGCGGATCCAGTCCGTAGAGGGTTTATCCGAACAATTAATGAATGCTTTGGCTGAAACGATTGGAGGTGTTAAGTAAAATGCTTGGACAATTTCAGATGGTAGTGATGAAGAAATACATCAAACAGAGGATGGACTCCGGTGAAAAACTGGAAGCCATCCTTTTATCTTGTACAAAACTGTCAGAGGAAGACAAGAATCAGATCAAAGAGGAGCTTGGCACCAAGGAATGACACAGTGGGATTTTATTTGGAAAGTAGTTCATGATGTGATGCCAATCAATAACCTTGGTACTACAGCAATGTTTATGGCAGTGATTCTTCTGTCAGTGTGGCAGATGCTTCCGGTTCCGGGCCATCCCTGGAGCTGGATAGCCAGGGGGATTGGCAGAGCAATTAATGCGGATATGGTTAAGGAGATTGGTGCGATTAAGTCAGAGCTTACGGTGATCAAGGAACGGCAGGATGAACAGGATCACCGAGATGCTGAAAGAGATGCAAAGAAAGCCAGATCAGAAATTTTAAGCTTTAACGATGAAATTCTTAATGGAATCCGGCATTCGGAAAAGATGTTTGATAATGCTCTCGATAACATCACGACTTATAACCGGTACTGCGCAGAACATCCCGATTTCATCAATGATCGGACACACGAAGCAGAGTCAAATATCAAAAAAATGTACCGTACTTGTGCGGATGAACACAGCTTTTTATAAGGAGGAAAAAATGTTACCTGACAAAATTTATGATGTTTTAAAGTGGATCGGACTAATCGCTTTTCCGGCAGTTGCCTGGTTCGTCGGACAGGTTGGTCCGGTGTGGGGGTGGCAGAATATTGATGCTACAGTTACCACACTAAATGCAATTGGTACTTTGATTGGTATCCTGATTGGAGTATCTACACTTAATTACAATAAAAAGTAACAGCATAGTGCTGTACTTATATATCCCGGATGGGAGAAAGGAAAAATTATGATTACAAGAGAAACCAAGAAAGACAGACCGTTCAAGAGATACGAAGGTATCGAGCATGATGCAAAGGGAGATTTCCATGGTCCGGACGATGAAGCCGACAAGGACCATGATGGAAGGCTCGACAAGAAGCCGGGCCTCGGTAAGAGCAAGGACTGACAGGAGGTGATCCTCTGTATCTCGGGACCGGACCGTAATCCGGTACTATAAATTCAGCCCAACCTTGTGTGCAAATAAGATTAAAAACTGAATATAGTAACTTACAATTGAATAAATTAACGACCGGGCACATTCTGTCCGGTCTATTTTTGTATGGAGGTTAAATTAAAAATGATCGCCAATTGTGGTAAAGATGAAAATAACCGGTACTCTGGTGGAAGAGCAGGGGATCAGACCGGACATGAGTGGGAAGTGATCCCATGGTATAACAGACCATGGAATGTAGTGCTAAGACATCCGGATCCGAGGGTTGGAGAAAGAATTGCAGACCTTGCGAGAATGGCCGCTCAAAATAACAACATAGGGTACGATCAGAGTCAGAGGTACACTTACTGGTATGCTTTAAGGAATGCCGGATATAATCCCTCCAAGATCGACGTTCTCTGCGAAGCTGACTGCTCTGCGGGGGTTGCGGCAAATGTAAAGGCTACCGGGTTCCTGATGGGATTAAAGGATCTGCAGGATGTTTCAATCTATGCCTATACTGGAAACCTTAAGCAGGTCCTCCGGCAGGCAGGATTCCAGGTGCTGACAGATCAGAAGTATCTAGCAAGTGATGAGTATCTGCTGCCGGGCGACATCCTTTTATACGAAGGGCATCATACTGCCGTGAACCTTGATCGTGGTTCAAAGGCAGGATCACAGGAACCGGTGCCCTATCCCTGTTGGGTGCAGTCCGGTGCAGACTGGTACTATCGCACGGCTGACGGAGTGAATGCTCACGGGTGGCAGAAGATCAACCATCACTGGTACTATTTCGACACAAGCGGCAAGATGCTCAAGGGATGGTTCCAGGTAAACGGAGAGTGGTACTACGGTCAGCCGGATGGACCACTTGAGGGAGCTCTATACCGTTCCGACAGCCGGGGCGCTATGGACATCTGGTATGTGGAATAAAAAGGACCGGGGCAGTAATGCCTCGATTTTGATCTTATTTTGCTGACATGATCAATCTTTCTATAATGTCAGACTTTGGTTTTTCAGTTTCGGCTGCGATATTATTCAGCTTTGAAATTGCAGCAGCAAAAAGCCGAATAGTCATAGTGTTTTTTATTGAACTTAAAAAAATTAGTCCAAAATTTTGTCCAATAATTGAAATAATGGCTTAAATACGTCATTTTTACCGGATTTAGTGCAGGTTCAAGTCCTGTTATCCGCAGACTGAAAAGGATGGCTTGAAATCGAGGAAAACGTTGATTTTCCTGAGGTTTCAAGCCATTTTTTTATGTTCATTATGATATTTGTTTAACATTTTGCAAAGAACTTGAGCGGGCGCATGCTTTGCGGTAATGGCGGGATATGATATACTGTAAATATTCCTTTGGAAAATTTATAAGATAACAAGATAATTTATAGAATAGAAGAGGTTCCTGTAACATGGCAGATATAAAAGAATTGATCAGGATTGCATTTGATGCCAGAAAATACTCATATACGCCATATTCACATTTCCGGGTTGGCGCGGCACTGCTTGCATCTGACGGAAAGATTTATCAAGGCTGCAATATTGAGAATGCTTCCTATGGCGCGGCAAATTGTGCAGAACGTACCGCTTTTTTTAAGGCGATCAGCGAGGGCGTCCGTGAATTTGATTCCATAGCCATCGTTGGAGGACCGGAGGATGCCACGGAATTTGAGTATTGCCAGCCGTGCGGTATTTGCAGACAGGTTATGGCTGAGTTTTGCGACCTTGACCATTTCCGCATTATCCTTGCGAGATCGACCGAGGATTACCAGGAGTTTCTATTGCGAGATCTGCTTCCACATGCATTTCTACCGGAGCAGCTGGATTCTGCAAGCCGGAAATAAGATCTATGATCACGGTGCGGTAGTCAACGGAACAGTAACTTTGACAGAGACACCAACATTAAAAGAAACATAATATATTACATAAACAGAGAAGTGATAAAAGGATTTAGGAGGATTTTTTATGTCTACACCACACAATGCAGCAGAAAAAGGCGACATTGCCAAAACGGTCCTGCTTCCGGGAGATCCGCTCCGCGCAAAGTATATTGCGGAAACGTACCTGGAAAATCCGGTATGCTTTAATACAGTACGAAACATGCTTGGCTATACGGGCATGTATAAAGGCAAGAGAGTATCTGTCATGGGCGGGGGCATGGGCATGCCTTCTGTAGGAATCTACTCTTATGAGCTCTACAATTTTTACGATGTGGATAATATCATCCGGATCGGTTCTGCCGGAGGACTGCAGGATGATGTGAATGTCATGGACATCGTAATTGCACAGGGGGCCTGCACGGATTCCAATTACGCATACCAGTATCAGCTTCCGGGGACGTTTGCGCCCATTGCGGATTTTGATCTTATGGAGCGGGCGGTTGCAGCGGCAAGAAGCATTGGAGCAAACGTTAAGGTTGGTAATGTAGTGTCCGCAGATGTTTTTTATAATAAATTTCCGGATGTGAATAAAAAGTGGGCTTCTATGGGCGCACTGTGCGTGGAAATGGAGTGCGCGGCACTTTATATGAATGCAGCCTATGCACATAAACACGCACTGGGCATCTTAACGATTTCGGATCATTTATTTAAACCGGGTGAACTAACGGCAGAGGAGAGGCAGACAGGCTTCCATCAGATGATGGAGATTGCTTTGGAAACTGCAGAATAAGAGGATACTATGATTAATTATTCTGAAACGAATCGTATGTACCACATTGATGTGGCTCCCGGAGATGTAGGAAAATACGTTATCCTTCCGGGGGATCCCAAACGCTGCAGGAAGATTGCAGCTTATTTTGATAATGCGCGCCAGATTGCGGATCATCGCGAATATGTGACATTCACCGGCACTCTCGACGGAGTTCCGGTCAGTGTGACATCCACAGGCATCGGAGGACCATCCGCATCTATTGCCATGGAGGAGCTTCGTATGTGCGGTGCGGATACCTTTATCCGTGTCGGAACTGCCGGGGGTATGGATCTGAAGGTACAGAGCGGAGACGTCGTCATTGCCAGCGGTGCGGTCCGGATGGAGGGCACTTCCAAGGAGTATGCGCCGATCGAGTGGCCTGCGGTTGCTGATTTTGAGGTCGAGACAGCACTCGTGCAGGCAGCAAAAAACCTTAAGTTCCGATACCATGTTGGTGTGGTAGAGTGTAAGGATGCCTTTTACGGACAGCATAAGCCGGAGGAGCTTCCCAATGGTCCGGAGCTCATAAGGAAGTGGAATGCATGGCTTAAGCTTGGATGTAAGGCTTCGGAAATGGAAAGCGCAGCATTGTTTACTGTGGCCGCCTGCCTGGGTGTACGCTGCGGCAGTGTACTGTTTATTATGTCCAATCAGGAACGAGCCAAGCAGGGACTCCCTAATCCGATTGAGCATGATACGGATAAGGCGATCCGGACAGCAATTGAAGCGATCCGTCTTTTGATCCGCCAGGATTCAAAATGAATAGCGTTACTGAACAGGAAGCCTATATGAAGCAGGCAATCCGTGAGGCGCGTAAGGCGGCGCGGAATGGAGATGTGCCGATTGGCTGTATTATTGTTTATGATGGCAGTGCTCCGCAGAGTAAGGCGGATATGCATGCTTCAGAGCTTGGCATTACGCCGGGAACTGTGATCGGCAAAGGTTATAATCGGAGAAATAAGGATCATAATGCTTTGATGCATGCAGAAATCATTGCCATTCGCAAGGCCTGCAAAAAATTCCAGGACTGGCGGCTGGAGGACTGTACGATGTATGTGACACTGGAGCCCTGTCCGATGTGTGCAGGAGCGATTGTGCAGGCAAGATTGCCCCGGGTTGTCCTGGGCGCAAGAAATCCCAAGGCAGGCTGCTGCGGATCGGTTATTGATCTTTTGCATCAGGACAGGCTGAATCATCAGGCGGAAATGACAGAGCATATACTTACAGAAGAATGCCAGGCACTGATGACAGACTTCTTTGCTGTTCTCCGGGAGAAAAAACTTAAGAAAATCGAGCAGGGATCATGAAAAACAGAAGATGCATCATTGTGGGCGCCGGGGATTTTTACGGCATACCTGTTGAAATCCAGAAGGATGATCTGGTGATCGCGGCAGATGCGGGATATGAATATTTAAAAGACAGAGGAATACGTCCGGATCTTATTATTGGTGATTTCGATTCCATGCAGGTGAAGGGGGTGAAGGGTGTTACCGGACCCGTATCCGGTCTTAGTATTTTTGCGGATGCGGAAAAAGCGGAATATATCCATCATCTGAAACACATGGAAATTGATGGTGTGGAGACCAGGGTGATCAATCCGGTGAAAAATGATCCGGATATGATGGCATGTGTCCGGATCGGACTGGCAGAGGGCTGCCGGGAAATGCATCTTTTAGGAGGAACAGGCAAAAGAGTGGATCATAGTATTGCCAATCTGCAGATTCTCGGATTCCTTGCAGGTAAAGGCTGCAGGGGATACCTTTACGGACGGGATCAGGTCATTACAGCGATCCGCAATACAAGCGTCTGTTTTTCTGGAACCATGCAGGGGTATCTATCGGTATTTTCACTGACGGATACATCCGAGGGAGTTACGGAGACAGGATTAAAATATGTTGTGGAGGACGTAACACTTAATAATCTGACTCCGACCGGGCTCAGCAATGAGTTTGTCGGCACAGAAGCAACTGTCTCTGTGAGAAACGGGACGCTGCTTCTGGTGTACGAATATCATTCCGCTTCTTGCATGTGAATTTATGCTTTGATATAATCCTTTTGACAGGATGCTGCTGGGGCGTTCGAGGCTGCACAAATTGAACCTACAAATATGACATTCGGGATTCCAATATTTGTGATATTGATACCAGGCCTTCCGCAAGGTTAAGGACGGTAGAGGTACCCGTGAGGAAACCCACCTAGCTGTTGCTAGGAGTCAAGCGTGCAGTACGGCGTTCTGGTACACCTGTCTTTTTTGTTTTTTACTTTCAGAGAACAGGTGAAATATGAAGGAGAAATGGAAAGAACAGATCAAGTGGGGGACAATGGTTTTTGTGGTCGCCGCTGCAGTGGTTGCCGTCATATTTGTTTTTGTTAATTTTGCCAAAATCAGTGGTGCGGTAGGGACACTTCTAAAGATTCTCTCACCTATCATATATGGTGCTGTGCTTGCGTATTTATTTTCTCCGATTTACAACCGGCTTCTGGATGCTTTGAAGCCAAAGCTTAAAAAATATCTGCCACGTGGGGCGGCAGCAAGAAACGTTGCCAAGGGAATTGCAACCTTTCTTTCTGTGCTGCTTCTGATCATACTGACGGTTGGACTGGTTGCGATGATTATCCCGCAGATCTATACCTCGGTCATGGATCTGGCTGTGACGCTGCCGTCCAATATGGCAGCACTCTATGCCAATGCAATGCGGGCTCTGGAGGATTATCCGGAGATCCGGGAAGGTGTACGGCAGATGTATGATATGGCATATGACTTTATCACAGGATTTACCCAGGATACCTTGCTTCCAAACATGCAGAAAATCGTTGCGTCTCTCTCGATCGGGATTTTCAGCATGTTAAACTGGTTTAAAAATATCTTTATCGGTCTCATCGTGATGATTTATCTCCTGAATATTAAGGAAGACTTTCTGGGGGCAGCACGCCGGATGATTTATGCGGTTTTGCCAAAGCGTGGAGCTGGTATGCTGATCCAGGAATTTGAGTATATCAACAAGGTGTTTGGCGGATTCATCATTGGTAAAATTATTGATTCCATCATTATCGGATTCATCTGCTTCTTTGCGCTTTCCGTCCTGCACATGCCGTATGCGATGCTGGTGTCGGTCATCGTGGGCGTAACCAATGTAATTCCGTTTTTCGGACCATTCATCGGTGCGATTCCCTCCTTTATCCTGATCCTGCTCGCAAGCCCGATACAGAGTATTTATTTTCTGATTTTTATCCTGATACTTCAGCAGTTTGATGGGAATATCCTCGGCCCCAAGATCCTCGGAAATTCTACCGGGCTTTCCAGCTTCTGGGTATTGTTTTCCATCCTCCTGTTTGGAGGGCTGTTCGGCTTTGTCGGTATGATTATCGCGGTTCCGACATGGGCAGTTATACTTAATCTCGTCGAGAGGCTTATAAATCTGCTTTTATATCGTAAGGGCATGCCATCCGCCAGGGAGGATTACCTTAAAGATACGGAGAGCCGCAGGATTGAGCCTTGATCAGGATAAGACAAGTGACATGATGCAGATAGAAATGCAATGCTGTGTGCTTCAACAGAGCCAATAACATTCATTGTAATTTGCAGATTCTTTTGTATAATAGATTCGTATTTCGATAGGGAAGACAGAAATCCCCTATTATTATAGTAAGGAGATAATTATGGCAACATTACTGGAAACATGGAGAGTACAAGCTTATGGCAACGGACTGACCAAGCCGGAGCAGGAGAAGCTTTGGAATGAATATTTTGTACTGGAAAAGGGCTTTTACGAGGAAGTACTTGCTGATCCGACACATGTTTTTGAGGGTACGGTAAAAGAACTGGCGGATCACTTTAAGATTGATGTTTTCCATTTCACAGGTGTTCTGGACGGTATCGATGATTCCCTTAAGGGCTATCACAATCCGATCGATACGATGGATGAAAACACAGTGGTTAAGATCGAAATTGATCCGGAGAAGCTGTATTACAACATGGTTGAGGCAAAGGCAAGCTGGCTCTATAAGCTGCCACAGTGGGACAGTATCCTGACCGAGGAGCGGAGACATGAGCTGTACAGAGAGCAGAAGGCATCCGGCACAGTGCGTCGTCAGGGCAAGAAGGTTTATCCTAATGATCCGTGTCCATGCGGCTCCGGTAAGAAGTACAAGAAATGCCATATGAGAATCGATGAGGAGGAAGCTCTCAAGGCATATGCCAAAGAGGTTAATGCATGAGTGAAATTCGTTACGCAGGGACCTCCCAGAGCGGAGATTATGTGATCCGGGCAACCGCGGCAGAGGGACAGGTCCGGGCATTTGCATGCTCCACCCGACATGTGGCAGAGGAGGCAAGACGGATTCATAATACAGCTCCGATCTGTACAGCAGCGCTAGGAAGGCTCATGAGCGCGGCTTTGATGATGGCTGTTGACATGAAGGGCGATAAGGACCTGCTTACGCTGACCATAAAGGGCGATGGTCCGATGAAAGGCCTTACTGTAACAGCGGACAGTCACGGACATGTTAAGGGCTTTTGCGCCAATTCCAATGTCCTGCTTCCGGCGAATGCTTCCGGCCATTTGAATGTCGGTGGTGCCATAGGCAAAGGTATGCTGTCCGTAATCAAAGACATTGGACTAAAAGAGCCATATGTCGGTCAGACACAGCTTATTTCCGGAGAAATTGCCGAGGACCTTACCTATTATTTTGCGGTTTCAGAGCAGGTTCCATCCTCTGTAGGACTTGGTGTTTTAATGGAAAAAAACAATACGGTCAAGCAGGCAGGCGGATTTATTATTCAGCTCATGCCCGGCTGTAGTGATGAAGTGATCACACAGCTTGAAAACAAGCTGAAAACCATCAAATCCGTAACGGCTATGCTGGACGAAGGCATGTCACCGGAGGAAATGCTCCAATTTATCCTTGGCGATATGAAGCTGGAAATCAATGACCGGAAGTGGGTCAGCTTTTACTGCAACTGCTCCCGGGAGGTTGTATCCAGAGCACTTATTTCTCTGGGCAGGAAGGAGCTTACAAAGCTTGCTGACGAGCATCAAAGTCAGGAAGTGAAGTGTGATTTCTGCGGCAAGGCATACCAGTTCTCACCGGAGGAGCTGAAACAGCTGCTACGGGACGCAAAATGATATAAATCTAGTATGGTATTGTGAATTAGTCTATATGCTTTTTATGCAAAGTGATGGAATCAGATTGACGTTGCATTCAATTTATGGTAATATGACTCTGTTGTAAATTCTTTTACAATTATTTTTTGGAGGTATATTCAATGAAGGGTACAGTTAAGTGGTTTAACAACCAGAAGGGTTACGGCTTTATCACGGACGAGACTGGTAAGGACGTATTCGTACACTATTCCGGACTTGTAGGAGATGGATTTAAGTCTCTGGAAGAGGGTCAGGCAGTAGAGTTCGACGTTGTAGACGGCGCTAAAGGACCACAGGCAACAAACGTAGTAAAGCTTTGATTTTTATAGTCCATTGTACCTGATTGTTAATATTATATATTGCAACAAGTTTCAAGATCTATGAAGACGAGCAGGCGGTATCCGTAAGGATATCGCCTTTTTGTAATATTAATGATTTACTTTTGCTCCCTCCAAGATTAAGATAGGAACATGAAAAATACAAAAGCTAAAATGATCAGTCTTTATGGCATGCTTCTGGCACTTTCCATGGTGCTGAGTTATGTAGAAGCAATGATTCCCGTTAACATAGGAGTGCCGGGTGTAAAGCTCGGACTTCCCAATATCGTTACTGTGATCGGTCTGTACTCGATCGGCACCGGTGCAACTATTATCATCAGCCTGTTAAGGATTTTCCTTGTGGCATTTACCTTTGGTAATGCCATGACACTCGCATATTCTCTGAGTGGCTTTGCGTTGAGCCTGGTATTCATGCTGCTTTTAAAAAAACTTGGCGGATTTTCGCGGATCGCAATCAGCGTTTCCGGTGGCGTCATGCACAATTTCGGGCAGCTCGGGTCGGCGGTGGTGCTGTTGCATTCGCAGCAGTTATTTTATTATTTCCCGGTGTTGCTTGCTGCCGGAGTCATTTCCGGTGCCGTGATCGGACTTCTCGCTGGTCTCGTTACCGAGAGGATCCGGCTGTATCTTAAAAAAATCGCCTGAGTATTGTTATATTGCAAAAATCTGCTGGAATGTTAGAGACAATAAATAATGGAAAGAAAATATATAAAAATTCGTGGCGCAAGTGAGCATAATCTGAAGCATATTGATGTAGATATTCCGAGAGGCGAGCTAGTTGTACTGACAGGACTCTCCGGATCGGGTAAATCTTCCCTGGCGTTTGATACCATTTACGCGGAGGGACAACGGCGATATATGCAGTCGCTGAGCTCCTATGCGCGTCAGTTTCTGGGACAAATGGAGAAGCCCAAGGTGGATCTTATCGAGGGCTTGTCGCCTGCGATCTCTATTGATCAGAAATCTACGAACCGGAATCCTCGCTCTACGGTAGGTACCGTTACGGAAATCTATGATTACATGCGCCTTTTGTTTGCAAGGATCGGAACTCCGCACTGCCCGAAATGCGGCAGAGTCATTCGCCGGCAGACGGTGGATGAGATGGTGGATCAGCTTCTGAAGCTTCCGGAGGGGACTCGTATCCAGCTTTTGGCACCAATTGTCCGTGGCAAAAAAGGTATGCACGAAAAGGTGCTGAACAGTGCCAGGCGCTCCGGATATGTCCGTGTGCGGATTGATGGGAATTTATATGAGCTTTCCGAGGAAATTCATCTTGAGAAAAATATCCGGCATACCATTGAGATCGTTGTAGACCGTCTGGTGATCCGGGAGGGAATCGAGAAACGGCTTGCAGAATCTATTGAGCAGGTGGTAGAGCTGGCAGATGGTCTTATGACTGTGGATGTTATCGGTGGAGAACCGATCAATATGTCCACCAGCTTTTCCTGCCCATACTGCGGGATCAGCATTGACGAGATTGAACCGAGAAGCTTTTCCTTTAACAATCCCTTTGGAGCATGCCCTGACTGCTTTGGTATTGGCTACAAGATGGAATTTGATCTGGATCTGATGATTCCGGATCGGAGTCTGAGCTTAAATCAGGGAGCAATTTCTGTGATCGGCTGGATGAACTCCAAGGACGAAGGAAGCTTTACGCATGCAATGCTGGAAGCTCTTGCAGAAACCTATAAGTTCAGTCTTGATACCCCGTATCAGGACCTGCCTGCTTCTGTCAGGGAGATCATCGAGCATGGAACACACGGAGAAAAGGTGACAGTGCACTATGCGTCTCAGTTCGGAAAAGGAAATATTCATCATGTGGCATTTGAAGGATTAATAGACAATGTCAGCCGCAGATACCGGGAATGCTTCTCGGACAAGATGAAAGCGGAATATGAGCAGTTTATGCGCATCACTCCCTGTGCAACCTGTCATGGGGCACGACTTAAGGCTTCCAGTCTTGCGGTCACGGTAGGAGATAAAAACATCAATGAAGCGACCCTGATGCCGATCGACCAGTTTTACAGCTGGATTTCCGGGATTCCTCTTACAGAAATGCAGCAGAAAATCGGCGCAGAGGTTATTAAGGAAATAAAGGCACGCAGCCGCTTTATGCTGGATGTGGGACTGGACTATCTTACACTTGCAAGAGCGGCAGGCACCTTGTCGGGAGGTGAGGCGCAGCGGATCCGGCTGGCAACGCAGATTGGTTCCGGGCTTGTTGGCGTTGCTTATATCCTGGATGAACCTAGTATCGGCCTACATCAGAGGGATAATGATCGTCTGATTGCAACACTGAAGCGGCTGAGGGATCTGGGTAATTCTGTACTTGTAGTTGAGCATGACGAGGATACCATGCGAGCAGCTGATTACATTGTGGATATCGGACCGGGAGCGGGTGAGCACGGCGGCGAGGTTGTGGCTTGCGGTACGGTAGATGATATCATGAAGGCTCCGAGAAGCATCACAGGTCAGTATTTAAGCGGCGTAAAAAAAATCAGTGTACCTAAGGTCAGGAGACAGCCAAATGGTTGGATCAAGGTATTAGGAGCCAGAGAAAACAATCTTAAAGACATTGATGTGGAATTTCCACTTGGTGTATTTACCTGCGTTACCGGAGTATCGGGTTCCGGAAAATCCTCTCTTGTGAATGAAATATTGTATAAGGCGCTCGCTAAAAAACTGAATCGTGCAAGGACGATCCCGGGGCAGCATAAAGGCATCGAGGGCATCGAGCGGTTGGATAAGGTGATTAACATTGATCAGAGTCCAATCGGCAGAACACCTCGGTCTAATCCGGCGACCTATACCGGCGTTTTTGATATGATCCGGGATCTTTTTGCTACAACCCCGGATGCCAAAGCACGTGGATATACCAAGGGACGTTTTTCCTTTAACGTTAAGGGAGGCCGTTGTGAGGCATGCTCCGGAGACGGCATTGTCAAAATTGAAATGAATTTCCTGCCGGATGTATATGTTCCCTGCGAGGTGTGCGGTGGAAAGCGCTATAACCGGGAAACTCTGGAGGTAAAGTATAAAGGCAAAAGCATCTATGATGTGCTTAATATGACTGTAGAAGAAGCACTTACATTTTTTGAAAACATTCCCTCGATTACACGGAAAATTCAGACGCTGTATGATGTCGGACTCGGATATGTGCGTCTGGGGCAGCCAAGTACCGAGCTTTCCGGAGGTGAGGCGCAGAGAATCAAGCTTGCAACAGAATTGAGCCGCCGGGGTACAGGCAGAACCATTTATATCCTTGATGAGCCGACAACCGGACTTCATTTTGCGGATGTGCATCGCCTGGTGGAAATGCTGGATCGTCTTGCGGAAAATGGCAATACGGTCGTTGTCATTGAGCATAATCTGGATGTGATTAAATGTGCTGACTATATCATTGATATGGGACCAGAGGGTGGAAATAAAGGAGGAACTGTGATTGCCAGGGGCACGCCGGAGGAAATTGCAGAGGTTCCGGCATCGTATACCGGAAAATACCTTAAAAAATATCTGGCGCAGTGATCAGAATGAAACCAAAAGACAGACGAAACCCGGTAGTTGATGGTATCGTCTGTCTTGTTTTGTCAAATTATTTTGATACGCATTTCTGATGCAAATTTCTGATCCGCTTTTTCTAATGTACAGATTCTAATAGAACGGTAATGTACGTGGATTTGGTGTGGCTTACGAAATTTATGGCGCTTACGTCAGGCTTTTATGCTTGTGCTCGTAATCTCGGGTCGCATCGGCAAGAGCGCGGCCAAGTCCCATATAGTACTCATCATCGGCGGCAAGCCGGCGTGAATGCTTCCGATTGTAGTTGCCCTCAAGAATATCATTTGGAGTCACCATCAGCGCGTCGCTCAGCAGCAGTATGGTTTCAATTGTTGTATGGATCTGGGCGGTTTCAATATGCGAAATGGTGCTGAAGCCCAGACCGCAGAGATCTGCAAGCTCCTTCTGTGTCAGCTGCCGGCGCTTACGGATATTACGTACGGTTCTGCCGAGCAGTGTCCAGTCGATAGGATAGGAAGCATTACTTTTTTTGGTTGTTACATCGTTTTCACTCATAGAAAATACCTCGTTTTTTGATTTATATACCCATATTCTATAAGATTTTAAGGATAAAAGCTATCCTTTTAAAAGACGTTTCCTAAAAATTTAATTTTTGTTTTATTTGTTGATCATTTACAGATGCCTCAAAGTTTGTTAATATCAATTCATCAGGGCTTGTACCGGTTTCGACGGGGACGATGCAGCTTTAGAAGCTATCCGAAAGACAGTAGCGTTAAACTTCAAACCTAAATATAAACGCTAACGATAATTTAGCATACGCAGCCTAAGCGCTGCGAGTCAGCCTTAAGGCACTCACACTTTAAGAATCTGGCTTTGACTATGTGAGAAACGACGGATCCAGTTCCTCCTGGCTCCGGGCGTATCAGAGGATACCGGTCGGTAAAAGACGTGCGCATCTTTTATCGGTGGGGAAGCTTCAAAGCGTACTATGATAGTAGAAGGAAAGGGAATTTGTTTTCGGACATGGGTTCGACTCCCATCAGGTCCACTCTGTGAACCGTACTCGAACACTTTGTGTTCAAGTACGGTTTTGTTATGTCCATGAATGAGAAATGGCTTAAAACCGTTAGGAACGTTGATTTTCCTTAGGTTTTCAGCCATTTTTTGTGCTATGATTTATAACTCTTTATAACCTCAAAATGCCATTTTATAAAAGAAATTACGCACGAAATTACGCACGGATTTTTGCAATCATACAAGCTTAGATATTCTATCCGCAAAATCCAGCTTAACCTTTTCTGACTCTTTTTAGGTTGATACTTAGTTTGAATTTTATTTATGTCCCAAATCTCTGCGGAATGTGATACACTTAACTTTGTTTTATTGATACAGGATCTGTTTTGATGGCCAAACTACCAGACTGTATCTGACAAGAAAACAAGGAGGCTAAGGTATGGAAAGATTTTTTAAACTCAAGGAGAAGGGAACGGATGTAAGGACAGAAGTCATGGCGGGATTAACCACATTTATGACCATGGCATATATCCTTGCAGTTAATCCGGCAATTCTCGGCACGACAGGGATGGATTCCGGCGCAGTTTTTACTGCTACAGCTGTGGCATCGGCGATTGCTTCATTTTGTATGGCTCTGTTTGCCAATCTGCCGTTTGTCCTTTCTGCAGGCATGGGACTGAATGCATATTTTGCATATACGGTTGTTGCCGGCATGGGATATTCCTGGGAGCTTGCGCTGACGGCAGTATTTGCAGAAGGTATCATTTTTATACTGCTTTCACTCACCAATGTCCGTGAGGCTATTTTTAATGCAATTCCGGCAACCTTAAAATATGGAGTATCGGTAGGTATCGGACTCTTTATCTGCTTTATTGGTCTGCAGAATGCCCATATCGCAGTGGACAGCTCTACGCTGGTTACCATTTTTTCTTTTAACAATTCCATTAAAAACGGAACCTTCCAGTCCGAGGGTATTACCGTAGTACTTGCGCTGCTTGGTATTCTGATCACCGGCTATCTTGTAATCCGTGGGGTTAAGGGTAATATGCTGATCGGAATCTTTGCAACCTGGCTGCTTGGCATTATCTGTCAGATCGCGGGGCTTTATGTACCGGATCCGGATCATGGATTTTACAGTCTGATTCCAAGCGGTATTTTATCCGCACCGGCATCACTGGCACCAACATTTTTAAAATTTGATTTTGCGTCAGCGTTTGCGCATCCACTGGATTTTTTCTCAATTCTTTTTGCGTTTCTGTTTGTAGATGTGTTTGATACTCTGGGTACGTTAATTGGATGCGCTTCCAAGGCAGACATGCTGGATGAGGATGGTAAGCTGCCGGAAATCAAGGGCGCATTGCTGGCAGATTCTATAGGTACAGTTGTTGGCTCCTGCCTTGGAACCTCAACCATTACTACCTTTGTAGAGTCCTCTGCAGGTATTACGGAAGGCGGCCGCAGTGGTCTTACGGCAGTGGTATCCGGTATCTTTTTCCTGCTGGCATTGTTCTTCTCACCGATTTTCCTGGCAATACCATCCTTTGCGACAGCACCGGCACTTGTGATTGTAGGTTTCCTGATGATCCAGCAGGTAGTCAAGGTTCAGTGGGATGATCTGCTTGAAGCAATACCAGCATATGTAGCAATTTTTGCGATGCCATTTCTGTATTCAATTTCCGAGGGTATTTCACTTGGAATCATTTCTTATGTGATTCTCCATGTTGCTGCAGGAAAGTCCAAAGAAGTTACGCCTCTGATGTATGTGCTTGCTGTTCTGTTTATCTTAAAATATATTGCGCTGTAAAATAGACATGCGGATATACGGATGCTGCATTTGGGGAGACATTCAATGTATTACAAAGGGAATGTCTGTATTTTTTCTTGCGTATCCGACGAGCTGTGCATATAATGATGGCAGCGTGAAAACAATTACTTTGAGAATGGAGGAAACATGGCGAGAGAACTAGTTGCTGTACTTGACTTTGGCGGCCAGTACAACCAGCTGATTGCCAGACGGGTCCGGGATCAGGGTGTGTATGCGGAGGTATATGCATCCTCCATCGGGCTGGATAAAATCCGTGAAATGAAGCCTAAGGGAATTATCTTCACGGGAGGACCGCAATCGGTCTATAAGAAGGAATCCCAGCATATTGATCCGGAGATTTTTAATCTCGGTATACCGATTCTGGGAATCTGCTATGGTGCTCAGCTGATTGCGTATGAGCTGGGAGGACAGGTTAAAACAGCACCTGTTTCCGAATATGGCAGGACTGAGGTTTTCGTTGACGACCATGACAGTGTTTGCCAAGAGGTATCGGACAAGACCATTATGTGGATGTCACATACCGATTATATTTCAGAGGTACCGGAAGGCTTTAAAATCATAGCGCACACTGCAAATTGTCCTGTTGCGGCAATGGAAAACCAGACGAAACGGATTTACGCAGTTCAGTTTCATCCGGAGGTTCAGCATTCCGTTGAGGGAAATAAGATATTTCATCATTTTCTGTACGATGTCTGCGGCTGTGCTGGAGACTGGAAGATTGAGACATTTGTACAGGACAAAATCGAGGAGATCCGTAACGAGGTAGGAGATGGCAAGGTGCTGCTCGCTCTGTCCGGTGGTGTGGATTCCTCTGTAGCTGCGACGTTGATGGCCAAGGCAATTGGCAAGCAGCTGACCTGTGTATTTGTAGATCATGGACTTCTGCGTAAAAATGAAGGAGATGAGGTTGAAGCAATCTTCGGTCCGCACGGACAGTATGAGCTCAACTTCATTTGCGTAAATGCAGGACCCGAGTACTTTGAAAAGCTGAAAGGTGTTACGGAGCCTGAGCAGAAGCGTAAGATTATCGGAGAGCAGTTCATCCGCGTGTTTGAGCGGGAAGCAAAGCAGATTGGTGCGGTGGATTTCCTTTGTCAGGGCACGATTTATCCCGATGTTGTGGAGTCGGGTCTGGGACATGGAGCCAAGATCAAGTCACATCATAATGTGGGTGGTCTTCCTAAGGATATTGAATTTAAAGAGATCATTGAACCGCTGAGACTTCTCTTTAAGGATGAGGTGCGACGGGTTGGTCTGCAGCTAGGGCTTCCGGAATATCTTGTTTATCGACAGCCATTCCCGGGACCGGGACTTGGGGTGCGTATCATTGGAGAAGTGACTCCGGAGAAGGTGCGGATTACCCAGGATGCAGATGCGATCTACCGTGAGGAAATTGCAAACGCAGGGCTGGACCGGAAGATCAGTCAGTATTTTGCGGCGCTGACCAATGTGCGTTCCGTTGGCGTTATGGGTGATTTCCGTACATACGATTATGCGGTTGTTCTGCGCGCAGTTGAAACAGATGATTTCATGACTGCAGAAGTGACCAATATTCCGTTTGAAGTATTGGAAAAGTGCATGAACCGCATCATCAATGAGGTGAAGGGCGTCAATCGTGTATTCTACGATCTGACGAGTAAACCGCCAGGGACAATCGAGTTCGAATAAATATTGAAAGTCCGGAAACCAGTATAAACACTGGGCTTCCGGACTTTTTCTATGTCTCGTGAGTACATTTTGAGTACACTTTTCAAAATTATTCCGTTTCAGAGTTGGC
Source organism: Oribacterium sp. HCP28S3_H8 (assembly GCF_052064775.1). Classification (NCBI taxonomy): domain Bacteria; kingdom Bacillati; phylum Bacillota; class Clostridia; order Lachnospirales; family Lachnospiraceae; genus Oribacterium; species Oribacterium sp. HCP28S3_H8. The sequence continues at coordinate 78,202 of NZ_JBQHUZ010000007.1, read as the reverse complement.
ATCATCGCCGTGATCACAGGTCTTATCCAGTTTCTTCTGAGACGCCTGCAGGTCCAGCTCGATCTGCTCCAGCATCTCCCGAAAATCATCAGCGACATATTTCTCATCTTCAGAAGAATTTCCTTTTGTCAGCAGCTCCTGATCCTTCAGATATCCTTCACGGTATAAACCTTCCCAACGAATAAAATCAGACAGGACAGATGAATCTGTCACTTTTAGTGCTGGCAGCATATTCCTATTCTCATCTTCCTGACCAGCCACAGCAAAATACTGCGAGAGTACCGGGAGCAGGCGGATGCAGCATTGCTCTTCTTTGAAGGCACCATATCTGTCTTTCGGACCATCAACCTGAATCAGTCCGGCTTTATAAGCAGTCATCAATAATCCCATCAGATCTCCGCGTGTTTCCAGACGGAAAGCGCTCTGATCCATTCCATAGATCGCACTGAAGTTTACGTTCAATGCAGCTGCAATCTTCTCGACCTGAGGAGGGAGCGGCTGCATTTTATTTGTCTCGTATTTTCGGATGGAAACAGGATGGATTCCTGTCAATTCTGCAAGTTCTCCCTGTGTAATACCCCGCTGTTTGCGGTAATATTTTATTTTTTCGCCGATTGTCATCGTATGTAATTCCCCTCTTCTTTTCGTATTCCGTACATATGCCTGGTCCATATAGGATCGGGATATATCTGTCACTACATAAAACATATCACAAACATAGCGACTTGGCTACAAAATTTCCGTTAAGACATTGACGTAGCGAGAACGCTACAATATAATGAATGTAGCTAGTAAGCTACAAAACAACAGGAGGAGAAAACACATGAGATCGGAAATGAATTTTGTGACAGCGGAACAGCTCGCAGAGATAATGGGAATTTCCAAAGGGCACGCCTACAAGATTATTCACGTGCTGAATGAAGAACTGCAGACCAAAGGATTCCTGACAGTATCCGGAAGAGTGCCCCGCAAGTATCTGGAAAAACGATGCTATGGAATCGAGGAGGTGACCACCTGATGAAACCTGAAAAAGACAAGAAGACAGGAAAATGGCTGATTCAATATCGCTATCGTGACTGGACGGGAAAGCTCAGAAAGAGCATGAAGAGGGGATTTAACACGAGAAGGGAAGCCGAGGAATGGCTTCGGAATTTCCTGCTGAAGCAGCAGAGTAATTTCGACATGAGGTTTAAGGACTTCGCGGATCTGTACTTCAAGGATATGGAAGCGCGGCTCAGGGAGCACACCATGATCAATAAGCACTACATTATGGATGACAAGGTGCTTCCGTATTTCGGAGAAAAGAAAATGAATGAGATAACTCCGGCTGATATTCGCAAATGGCAGACGGAACTCATCAATAAGGGATATTCCAAGACGTATCTGAAGACCATCAATAACCAGCTCAGCGCAATCTTCAATTTCGCGGTCCGCTATTACGGACTGAAGAATAATCCGTGCAGGACCGCGGGCAGTATGGGGAAAAGCAAGGCTGGTGAGATGAGCTTCTGGACCAAAGAGGAATTCAATGCATTTGCCGACTGCGTTATCGATAAGCGGGAATCCTGGCTGGGATTTCAGATTCTGTTCTGGACCGGGATGCGGATCGGGGAACTGCTGGCGCTGGAAATCAATGATGTAAATCTGCAGACCAGAGTGATCTCTGTTACAAAATCCTATCAACGGCTAAGAGGAAAAGACATTATTACACCGCCCAAGACACCGAAGAGCATCCGTGACATCACAATCCCTGAATTCCTGGTAGAGGATATCCGCGATTATCTGGAAGACCGTTATGATCCGGATCCGGATGAACCTCTGATCCCCGTTACCAAGACTTTTCTGGAAAAGGAGTTGCAGCGCGGGATTAAGGCCAGCGGAGTAAAGAAGATTCGGCTTCATGATTTAAGGCACAGTCACGCAAGCCTTCTGATTGAACTTGGTTTCTCACCGAAGGAGATAGCGGACAGGCTCGGACATGAAAAGATCGAAACGACCCTGAATACGTATTCCCATCTGTATCCCAACAAGCAGGCGAAAATCGCAGAACGGCTCGATCGTTTCGGCAGGGAGGAGGAATAAAAATGAGCTGTGAAAACAAGGACAGAAAAAGAAACCGGATTCTGAATTTTCGGGTTTCGGAAGAGGAACTTCGCCTGATTGATGCAAAAGTCGCAGTCAGCGGACTGGCCAAGGGTGATTACTTCATCAGGATGCTCTATGGAGAGACGGTTGTGATCCGCGCAGGCAAATATCAGAGCGACCGTTTGGCCGTGGAACTGAAAAAACTCCGGACAGCACTGGAGAAGGTATCGGATCTGGAAGAAATACGTGACGCAGTTGAAAGGTGCAGTGCTCTTGTGGAAGAAATGATCCGCATCAGTACCAAAACACCGGACAAGGATAATTCGCATGGGAAATCCTGAAAAAGTAAAAAGAACTGCCCCGAAATCAGCTGGTGGCACAGCTGAGGGGCGGTTCCGATCAAAAAATGACAGTCATAGTATAGCGAACCAAAGAAGCAGCGACAATATTTTTCAGACAATAAAAAGCAAAATAACCACAAGAGAGGCGGCAGAATTTTACGGGCTGAAGGTTGGAAGAAACGGGATGGCGTGTTGCCCGTTTCATCCGGATCGTAATCCAAGTTTGAAGGTGGATGAACGGTTTCACTGTTTCGGATGCGGAGCAGATGGCGATGTGATTGACTACGCGGCAAAGCTGTTTCATCTGACCAATATTGAGGCAGCCAGAAAACTGGCAGGAGATTTTGAAATTCACATATCAGAAAAAACATTTCGGCCAATACGATCCCCGGCGGCAAAGCAAAGACAGACAGATTGCAGAGTCAATGAGAAATTCGAAAGGTGGCGGTCCTGGGCGATCAGTGTCTTGACGATGTATGTGAACAGTATGCAGGGTTGGAAAGAACGATTTGCCCCGAAATCCGAATCGGAGGAGTGGAATCCGCTGTTCGTGGAATCCCTCAGCAATCTCGACGCATATAACTATTTTCTGGACGTTCTCTATTACGGATCAGATGCGGAACAGAGAGGATTCTTTCTTGAAATGAAGGAGGTCATCAGAAATCTTGAAAGACGAGAACAAAAATGGAACAGAGAATCTGCAGCTCGAAGACCTGCTTGATCAGGAGTTGCAGAATGCAGGGAAACTATCCGTGGAAGATGTCGTAAAGGAACTGGAACAGACCGAAAAGGGACAGACGAGACAGTCCATTCAGAACTGTGTGACGGTGCTTCAGAAGGATCCGGTCCTTGCTGGCAGTATCCGCCGGAACGAGCTGACCGACAAGACAGAGATCGTAAAGGATGTCGGCTGGAAACGCCGGGGAGAAGCAATCACAGATACAGATGTCAATCAGATCCGGCTTTATCTGGAAAACCATTACGGACTGACGAGGGAAAAGCAGATCCGTGCAGCACTGGATATTGTCAGCAGTGAGAATTCCTTTCATCCGATCCGGGACTACCTGAACACATTGGAATGGGATGGCGTGGAACGGATCCGTCATCTGCTTTCGAAATACCTTGGTGCAGAGGAAAGTGATTACGTCTATGAAATGACAAAGCTGATGATGCTCGGAGCGATCAGCAGAGCATTTCGTCCCGGCTGTAAATTTGAAATCATGTTGTGTCTCGTCGGCGGGCAGGGAGCTGGAAAGTCAACGCTTCTTAGATTCCTGGCAATTCGTGACGAATGGTTCACCGATGATCTTCGGAGACTGGATGATGACAATGTCTATCGGAAAATGCAGGGTCACTGGTTCATCGAGATGGCGGAAATGCTGGCGACCACCAGCGCCAAGAGCATTGAACTCATCAAATCATTTCTGAGCAGGACAAAAGAAACATATAAGATTCCGTACGAGGTTCATCCGGAAGACCGGCCGCGGCAGTGTGTCTTTCTAGGGACATCCAACAACGTGAATTTCCTACCGTACGACAAGACAGGGAACCGGCGATTTGCCCCGGTGCAGATTGATGCGAGTCGTGCAGAACATCATCCGCTCGAAAATGAGCAGGAATGCCGTCAATATATTATCGACTGCTGGGCAGAGGCAATGACCATTTATCGAAGCGGAGATTTCAAGCTGACATTTCCGAAGGAGATGGAGGAAACCGTCAGGGCTATGCAGATGGAATATATGCCGGACGATTCCACATTCGGTGTGATTCAACATTTTCTTGACACATTCAGCGGAAACGAAGTGTGTGCCATTCAGATCTATGAAGAGGCATTTGGCCAGACCTATGATCCGAGAAACCGCAGCGTTCTGCAGCCAATTTCCAATACGATGAATGCAGGTATGCCGGGCTGGAGCACGAAAACAAAATCCCACAGATTTGCGAATTATGGGACACAGAGAGCATGGATCAGACTGACAGAGGAAGAAGGATTCATGCAGGTGCCGGATAATGCAGACATTCCTTTCTGAGAGACGATGAAATTGTAAACGAGTAAACGTAAACGAGATAAAATAGATATTTTTTGCTTCGTTTACAGTTTACGTTTACAAATCTGATTGAAGAAGCAGACGAACAGATGCAAAGAAAAAAGCAATGCCGGAAACGGCAATCAGAAATCAAAATTCACGCCGGATAAGGCGATAATCCGGCGACAGTCGAAAGAAAAATCATACAAGTTCAGATCAGAAACATTTCAAAGCTCATACAAGGAACAAATCAGAAGAGCCCTCGGCGACTGAGAGCGAAATACTCCCTTTGCACAAACCTGCGGTCTATGCAAAGAATTTCGTCCTCCGGAGGCCCTCCGGGGGCTCGCAATAGCGAGAGGAGAGAAATCCATGCCAAGACATTCCTTCATCAGGATGACAAAGCTGACCGACGTGAAGGGGCGTGTGGACTATATCAGCAATCCGAAAAGACAGGAACATCTGTATGCCGTCTACAGCACAGTAAAGTCGGAGTTCTGGCAGTATCTGTCGGAACAGGCGCAGCACGATTTCTGGAAGAGCAATCAAAAGACGGGCAAGTGTATTGAAGGGCGGGAGCTGATCATCGCCCTCCCGGAAAGCCTGCGAGAAAAAGATCCGGAGCTTCTGCTCCAGTTGTTTACAGAGACGTTCCGGCAGAAATACGGCGTGCAGTGTACAGCAGCGCTTCACCACAATAAGGCAATGACCAACTATCACATCCACTTAGTCTTTGCGGACCGGGAAATGCTGGAGAAGACAGACGTGAAGCGGGCAGGCCGGAACATGTTTTTCGATGAAGCAGGACGTCATGTTCGGACGAAAAAGGAAATTTTAGATGCGGACGGCAATGTCAGACCGGGATGCCGGATCCTGGCGAAAGGCGAGATCTATGACATCAAGTGGTTCTCCGGAAGAAAGGACGTGTTCAAGAACCGGAACTTTCTCGATGATGTAAAGGTGATATACACGGATCTGATCAACAAGGTCGTGGACCGGGAGGAAGACAAACTGCAGATCTTTGATGCATCCGGCCCCTATCTTGCCACAAAGAAGATCGGGAAAAATAATCCGAAAGAGGAAGAAATCCGCAGCGACAATCAGCTCCGTCAGGAATGGAATCAGACTGTAGATCAGGTTCTGATTGCTGGCGGCAGCCAGGAGGAAGTGACGGAGTTCAAGCAGGAGGAAGTCGTCCAGAGGGTATCGGAATCTGTAAAGACGCATGGTGTGCAGCCGGGGCTTCTGGCGGAGATTTTAAGGAGAGCCATCACAATACTTAAGGAATTTCTGGATCTTCTGATGCAGCCCGTAAAGGAAGAAACAGACGCTGGCGGTATAAGGGAAAGCTCTGACAGGCCGGAATCTGTATTGCCGGGGAAGCAGAAGGCTGAGCGCCCGGATTCCCGTGAAGCGGAGTTTCGGTTCATGCGGATCGAATCGGTTCACCGGCAGCTCAATAAGACCAACCGCAAGCTCTATGCACTGCAGAAACAAAGAGAAACGGTCCGGCTGGCGCTGGATCATACACCGAAACCCATCTTCCATCACAAAGAGCGGAAGGAACTGCAGGAGCGGGTTGACGGACTGGAGCGCCAGATCAGGTTATGTAGGAATCAGTTGTTTCTGATTGTGGATGCCAACGGGTACGGAAGCATAAAGGAAGCGGAGCAGGAATACCGGCTGGCAAAGAGGGCACTGGAACAGGTCCGCAGGGCAGAGGAAGAGTGGGATGGGATGATCTTGCCGGATAGGGATGTTCATGAGCTGCAAAACCAGCGGATGCAGGAGCAGAAAACAAGTGTACTGAAGCAGCTCGCGGAAATGAAAGCAGAAGTTTCAAAACACGATATGAACCATGCTGATAAGAAATTATTCGGTAAAGAGGCAAGTCTGTAAGTGTGCAGCAAGCTTTTGCATTTGAATTATTCTATACAGAAACATTATCCGATTTGCAGAACGAGTTCCCCCTTTTTGGTTGATTATCCATGTTGTCTGCGCATAATGAATGTATGGGAAAACCGTACAGACACTTTAACTGGATATACCTAGAGAAACCTGCTTTTGAATATTGGTATGAATTATGAAAAAGATTTTGCTTATAGAAGATGATCTTCACATGTGTGAACTGCTCACTGACTATATGAATTGTAAAGGCTACCATATTAGGTCAGTTTACAAGGAACTACACGCAGACCGTGAAACGGGCTGCTGACAACAAACGGCGCTATGCTCCCGGCTGGGTGCATAGCACCTGTTTGTTGCGGGGGTTTCCAAAGGGGGCAGCGCCCCATTTGGCACACGACTTTGCGGAGCAAAGTGTAGTGTGTTATACGCTCTGTCGGCGTTGCCCTGAAAATACCGTTGCCGCCGGGGAGGGCAAGGGCATTTGACGCGGCAGGAAAGCAGGGCTTTGTTTGGGGCTGGTAAGCCGGAAACAAAGGGCTGATTTCAGCAGCAGACAGGGCGTATTATGAAAGCCCCCGTCCCTCGTCCTCCGCCCCCGGCCTATGGGACAAAAAGTCCCAAAGCTCTGGACACCGTGACCAGATGTGTGGCCACACTCCGGGAAAAGTAGCAGGACGGCAGGAAACCGTCAAGGCTGAAATGAATGGGCTGACGCCCGGCCTTGACCGTTCCCCGCCGCCCCGCTGGATGGGTGGACAAGGTGGCCAATCCCTAAAAGTGTTTGGCCGCACTCGTTCATTTTGGGGCCTTTCTTCTCCCAAAATTGAAATGGGCGGGAAAGCCCTAAAATGGCTTTCCCGCCTTGATTACCCATTAGCAAAGACGGGCGAGACTGTCAACGGCGGCGCTGAAAGCGCCGTTCATCTTGACCGTTGACTGGCTCGCCTGGCTTTGCTACTGCCCGTAAGAGATGGAAAAACAAGATGGAAAACAAGGTTAAAAATGGTTGACAAGTCTATCGGATGTGTGTTATACTGTGCGACAGTTTGAGATTGGAAGGAGGCTTACGTGTGTTAATTTGTGTACGCTAATAAGCAATAAAAAGTAGAAGTACCTTTCCACATGATGGTGGGCTTTTTTTGCGTGCGTATGCAAAGGAACACGTAGGTTTGACACGAGCAGTCTTTGAACTGTATCGTGGTGTTTTTTCGTGCTTTGTTGTTATGCAGGCGTCTGCCCTCTCTGTGGGACAACGCCTGCTTTTTATTGCAGAAACAAAGGAACAATGCAATAAAAAAGGAGGTTCGCATTATGACCCAAAACAACAATTCATGGAGAAAAACTTATTTTACACTTCTTGCCGGACAAGCAATATCCTTTATTAGCAGCGGTATTTTGCAAATGGCCATTATCTTTTATTTGGTTGCGAAAACTAATTCTGCAATCATATTGACGGCGGCAACACTGATTGGATTTTTGCCGCAAGCCTGTTTAGGCCCGTTTGCAGGTGCTTTTGTTGACCGGCACAGCCGTAAAAGCGTAATGATTGGTGCGGATTTGATAATTGCCGCCGCTGGCGGTATTCTGGCGCTGGTGGCGTTTTACATGGAATTGCCCGTATGGTCTATTATGGTTGTCCTGTTAATCCGAAGTGCGGGAACTGCTTTTCATTCTCCAGCATTCAGCGCAGCAACACCTATGATTGTGCCAAAAGAGGAACTTACAAAATGCGCTGGTTACACGCAGACCATGCAAGCAGTAAGTGCGATTATCAGTCCAGCTGCCGCAGCGTTTTTATATGCTGTTTGGCCTCTTAATGCAATTATATTGTTAGATATTGTGGGTGCAATCCTTGCCTGTGTGACTGTTGCGATTTCGTCCATACCAACGCCTGAACTATGTCCAGAAACGAAAAGACAACAGTTTTTACAGGATATGAAAGAGGGGTATGTGGTATTAAAGCAAAACAGGGGCCTCTTTGCTCTGCTCTGGATTGGTGTAATTTATATGTTCTTTTATATGCCAATCAGTACGCTTTTTCCTCTCATCTGTATGTCATACTTCAAAGGAACACCGGCCCATGCCTCTGCCGCTGAAATTGCTTTTGCGGTTGGTATGCTGCTTGGCGGAGTCATTCTGAGCATTTGGGGCGGTTTTAAGAAACGGCGGTACACCATCGGTCTTTCCGTTCTCCTGATGGGCGTTAGCAATATGCTCTCCGGGCTTTTGCCGCCAGACGCATTTCTTGTCTTTGTTGTGTGCTGTACTGTTATGGGAATTTCCGCTCCATTTTACGGTGTGCAAAATGCGATTTTTCAAGAAACGGTCAAACCAGAATATCTGGGGAGAGTTTTTTCTCTACTGACAAGCGCCGCTTCCCTCGCCATGCCGTTTGGCCTTGTCATTTCCGGGCCTCTGGCGGAGCGGCTGGGAGTTGAGAAATGGTTTGTCATTTGCGGAATTGGCATTATCATCGTTGCGCTTGCCGTATTTTTACTACCCGGTTTGAGAGAGATTGACAATACGCAATAATCAACTGCACCTTTTTCTATTACTAAACAAAATGCCTGGATGGTGGTTCTGAAAAACCAGAACCGCCGTTCAGGCATTTTTTATCTTCGTCCTCTCTGCGGTTTTGGATTCTTCAGCAAGTCGGATTTTTCCGCAATCTTTTTCAGCCACTTCCGTTCTTCTACTGACAGCTTCCTAAAATTCAGCTTGAGCCGTTTGCAGATAAACGCCAAGTACGCTTGTTCCGTGTCGCTGTCCTGGCTGACGATTTCACCAGCAGTTTCCAGCATTTCTTTTAGCGGGTTATCCTCTGGGACGCTGAAAAAATCGTCCTTGTGTGTTTCCCGCAGAGCAAGGGCAATCCCGTTTATGTCCCGTTGTATCACATAGCGGCAAAACTCGTCCTCATCAATATGGGCGGTGATAAGCTGTCTTAACTGCGTATCACTCATGCCAGGATTATGCTTTTTTATAACAGTTGCGCTCATCGTGTCCACTATGGCGTTTGCACCCTGCGCCTGTTTCAGTGCCGTTCCGTTCACATAGATTTCAAGGTCAGCCATCAGCCGGGGGAAATCCGGGTGCGCCGCCAGCTCACACAGCAGGGTATTGTCTATCCTCCCGCTTTTCAGCAGGTCAATCATTTCATCACTCAAACGCAGGTCTGCAAGATCGGCGTTTGGGTGATTTTTCATTTCAGACAGCCCCAGCAGATAATCAGCGGTCACACCGTAAAACTTCGCCAGCCGGATAAGGGCATAGTGGCTGATGTCCTTGAAGTCTTCCGTTTCGTAACTGCCCAGCGCAGACTTGGAAAGCCCGGTCTGCTCCGCAAGCTGCCCCAGCGTCAAGCCACGCTCCACACGTAGGTCTTTTAATCGCTCTTGTATGGATAAAGACATATTCACCCTCCTTGCTAGCTCAACGAAAGAGAAGCCGTTATGCTATGTACTATGCTCATAGCATAACGGCATAGGCATTTACAGTTTTATTTTACCGCTGTCCATAGATTGGATTCTTTAGTGGACATCTCATCTATGTCTGCCTACTGCCTCATATTAATTGATCTTGGGCTGCCGGATGGCAGTGGAATCACTGCAATTAAAAACATACGTAACGTGTGCACATTGCCGATCATTGTGATCACAGGGGAAAACAGTGACAATGCAAAATCTATCTGCTTCATGTATGGTGCAGATGATTATGTAGTAAAGCCTTTTTCCATTACGGAGCTCGAATCACGGATTAAGGCAAATTTGCGCAGAGTTGAGATTTACGACGGAAAAATGCCGCAGAGATCCATTCAAATCTATGATTTGCTTATCAACCCTGATACGAGAGAAGTTTATACAGGCAATCGGAAGATTGACCTGACACGAACAGAATTCGATATCTTGTACTTCCTGGCATCTCATCAAAATCAGGTTTTCTCCAAAGGACAGATTTATCAGCACGTATGGGAAGATTCATATGCAGATAATGAAGATGTCGTCAATACGCATATCAACCGCCTTCGTAAAAAGCTTGGCCCATCTAGAGACTGCATTGAAACTTTATGGGGAATCGGCTACCGCATGAAGAACTCAGATTAATAAAAATCCAACTGTGATGGAATTTATATTGGAGACAAATTTGCATGATCTTGACAGCTGCTATAATTTTAATTGCTATTTTAATCGGGTTTTCCATTTATCAATATAACCTGAGAAGAGACTTACAGAGGAGTATTTCCGTAATCACGAAATATATTACAAGGGAGCAGGATGATTTCAAACCTCTCTTATATCATACAGATAATCAGGAACTGCAGAGGATGATCACTTCGCTCAATACTTTGCTGCTTCAAAGATATCGTCTTTCCCGGCAATACCGTGATGTTCAGGAACAGTATCGGACAAATATTGCCGACATTTCCCATGATCTGAAGACGCCGATCACTACCCTGTCTGGGTATATCGACTTATTAGTATTGAAATACCGGGAGTTTGGAAACAATTCCCCTGAAGTAAATCTTGCCCTGCAGAAAACAAAACAAAAAGCGCAGATGATGCAGCATATCATACTCCAACAGCTGGATTTTGCCAGAATCTGTTCGGGGGATGCGGAATTTCCATTGAAACGCATAAACCTTACAGAATTGTGCCGGGAGATCGCGCTTTCATACTATGATTGCCTGAATGATAATCATTTTCAGGTAAGTTTGGATTTAAGTGATCCTCCAATTTATGCTGCGACGAGTCCTGACGCGATTCGCTGCATCATGCAAAATTTGATCGACAATTCTATTAAGTATGGCGAATCCGGCAGGTTTTTGGGAATTGCCATTTCGCAAAATGATCAGGAAATTGTCATACAGATATCAGATCATGGACCCGGCATTCCGCCTGCGGAGCAGAAAAAGATCTTTGACAGAAACTATCAGATCAATAAATCAGACTATGCTTCACAAGGACATGCCGGATTGGGACTATCCATCGTGGAAAAGATTGCCGCACGTTGTCACATGTCAATTCAGTTGGAAAGCCAGCCCGGAGCTACTTGTTTTTCAATTATTGTTAGAAAAACGTTAGAAATGCGAACAGAAAATGACAACATCGGCTGATATCATATCATTCAATAAGACATCCATTTACAGAAAGGGGGCTTATTGAATTGAATGCATACACATACATCATAGAAGGGGAATACATTTCAAAAAGGTTCGATTCCACCATAGCCTTAAACAATTTCAATATTCATGTTCCGGAAGGTTCGATCTATGGACTGATTGGTCTGAACGGTGCCGGGAAAAGCACTCTCATGAAAATACTGGTTGGACTTGAGACGATGGACAAGGGCAGCCTGCGAATTTTTGATCATACAGGAGTTACATCAGAAGGATTGGATTCAACCGGGTCCATCATTGAGTATCCATATTTTTACGAGCACTTGACGGGACTTGAAAATTTACAGCTCCATGCTTCCTATATGGGATTTCATGACAAGAAACGGGCAGCTGAGGTCTTAGAGCAGGTTGATCTGACGGCGGCGGCCGGGCGAAAGGTTTTGACTTATTCGCTGGGGATGCGTCAACGCCTTGCTATCGCGCGTGCCATATTAGCCTATCCTAAGTTGTTGATACTGGACGAACCAACGAACGCGCTTGATCCGGAAGGGATCAAGAATATGCGAACCCTGATGAAGGATATCAACAAGGATTATGGCACTACAATTTTGATTTCCAGCCACATTTTGTCTGAAATGGAGCATTTGGCGGATTGGATTGGGATAATCGATCAGCATAAAATGGTTCAGGAAAAGACAATGGTCGAAATAAAGAACAACAACCGGAGCCATTTGACTATCTGCATTGATGATGTCAGGAAAAGCTGTATCATTCTCGAACGTCTTGGAATCAAAGATTTTGCAGTGCAGGAAAATAACAGAATTCATATTTATCAGAATACGGATTCATCCATGATTGCTAAGGAACTGATAAATGGCGGGGTTTCCCTTTATGAACTGTCGCAGGCCAATAAAACATTAGAGGACTATTTCTTTGCAGTTCTGCAGAATGGAGGCCAGCAATGAAAATATGGTCACTAGTGCGCCTTGAGGCTCGAAAAATCCGGATCAGAAATCTGATTCTGTTAGATGTTCCGATTACGGCAATTTTGCTTTTCTCAACCTTTGTTTCCATATTCGGAGTCAATCAGGACCACGCCAGCAGTTTTGCGGCGATCTTTAAAATGATGACATCTACCGTATGGGATTTCTATTTGTTTTATACAGCTTATCTGATCAGCAAAATTATCGTGGAAGAATATGTCAACCATACAGTAATGATCATGTTTACATATTCGATTAAAAGGACACGCATTTTTCTGGCAAAAATACTGCTGGCTTCTATGATTAGCCTTACTTGTCAATTTCTATCGCAGGTTATCTGCTTTGCTTTTGTTATTATCGCAGATAACCGGTTTTCCCTGGTAAATGGTGTCCTTACGAAAAGTGCCTGCAACGAATTCTGGCAATATGTGATGGTTGATCTGCTTGTCGCGGAGGCAGCAGTGCTTTTTATCTCTGCGGTTGCCATTATGAAAAAGGCCGTGTCTTCTGTGTTTTTATACGGCATTGGATTTTTGTTTATCTATCAGGTGATCATCAGCCAGATCAATTCGTTCCCGATTCTATGGTGCAGCTATACGTCGATATTTATAGTGTGTACCGCCTTCTATGTCTTTTCAATTCATCATTGGATGAATAGACTGAAAGCTTGAGAAATATCTCGAACAATCCGGCCACGGGAAACATCCCCAAAGAGCCGCCGAAAAGATGTTACACATACGGGTATTCCGGAAGACCGTACAGTAATGGTCGCGGAAGATGCGCCTGTCTATGGAAAGGAATGAGTTTTGGATATGTCAGATTCACTTACCGGTACCAGCCGCTTTATCAGTCTTATCCTTCGCCATAAGCCGGAGGCGATCGGCATCACGCTGGGTGAGCATGGCTAGGCGGGATGTTGATGATATGATTGCCGGGATCAATCTGGGGAATATAAGATTGACAGAGATATGCTGGACGAAATTGTCAGAACAGATGAGAAACAACGGTATTCTTATAACGAAGATCATACGCTGATTCGTGCAAATCAGGGACATTCTATTCCAGTAGATGTGGAACTGGAGGAAATGGAACCGCCGGAATTTCTGTATCACGGAACCGCGAAAAGTTTACGGCATCCATTGATAAACAGGGATTGATCCCGAAGTCGAGGCTGTATGTGCACCTGTCTCTGGATGAAGAGACTGCGGTCAAGAAGAGGTGTCCCGACGATTACGGATTTACGGTAAGATTCCACCGGCACTGCGGAGAAGGCTGGGGGACAGGCGTGAGTGCCAATGTCCCTCACGGTGGCACTCACGATGAAGAAAAAATAAGAGAATCCTATGAATCTGGCATTCTCGCAATGGTAAAGTCAAATAACAGAATTATCCGGAAAGAAATGGCGGAAAATTTATCAATCAGTCTCCGTTCTCTTCAAAGGATTATTAATGCGATGGATGAATTACATTACGTTGGAAGCGGAAATCACGGACATTGGGAGATCAAGCATGATTAATATTGACTTCGCGCAAGGTGACTAATAGGGCGACTGATTCAGGCAAAGAAGCCAGTGGGTACAAATTGGGGACACCAGCCGCGAAACAGTTTGAACTAAGAACAGCCGTGAGTACATTTTGAGTACACTTTGAGCGCGATATAAATTATCGTGATCCAAATGGGCGATAAAACCAAATAAAAGTAGCGCATACGCTACTAAAATTACGCAGATTTCTTTATGGAGACTCGAGCTGGAATAATGCTCCGGTCCTGAAAAAGCCATATTTTATGTGGACTGGTATGCTACCCCCAAGTAGGTTTTATATTTCAATGTCCTACTTGGGGGTAGCATACCATTTTTTCGGGATGATTTTCAGAGTCTGTTAAATGAAATCGATGCAGGCATACATCAGGAAAAATGATACGGAGGCTGTACATTGAAAGCGGCAGTTTTAACACATTATGACAAAAAAGGCACAGATCTGGAAATTCAAGACCTTCCGGTTCCTGTTCCGGAGGATGACGAAATTCTGGCGCGTATTATGGTGGCAGCTGTGAATCCTCTGGACAACATGATTATCCGAGGGGAGGTAAAACTGATCGTTCCTTATTCAGTCTAAATCAGGTAAATGAAGCCCTGGACAAGGTAAAGCATGGCGGCTCCAAAGGGAAAACAATCATAAAAATCGCTGAACAATAAACAATATCGTCCAGATATTTGCCAAACCGAAAACTTGACATAGGATTACCTGCTCATAGCACGTTGACTCTTTGTCTTGTATAGATACCGGCGATTTATGATATGGTATCACGCATGATACTAGGTTAGAAAAATCTGCGTACTAGATATAAATTTGGAATATGATACGATATAAATACCAGAATTGTGGGTAGAATCAAGAAAACCACCATTGATGATAAATACATCGGAACTGATGAAATAAAATGTTAGTTTCGATTCCGGATTACGCCAAAGGAAAATATCAACTGGAAAATGTACAGAGAAGAGGTAATTGTTATGTCCAGTGAGATCAGACAGAGGAAGATGCTGCCAAGATACATTGAGGTACGCGGCGCAAAGGTTCATAACCTGAAAAATATCAATGTAGATGTCCCGCTTAACGAGATTGTAGCGATTGCTGGTGTCTCCGGCTCAGGAAAGTCCTCGCTGGCACTTGGCGTGTTATATGCGGAGGGATCCCGCAGATACCTGGAATCTCTCTCCACCTATACGCGCCGAAGGATGACGCAGGCGGAACGGGCGGATGTGGAAGATGTCCGGTACGTACCGGCGGCGCTTGCGCTGCGCCAGCGGCCGGGAGTTCCCGGCATCCGCAGCACGTTCGGTACACTTTCGGAGATGCTCAATAGTCTGCGGCTGATGTTTTCCCGGCTTGCGAGTCACCGCTGCCCCAATGGGCATTACTGCCCGCCGTCTCTTTCTGTCGCGGCCATGCAGGAAATTACCTGTCCTGTCTGTGGCGCGAAATTCTATGGCCCCGGAGCCGAGGAGCTCGCTTTCAACAGCACCGGCGCCTGCAAGACCTGTGGCGGAACAGGAGTTGTCCAGACTGTAAATGAGGCAGCGCTGGTACCGGATGATTCCAAGACAATCGACGAAGGCGCGGTTGTCGTTTGGGGAACGCTCATGTGGTCGCTGATGAAGGATATCGTGCGGACGATGGGCGTGCGGACCGATGTGCCGTTCCGTGACCTTTCGCCGGAGGAAAAGGAAATTGTCTATCACGGCGAGCTTAAAAAACATCACATCCACTACGTCAATCCAAATACGCTGGAACCCGCGGAGATGGATTTTAATTATTACAGCGCGGTCAATTCCGTCAAGAATTCCCTTGCCAAGGTCAAGGACGAGAAGGGAATGAAGCGGCTTGAAAAATATCTCGAAGAAGCCGTCTGCCCGGACTGCCATGGGACACGGCTCTCGGAGGCGGCCCGCGCGCCGCGGCTTCGGGGAATCGGACTGGATGAGGCGGCAGCTATGACCCTCTCGGAACTGATCCCCTGGGTGCAGGGTGTTCCGGCTTCTCTTCCGGAAGAAATGCGTCCGATGGCGGAAAATATCTGTGAATCCTTTATGGACGTCTCAAAGCGGCTGATGGACCTCGGCCTTGGATACCTGTCGCTTGATCGGGCGGCTTCAACGCTTTCCACGGGGGAACGGCAGCGTGTGCAGCTCGCAAGGGCAGTCCGCAACCGCACGACCGGTGTCCTTTATGTTCTTGATGAGCCGTCGATCGGTCTGCATCCCTATAATCTCAAAGGGTTGACCGGCGTAATGGACGATCTGCGTGCGGACGGGAACTCCGTTATCATTGTCGATCATGACACACAGGTTTTGAAGCATGCCGACTGGATGATCGAGATGGGAAAAGGAGCCGGAGCAGACGGCGGGACGGTGATTTCCGAGGGAAGCATCAAAGACGTTTCTAAGAATCCAAGGTCTGTTATCGGGCCGTTCCTATCCGATCAGTATGAAGCAAGAATCCGTCCGGTTTTGCAGACGGCTTCCATGTTTGAGAAAGGTGTCATACATCTGGAAACAGGGGGGATTCATACGGTGCATCCTCTGGATGTCCGGATACCGATGGGGCGCCTTACCGTGGTGACGGGCGTTTCCGGTTCGGGAAAGACGACAATGGTGCTCGAAAGCCTGATCCCGGCGCTGAAGGCAAAGATCAGCGGGCAGAAGCTGCCGCGACATGTGAAAAACATCGAAGCAGAAGGCATCACACAGGTCAAATTGATCGACGCTACACCGATCGGCATCAATGTGCGCTCGACCGTGGCGACGTACGCAAATGTCCATGACGAGCTCAGAAAAGTTTACGCAAAAACAAAAGACGCAAAGGAACACGACTTCAAGGCCGGAGATTTCTCTTACAATACGGGAAAACTCCGCTGTCCGACCTGTGATGGAACAGGAGAGATCTCGCTGGATGTTCAGTTCCTGCCCGACGTGAAGATTCCCTGCCCGGACTGCCGGGGCTCCCGGTATAGCAGAGATGCTGCTGATATTCGCAGAAAAGCAAAGGACGGAAACGAATACAGTCTGCCGGAGCTCATGAATATGAGTGTGGATCAGGTACTGCACGCTCTCGGCGGACTTAAACTCCTGCAGCAGCGTCTGCAGGTGCTGCACGACTTAGGACTTGGCTATCTGACTCTTGGCGAGGAAACGCCGGGACTTTCCGGCGGTGAAGCACAGAGGTTAAAGCTTGCCAGCGAGATGGGAAAGGGTCAGAGCGATTCCGTGTTTGTTTTTGATGAACCAACGATCGGCCTGCATCCGCAGGATGTGAAGACGCTGCTGCTTGTTTTTCAGACACTGATTGACCATGGAGCAACTGTCGTTGTCATTGAGCATGACCTTGATGTCATTAAGAATGCCGACTACATCATCGACATGGGACCGGGTGGCGGAAAGGAAGGCGGCAGGATCGTTGCTTGCGGGACACCGGATGAAATCAAACAGATAGATGAAAGCATTACCGGGCATTATATATAAAAGGTAAATACTTCTTGCGTAATATATGATACGATGTTGGAAATTCTATGTACTTGGTTTTATATCTGAATATAGTATCATTTATATACAATTAAGCCGGAAGAAGATTTAAAGATGTGAGTTAAACAGTGCTGAGAGGAAAAAACAATGGCAGCAAAAAAAGAAGAAAAACCTGCAGAGTATATGAGCTACTCGGAGTACCTGGTGAATATAAAGAAGGGAATTGTAACGGAGGACGGGCATTGCCCCGTCACCCCGCTTCTTATAATGCTGCAGGGCAGGTGGAAATCACAGCTTATGTATGAGATGTGCATTTATGATACGGTCCGGTTCGGACAGCTGAAGAAAGATCTTCCGGGTATTACCAATACGATGCTCAGCAAGGGACTCCGGGAACTTGAAGACGATGGTCTGATCACGAGAAAGCAATTCAACGAGATTCCACCGCATGTGGAATATTCCCTGACGGAAATGGGAAGAGACCTGCTTCCGGTATTCTATGCGATTATGAACTGGGGCTTTAAGTATGATAAAGAGCTGTATGGAGATATAGAATGCAGATAAAGGACGGTGGAAAAGCAGATGGATCTTTTTGAATATGCGGCGGAGAGCAAGAAAGAAAAGGAGGCTCCGCTTGCTGCCAGAATGCGCCCGCAAACTCTGGATGAGGTGGTTGGCCAGGAGGATATTATCGGGAAGGATAAGCTTCTTTACCGTGCGATTAAGGCAGACCGGATCAGCTCGGTTATTTTTTATGGCCCGCCCGGTGTGGGAAAAACAACCCTTGCGCGCGTGATTGCTAATACTACATCCGCTGATTTCCATCAGGTGAACGCTACGATTGCGGGAAAGAAAGATCTTGATGAGGTTGTCGCAAAGGCGAAAGAGAACCTGGGAGGCTACGGAAGAAAGACAATTCTTTTTATTGACGAGATCCACCGGTTCAATAAGGCACAGCAGGACTATCTGCTGCCATATGTGGAAGACGGCACGGTGATTTTGATCGGCGCAACGACAGAAAATCCGTATTTTGAAGTGAATGGTGCGCTTCTTTCGAGATCGAGAATTTTTGAACTGAAGCCGTTGTCAAAGGAGAATATTCTGACTTTGATCCACAGGGCTTTTGAGTCAGAAAGGGGAGTAAAATCATATAATGCAGATATCGCGGAGGATGCGGCGGATTTCCTGGCCGATATCGCAGATGGCGATGCCCGTGCCGCTCTGAATGCCATAGAACTTGCTGTGCTTACAACAGATCCGGGAAGCGATGGAAAGATACATGTCACACTGAAGGTGGCAGAGGAGTGCATACAGAAGAAGGCAATCCGCTACGATAAGACCGGGGACAATCACTACGATACGATCGCAGCTTTTATTGAGTCCATGTGCGGCTCTGATCCGGATGCTGCCCTTTATTATCTGGCCCGGATGCTTGAGGCAGGAGAGGATGTGAAGTATATTGCACGCAGAATGCTGGTAGCTGCATCGGAAGAAGTCGGCAATGCCGACCCGATGGCGATCTGTGTTGCAGCATCGGCGGCAATCGGCGTGGAGCGTGTTGGTATGCCGGAGGGCAGAATCATTCTGGCGCAGGCGGCCTCCTATATTGCTTCTGCACCGAAATCAAATTCTGCTTATCTCGGAATTGAAAAAGCATTGTCGCTGGTCCGGAAAACAGGAAATCTGCCGATTCCATCCTATCTTCAGGACTCCAGCTATAAAGGTGCCAAAAAGCTCGGCCGGGGTGTCGGTTACAAGTATGCACATAACTATCCAAACCACTGGGTGGAGCAGCAGTATCTGCCCGATGCGGTTCGTAAAGAACAAATCTATGAGCCGAATGATATCGGACACGAGAAAGACATCAAAGCGTATTTCAGAAAAATCGGGAAAGAACCGGAGAGGTACGCTTACGTTGACCCGTCGCTTTCGGGGAAGCCCGAGAAACCATGGGAAGATTGATCATAGAGAGTAAAGCAGCCTGCAAAGGCAAAGAAGCAATGATTGGGCGCGATGAGATATTCCAATTGGAAGAAATTTTGATGAACAGAATAATAAGACAAAGCTAGGGTTGAGGGCGGAAATGGTTCAGAGGAGCGAATGGGAAAATCAGAATATGTATCATTCGAGGCATGGTCTCAGTGGATACCAATGGCACAAGAGAGGTAAAAGACTTGCTGTGCTCTGGCGTATCCTTTCAACGCTTCTTATGCCGGTAGGCTGGCTTAGTATCGGATTTTATCTGATTTACATGGATTACAAGCTGGAGGCGGTGAAGCTTTGGGGGCTTCTCGGTCTTCTCCTCTCGCTGTTTATTACGATTGTAAGTCTTTTACTTTTTGTTAATAATCTTTTGGTGCGCATCGCTGACGGTCTTTCATCCCAGGGCCGGCATGATTTTAACCTTTACAGATACTGGTATGGATTTCATAAAAAAGAAGGATTGCGTGTTACGTCGCTGCTTGCGATGGCAAGGCTTGATATCTTGATGGATGATTCGTCGCGTGCGGAAGCAGCACTGGATGAAATTAACACAGCAAAGCTCAGTGCATCTCAGCTTAAACTGTTTGCACTTCTCCGGATTGCTGCGAAGGTTTTAGCGCATAATTTAACGGCATCGCCGGAGTCCGGCCACGCGAATGCAACTGGGGCGGAATTATCCAAAGCCCCGGAGCTATCGGTGGCAGACTGGTACATACGATATTCCGGAATTTCAGATGCATCCGGCAGTTTTCCGGCGGATGCGGTTGTAAAAGCCTGGATGGAGGGAAGCAGTCAGGGTGCGGCGGAACGTAAGACGCAGCTGATCGAGTCAATTTCTTCGGCCCATATTGGACCTAAAGCCAAACTCTGGCTTCCGCTGTTGATGGGCCTTATGCTGGCACATTTCGTTTTTTTCTTCACACTGCAAAACAGCTTATCCTCCGATTGGTATCTGCGCAGCAATTATGCATTCATTGCAGGCAGTGCGGCAGGTATGTGTATCCTTGCCTTAGGTACCTGTGCCTTATGGCTTTTTGAAAAAGGACGTCGTGGCACAGATCGTCCGCGTGGGAAGCTGCAATTCCTGGCGATGATTCTAAGAGGCATTGTATGGGAGATACTAATGCTTATGTTTGCCGGAATCACAGTCCTTTCGGCGTTCACTTTTGATGAGGAGAAGGTTCTTGCGCGGGATACATGCGACCCGTGGACGGGGAGGCGCTATACATACCTTGCAATGGAAAGTAGCTATGGCGGAAACGGTGTGACCAGGTATTACCGCGCTCCTAATTTTATGATCATGGAAGACATTTATACGTATCCGGACTGGCTTACGGATGCGAATGCTTCATCCGCGGATACCACAGAGGATGTGTGGGAGACAGAAACCGCAGCATCGGATATGGAAGCATCTGAAATACAGGATTCTAAAACGCAGACGGACGTCACGGAAGCATCCGGCACAGAAGCATTCGATACGGAGACATCTGCCGGAGAGACATCCGAAACAGGAACATCCAACCTGGAGGAATTTGATACCGGCGTTAGTGAGGAGAGTTTTATTGACGATGGTTTTGCAGCGCAGAATGCGATGCAGCGGGTCTATGAGTATCTTCAGAAAAATAATGTATATCCGGATCTCAGCATTTCCTATGATGCCAATGCCAAGGGGAATCTCTATGCGCGTATCAGTTCCGGCGCTGAAATAGTTGACGGAGGTACGATAGATTATGAACTGAGGCTTTACGATAATGGTGTCAAAGATACCAGTACAGAGCAAGACGCAAACCCAAACCAAAACCAGGGCGATCTGAATACTGCGGGCAAAAAGCAGCTTGAAATTGTATGTGAAAAGGTCTATTTAGCCGATGGCATGGATACCAGGCTGATGGGATTTTATCTTGTAGATCCGATCAGCGGTGAAGTGACAGATGAGCATAAGACCACATGGTAACAGCACAAGACCATATGTAAAAGCGCTTGCTTTTTAAACATCTGCATCTTGAATTTATACATGCAGGGCATAATCCGTGCATTTCGATCCTTCAGATTTTACTGTGCACTGTATACTTTGTAACTCATAAAAAGTATGTTATGATGCAGGCATAAAACAGAACATAGAAAAAGCAAATTTGCATAATTTACAGGGAGCGGCAGAATATGGTGAAGGACAACAGGAATCTCATCCTGGAAGATACGGAGAAACAGATTCTTCTCCATGACCTTATGGACATGGGAGAGCTTTTGTTGTCTTCCGGTGCGGAAATCAGCCGCGTTGAGGACACGTTGACGAGAATTGGCACAGCCTATGGGGCGGTGAGGATGAATGTTTTTGCCATTACTTCATTTCTTGTTGTCACGATGGTGTTTCCGGATCGCAGTCAGGTGACGGAGAGCCGGAGGATCCTTCAGCCGGATCAGACCAATTTCATGCGGATGGAGGAGCTCAATGCGTTAAGTCGTGCCTGCTGTACGCATCCGTTGCAGTTGACACCGAAGGATGAATTTGCGGCAAGGATCCAAACCATCGGTATGGAGCCGGAAAACAGAACCCGGACAATCCTGGGAAGTATCCTTGGAGCAGGTGGGTTTGCGGTTTTTTTTGGCGGCAGCATCCTGGATGGACTTGTAGCGTCGATTTTTTCGTTTTTGATCTGCGAGATGCAGAAATATCTTGGACGGATTTTTCCAAACCGTGTTATTTTTAACTTTATTGCAGCACTGCTCACCGGTACCGGCATTGCACTTGTATCGCAATGCTTCCGGTTTCTGCATATGGATAAGATCATGATCGGGGATATTATGCTGCTGATTCCGGGAATTGCTCTGACCAATTCGATTCGCAATATGCTGGTTGGAGATACCATCTCAGGAGCCATGCGGCTCATAGAAAGTATCCTCTGGGCAGCGGCGCTGGGACTTGGATTTTTTACGGCAATCCTCGTGGTCGGCAGATGGAACGGAGGTTTGATCTGATGAAAGAAACAATTCTTCAGCTTTTGGCAAGCTTTATCGGTTCTGCCGGATTTGCTTTGCTGTTTCAGATCCGATTAAAACTCTTACCTTGGGCTTCAATGGGAGGAGCTCTTACATGGGGAGTATATCTGCTTTTATCCGAGGGACTTAAGCTTGGGCCTTTTACGGCAAATCTCGTGGCAGCTGCATTCGGCGCACTACTCGCGGAGTTCTCGGCACGCATCTGGAAGGTTCCGTCCACACTTTTTTTTCTTCCGGCGGTGGTGTCTCTCATCCCCGGAAGCACGCTGTACTATACAATGTACGCCTTGGCTGCCAATCAGTACGAGGAAGCATCATTTTATGCCGGGCAGACCGGCTATTGCGCGATGGGCATCGCGATCGGAATCAGCCTGATCTGGGCTGCATTTAAGATCAGCACCAGCATACGGACTTCAAGGCGATGATATTATATACCTTGTGATACATGTTTTTGGCGAATGCTTCAGCCTCTGGAATGACAGTTATTCCGATCTCGTGACTTTACGTCTATGTGAAGTGCGAGTATATTGGAGAGAAAACAGGAGGAAAGAAATTATGTCATATGCTAAGGCGGAAGCGTATCTTAAATCCAAGGGTCTGGACTCTCATATCATTGTGCCGGAGGCCTCTACGGCAACGGTAGAGCTTGCGGCAGAGGCATTAGGTACGGAACCGGCAGCAATCGCCAAGACCTTATCTTTTTTGATCGGGGATGAGGCAATCCTGATTTTAACCGATGGGGATGCAAGGATTGATAACCATAAATATAAAGAAGCCTTCCATACTAAGGCTAAAATGATTCCACGTGAGGAAGTGGAAGAGCGAATCGGACATGCGCCGGGTGGTGTCTGTCCGTTTGGCATCAAGGATCATGTCAAGGTTTATCTGGATGCAAGCTTAAAAAAGCATGAGGTGGTGTATCCTGCTGCGGGAGACGATCACAGCGGAGTAAAGCTCACCATCCCGGAGCTGGAGCAGGCGGTGCCTTCCTTTACCTGGGTGGACGTCTGCAAAGCATCGTAAGAGTTCACCGGACCATAATGATTTATACAAGAAGTACCAAAAAGTACTAAGAAAAAGTACCTGAGAATCTAAGCCCCGGCGGCATATAAAGAAGCTGCCGGGACCGATCCCTCGGGTACTTTTTGCATTCACATATTTACACTTTGTACTTTACATATGGCAAGACGCGCTGTCGTAAAGAACTTGTTATCGTCTTTATAGAATGTCGATCATTTCGCCGGCAAGCGCTTTATTCATAGAACGGACAGCGCAGAATTTTCCGCACATGGAGCAGGTATCGCTGTGATCATCCTCGGGAAGTCTGGAATCCCGGATCTTTTTGGCTGTTTCCGGATCCAGGGCATATTTCCACTGCTCCTCCCAGTCAAGCTTACGGCGGGCATCTGCCATGCGATCATCCTGGTCTCTTGCGCCTGGCAGACCCTTTGCAATATCCGCGGCGTGAGCGGCAATCTTGGAAGCGACAATACCTTGACGCACATCCTCAAGGTTAGGAAGCGCAAGATGCTCGGCTGGCGTGACATAGCAGAGGAAGGAAGCGCCATTCATGGCAGCAATTGCGCCGCCAATGGCAGCAGTGATATGATCATATCCGGGCGCAATGTCGGTTACCAGAGGTCCAAGTACATAAAATGGCGCGCCCTGGCAGATGGTTTCCTCCAGCTTCATATTGGCGGCAATCTGATCCATAGGTACATGGCCAGGACCCTCGATCATGACCTGTACATCCTTTGCCCAGGCACGCTTTGTGAGCTCACCAAGACGGAGCAGCTCTCCGATCTGTACACCATCTGTGGCATCTGCAAGACAGCCGGGCCGGCAGGCGTCACCCAGAGAGATGGTGACATCGTATTCTCTGCAGATCTCCAGGATTTCATCAAAATACTCATAGAACGGATTTTCCTCTCCGGTCATGGACATCCAGGCAAAAACCAATGAACCGCCACGGGAAACGATATTCATTTTGCGCTTTCCGGACTTGATATCGGAAATGGTCTTTTTATTGATACCACAGTGCAGTGTGACAAAGTCCACACCATTTTCCGCATGCAGACGCACTACGTCGATGAAATCCCTGGCTGTTAGCGTTGCAAGATCTCTCTGGTAGTGAATGACTGCATCATACACAGGCACGGTACCGATCATTGCCGGACACTCGGAAGTCAGCTTCTTACGGAATGGCTCGGTGTTGCCATGGCTTGAGAGATCCATGATCGCTTCTGCGCCCATGTTTACTGCACTCAGGACCTTCTGCATCTCGATATCATAGTCCTTACAGTCCCGGCTCACTCCGAGATTCACATTAATCTTTGTCCGCAGCATCCGTCCGACACCATTTGGGTCAAGAGATGCGTGCAGACGATTGGCAGGAATCACCATCTGCCCTTCTGCAAGCCATGCCTTGATTTTTTCTACCGGATAATGCTCTTTTTCTGCAACCTTTTCCATCTCCGGAGTTATCATCCCCATCCGTGCGGCTTCCATCTGTGTATGATAGTTTCTTTCCATAGTACCTTCTGCTCCTTTCGGACAACGCCTGAAGTGGTGCTCCCATCAGGCTGCGATCAGGGGTCGAATGCTTCTTGCCGGGGCTTACGCATTACGTCATGTTCTGAAAGACTAAGGATGTACAAAAAAAGAAGTCCATGCCAGCGACACAGACTTCTTAATTCCTTACGATACGTGTTCTGACATCCCTCCGCTGGTATCATCCAGATCAGGTTCCTATGGTCGTGCGCAGCACCTCTCAGCCTTCCGGCTCCCATTGTCAATATGTATTTGCACGTTTTAGTATAGCACAGATCTTATCTGATGCAACAGTAAAGCGGAAGCAGCAGATAACATTTGCTAAGTGCTAAGTAGAATCGGCAGGTAAAATCAACAAGCAGCAAAAACAGCAAGTGAAATCAGACAGGGCAGCTTATGCTGTAAAAAATTTCTCTGCGAGCAACTCCAGAGCCTCCTGATCGTCCACACCCATCAGCTCACGTGCAGAGTGCATTGCAAGAATCGGCACACCGATGTCTACCGTCCGCATGGATAAAAGGGCGCTCGACAGCGCACCCAGGGTGCTTCCGCCGCGGATCGAGGAATTATTGGAGAATTTCCTGTAGCGAATGTCATTGTCCCGGCATAAAGCCTCAATCACGCTTACACAGCTTGCGTCAGTTGCATAGCTCTGGCTCGCGGCCATTTTGATGGCAAGACCGTCATTGAGACAAATCTGATTTTTGATGTCGCACTTTTCCGGGTGATTCGGATGAATCGCATGGGCAACGTCCATGGAAACCAGGAATCCATCCATCATGATATCCAGATACTCGGAACGGCCGTATCCAAGAGCGGTAAAGAGCTTTTCCAGGATCCTGTCCGTGATCGAGGACTGCGCGCCCTGCTTGGTGCGGGATCCGACCTCCTCATTATCATAAAGCGTAATTACATTAACAGAATTATCCCTGAGATTTTCATAGCTCTCGATGATGCCCGTAAGGCATGCCTGGACAGATGTAATATTGTCAATGCGGGGAGAACTAAGCAGCTCCTCTTTGAGCCCTGCACACATCGGCTGATCCAGATTGTAGAGATAGAGCTCATAATCCAGGATATCACCTGCATCTACGTTCAGTTCATCAGCAAGGAAATTGATCAGGAAGTTGTCATTTTCCAGGGTATCCCTGAGCATCTCTGCAAGCGGGAGCATGTCCACCTGCGCGTTAAAGGCGTATCCGTTGTTTATCTCGCGGTTCATATGGATGGCAAGATTTGGTACTGTGGCGACTGCCCGGTCAACATCGATAAAACGGACATCCGGCGCAAATGCATTCTCACCACGGACACAGACCTTGCCGGCAAGTCCGAGCGGGCGGTCCAGCCAGGTAGAGAGGATTGGACCACCGTAGACCTCGACATTAAGTTTGCCGTATTTTTGAAATTTCACCTCCGGATTTGGCTTAAGCTTAAGGCAGGGCCAGTCCGTATGTGCGGCTTCCATGCGGAGGCTCGGATGCTCGAGATCCATACCGATGGTGAATGCAACCAGTGAGGAGTCAAACACGGGAACGTAATAACCGTTGCCCTCCTCCAGTGTCCAGCGCTTGGTAAGGCTCAGCTCCTCAAATCCTGCCTCAGCGAGCTGCCGCTCGGCCTCCTGCACTGCGTGATAGGGAGAAACGCAGGCGCGCAGGGTATGCATGAGTCGTTCTGTTGTATCATTAATCATAGATCTGTGAATCCTTTCATAATTAAGATGCCTACAATGCTTTTATTTTAGCGGATTTATGTTTCTGATACAAGCATTGCTTCTTGAGTTTTACTGTGAATTATGCTAAACTTTTTTCTACATGTATGAATCAAATGCGATATTTCAGGAGGAATTTTTAATGTCTACAGTCGGTTGGATTATCTACCTGGTTGCCATTGTTGCGATGTTTTATTTCATTGGCATCAGACCGTCACAGAAAGAAAAAAAGAAGCAGCAGGAGCTTCTTAATTCCATTGCAGTTGGAGATACCGTGCTTACCAGCTCCGGATTTTACGGCGTGATCATTGATATGACAGAGGATACCGTCATTGTAGAGTTTGGAAATAACAAGAACTGCCGTATTCCGATGCAGAAGGCTGCCATTGTACAGGTGGAGAAGCCGACTACACAGGCAAATCAGTCAGCGGCAAAGGCAAATACCAAGCCGACAGCTAAGGCAGAGGACAAAAAGGCTGACAATAAATAAGTATTAAATGCTGTCGAAATATAACAATAGTTATTACGATATATGACTCTATTTTGCTATGTGCCATATTAAGAAGGTCCCGTCGGAAAACCGGCGGGACCTTCTGCTTCACGGAAATCCTGGATTTCCAAATGAGAGTTTTTGACGAAATGAATGAAAAAGCGTATGATAGACGCCGGGATTAAAGAAATATTCATCATGAAAATTTTCTAATCTGGTGAGTAAACTCATAAGTATGAGTATAAGATAGCAGTATTATAAGGAGCAAGGATTATATGAAACAGACCCTTCTTGCCGTATTTGGCGGTCGTTCAACGGAACATGAGGTTTCCTGCAAATCAGTTGTAAATATTGTCAATCATATTGATCCGGACAAGTATGATGTGGTTCTTGTTGGCATTACAAAGGATGGCAGATGGCTGCTTGTGGATTCTGTTAAGTCAATTACAGACAACAGCTGGTATCAGTCTGTAACAAAGGCAATACTTCTTCCGGATGCAGGACTTAAGTCACTGCTTATTGAAGGTCCGGATGGAAGCAAAACATATCGGCATGTGGATGTGATTTTCCCGGCGCTGCACGGGAAAAACGGTGAGGACGGAACCATTCAGGGACTTTTTGAGATGGCACATATTCCGTATGTGGGCTGTGGTGTGCTGGCCTCTGCGATTTCCATGGATAAGCTTTATACTAAAATTATTGTAGAGGAGCCGTTGAAGCGGATTGGTGTCCGCCAGGCAAAATATGTATCTATCGTTGGCAACGAAATCCGTAACATGGAGGGAAATGTTGCAAAGGTAGAAAAAGCCCTGTCTTATCCGGTATTTATCAAGCCATCCAATGCAGGCTCCAGCTGCGGCGTATCCAAGGCGCATAACCGCGAAGAGCTGATCGCGGGTATCCGCAATGCATTTCAGGTGGATCGTAAGATCCTGATTGAGGAAACCATCGTCGGACGTGAGGTGGAGTGCGCGGTTTTCCGCGGTGCGGACGGCGAGATCAAGGCATCCGGCGTTGGAGAGATCAAAGCGGCAGCAGATTTCTATGATTATGATGCAAAGTATAATAATCCGGCATCCGAGACGGATACCAATCCGGACATGGCGCCGGAAAGTCTGGAGCTTATCCGTCTGGCTGCTAAAACAGTTTTTCAGGCAGTCGATGGCTATAGCCTTTCCAGAATTGATTTCTTCCTGACAGAGCAGGGACCGGTCTTTAATGAACTAAATACACTTCCCGGCTTCACAGCGATTTCCATGTATCCGATGCTGTGGGAAGCACGTGGCATTGATAAAAAAACGTTGATCCAGGACTTGATTGATACGGCATACCGGAGACCGGGATATGAAGCCTGAAAGCCTGACTGCAATAGCTTTTAAAATGAAAGGATGCATTGCCCCTTGAAGGTTAACATATCAATGGAGACCCGGGAAACCGTGGACGGAGAGACAGAGGTGCTTCAGCATCAGGCCTTTGGGATTTTACGTAAAACTTCGGAAGGAACCAAGGTCAGTTATACCATGGACGGTGTTCATCATGAGCTGGAAATTCATCCGGATACAGAAAGTGTTTTGATTATCCGTAATCGGGACAGAGAGAGACTTCTTAGATATGAGCGGAATGTACATCATATCGTGGAATATGAAACTCCGGTGGGCTCTATGGAGCTGGGATTTGACACCCGGGATGTGGTGATCCGTGAGGATCTTGAAGGAGGAGCGGACAGGATGGAAATCAAGCTCTTGTACAGGCTTACACAGTTTGGAAATCCGGTCGCAGACTGCCAACTAAGGATTGCAATTTCACCGGCGCAATAGTACAATAACACTATTGTGTATAAAGGAAAGTTGAGGATTTATCAATGTTACTTGCGATTAACTGGGGTACCGTATCTACTGTACTTATTGTCATTCTGATTATTCTGGCGATTGTGCTCGTGGCGCTTTATTTTTACGGTAAAAAGCTTACTGCACAGCAGAAGGCACAGCAGCCGATCATTGATGCCAATACACAGGATGCCAGCATCCTTGTAATTGACAAGAAAATGATGAAATTAAAAGAGGCGATCGCTGCCGGTGTACCTAAAGAGGTAGAGACGCAGACGCCGTTTTATCTGAAATGGCAGAAGCTTCCGGTGGTCAAAGCCAAAATCGGACCTAGGATGTTTACACTTCTTTGTGACCCGACGGTTTTTGCACAGATTCCGGTAAAAAAAGAGTGCAAGGTATCCATCTCCGGTCTTTACATCCGCTCGATCAAATCGGCACGCGGAGGACTGCCCAAGGCTCCGGAAAAGAAAAAGGGCATCATGGACAGAGCTAAAGATATTGTTAAGGGCAATAAGAAATAAGCATTTATCACAAAATAATATGCGTTAAGTCAAGGCTCCAAATTTATAAAAGCTCCAAATTGAATACTAGTTCTAAATAAAAACATAAAAAATGGCTTCGGGAAAATTCCTGAAACCATTTTTTTATTGAATACCGGTTGACGTAAATGCGTTGCCGTGATAGTATGAAATTTGCTTATTCTGGAAACGTGGGCTAAGTGCGCCCTTTTTTTGGAAGACACATTCACACATTTGGAATGAGCCGTGTAACAAAAGTACTGATTCATGGGATGCTGCGGGAAGGCGCTTAGAACGGTAGTTATTATACCGCTTCCTAAGGATCTTAACAAGCATTTTGTGAGTCCTAACTAAACGGACAGCCAGCAACTGTCCAGATTAGCAGGGGTGAACGGTCAATGAAAAAAAGCAAGATGCGTGTCGTTAGAAACGGCAAAAACGTCAGAATGACATTCTCTCAGAGCAAAGAAGTTCTCCAGATGCCAAACCTGATCGAGATTCAGAAAGACTCCTACAAGTGGTTCCTTACGGACGGCCTTAAGGAAGCTTTTGATGATATCTCTCCGATTCAGGATTTTGCCGGTCATCTGAGTCTGGAGTTTGTGGATTACAAGCTCTGCGAAGATGAGAAAAAATATACAATTGAGGAGTGCAAGGAACGCGATGCTACGTATGCGGCACCTCTCAGAGTAAAGGTTCGTCTGATTAACAAGGATAAGGACGAAATCAACGAGCATGAGATCTTTATGGGAGATCTGCCGCTGATGACAGACACGGGTTCCTTTGTAATCAACGGCGCAGAGAGAGTTATCGTATCTCAGCTCGTTCGTTCCCCCGGTATATATTATGGCATCGACCATGATAAGGTTGGTAAGGAGCTCTATTCCTGCACCGTAATCCCAAACCGTGGTGCCTGGATTGAGTACGAGACAGACTCTAACGATGTCTTTTTTGTACGTGTCGATAGAACTCGTAAGGTTCCGGTGACGGTATTTATCCGTGCACTTGGTGTGAGCTCCAATGCGGAGATTATTGATCTTTTTGGTGAGGAGCCGAAGCTTCTTGCTTCCTTTGAAAAGGATCCGTCCGAGGACTATGAGGGTGGTCTGCTTGAGCTTTATAAAAAGATCCGTCCGGGTGAGCCGCTTTCTGTGGATTCCGCACAGTCACTGCTCTCTGCGATGTTTTTTGATCCGAGAAGATATGATCTTGCAAAGGTCGGCAGATATAAGTTTAACAAGAAGCTGCATTTTAAAAACAGAATCAAGGGACATGCGCTTGCTGAGGATGTAGTAGATCCTGCAACCGGTGAAATTATTGCGGAAAGCGGTGAAACCATTGACCTTGCCAAGGCAGTAGAGATTCAGGATGCGGCTGTACCGTTTGTCTGGATTGATGGACCGACCCGTAAGGAAAAGGTATTGTCTTCACTTGAAGTGGATGCATCCAAGTGGCTCCCGGATTTTACCGAGGAAGAGCTGGAGCAGATGGGCATTACCGAGCTTGTATACTATCCGGTACTGCGTGGTATCCTGGATGAAGTAGATGGAAGTGATAAGGAAGCTCTTAAGGAAGCGATCCATAAAAATATTCATGAGCTGATTCCGAAGCACATCACAAAGGAAGACATTTTTGCTTCTATTAACTACTGCATGCATCTGGAAGAGGAAATCGGAAGCAAGGATGATATCGATCACCTAGGAAACCGTAGGATCCGTGCGGTTGGTGAGCTTCTGCAGAACCAGTACAGAATCGGTCTTTCCCGTATGGAGAGAGTGGTACGTGAGAGAATGTCCACACAGGATATTGAGGAGATCACTCCGCAGTCTCTCATTAATATTAAGCCGGTAACTGCTTCCGTTAAGGAGTTCTTTGGATCCTCCCAGCTGTCACAGTTCATGGATCAGAATAACCCGCTGTCAGAGCTTACACATAAGAGAAGACTGTCAGCCCTCGGACCTGGCGGACTTTCCAGAGACCGTGCAGGATTTGAGGTCAGAGACGTTCATTATACACACTATGGACGTATGTGCCCGATCGAGACACCTGAGGGACCTAACATTGGTCTTATTAACTCACTGGCTTCCTATGCCCGTATCAATCCGTATGGCTTCATTGAGGCACCGTACCGTATTGTGGATAAGAGCGATCCTAAGAACCCGCGCGTTACAGATGAGGTCGTTTATCTGGCTGCGGATGAAGAGGATAACTATGTTGTGGCACAGGCTAATACGCAGCTGGATGAGCAGGGCTATTTCATTAACAATAATGTGTCCGGTCGTTATAGAGAGCAGACCACAGAGTTCCCCAAGACTGCGGTGGATATGATGGATGTATCGCCTAAGATGGTTTTTTCTGTCGCAACATCCATGATTCCGTTCCTGCAGAACGATGACGCGAACCGCGCGCTGATGGGCTCCAACATGCAGCGTCAGGCAGTGCCGCTTATGACAACCGAGAGAGCAGTTGTGGATACCGGTATTTCAGCCAAGGCAGCTGTAGACTCCGGTGTGTGCCAGATTGCAAGAGAGGATGGCGTGGTTGAGATTTCCGCGTCTAACCGGATTACTGTCCGGAGAGATAGAGATGGTGGACTGGATGAGTACAGACTCACAAAGTTCATGCGCTCCAACCAGTCCAACTGCTATAATCAGAAGCCGATTGTCTTTGCCGGTGATCATGTGAAGAAGGGTGATGTTATCGCTGATGGTCCTTCCACCTGTCAGGGTGAAATTGCACTTGGAAAGAATCCGTTGATCGGATTTATGACCTGGGAAGGTTATAACTACGAGGATGCGGTTCTGCTTTCCGAGAAGCTGGTGCAGAACGACGTTTATACCTCTGTGCATATTGAGGAGTATGAATGCGAAGCCCGCGACACTAAGCTTGGACCGGAGGAGATCACTTCGGATGTGCCGGGTGTTGGCGATGATGCGCTTAAGAATCTGGATGAGCGTGGTATTATCCGGATCGGTGCCGAGGTTCGTGCGGGCGATATCCTGGTGGGTAAGGTAACGCCTAAGGGAGAAACCGAGCTTACAGCAGAGGAGAGGCTGCTGCGCGCAATCTTTGGTGAAAAGGCGCGCGAAGTGCGTGATACCTCGCTCAAGGTGCCGCATGGCGCTTATGGCGTGGTTGTGGATGCAAAGGTATTCACAAGAGAAAACTCGGATGAGCTGGCTCCCGGAGTTTCCGAGTCTGTAAGAATCTACATTGCGCAGAAGAGAAAGATCGGTGTAGGCGATAAGATGGCCGGTCGTCATGGTAACAAGGGTGTATGCTCACGTGTACTGCCGGTTGAGGATCTTCCGTATCTGCCGAACGGTCGTCCACTGGATATTGTGCTGAATCCGCTGGGCGTACCTTCCCGTATGAATATCGGACAGGTCCTGGAGCTGCATCTCTCTCTTGCTGCAAGAGTACTCGGCATTGATGTTTCCACACCGATCTTTAATGGCGCAACCGAGGACGATATCAGCCAGACGCTGATTCTTGCAAACGATTATGCCAACAAGTCCTGGGAGGAGTTCTCTGCTCTGCATAAGGATGAGCTGGATCCTGAGGTATACCAGTATCTTGGAGATCACCTGGATCATAGAGAGGAGTGGAAGGGCGTTCCGATCGCTACCAATGGTAAGGTACAGCTGCGTGACGGACGTACCGGCGATAAGTTTGATGGTCCGACATCCATCGGCTTCATGCATTATCTCAAGCTTCATCATCTGGTAGATGATAAGATCCATGCACGTTCCACAGGTCCGTACTCTCTGGTTACACAGCAGCCACTGGGTGGTAAGGCACAGTTCGGTGGTCAGAGATTTGGAGAGATGGAGGTTTGGGCGCTGGAAGCTTACGGCGCTGCGTACACACTGCAGGAAATTCTGACGATGAAGTCGGATGATGTTGCAGGACGTGTCAAGACCTATGAGGCAATCATTAAGGGTCAGAACATCCCGACCCCTGGCGTACCGGAATCCTTTAAGGTACTGCTTAAGGAAATGCAGGCACTCTGCCTTGATATGCAGGTACTGGATGAGGATGGTAAGGAAATCGAAATCACCGAGGATCTCTATGATGCAAATCAGGATATGCACCGTCTGCTTTCCGGCGGAGACAACCGTTATGATCAGCATGAGAACTATGGCAATTACGGATACACGGAGCAGGAGTTTAAAAACGGCGAGCTTGTAGACTCTCAGGAGGAGTCCAAAGACAAGGAAGCTGATGACAGCGAGGTGGATGATGATGCACTTGCCAAGGCGCTGGCTGCTGATCTTGCTTCGGGTGATGATGATTTCACAGATGATGATTACACTTCGGATTCCGATGATCTGTTTAGTGATGAAGATACCGTGCCGAAGTCTGATGATTTCGACGATGACAACAACTAAAATAGGAGGAATACATGGCACAACTTGACAATGCTAATGAGCCGGTTCAGTTCGATTCGATTAAAATCGGACTGGCCTCCCCGGAAAAGATTCTTGAGTGGTCCCACGGTGAGGTAAAGAAGCCTGAGACAATCAACTACAGAACTCTTAAGCCGGAGAAAGATGGTCTTTTCTGTGAACGTATTTTCGGACCGGTCAAGGACTGGGAGTGTCACTGCGGCAAGTATAAGAAGATCCGCTATAAGGGCGTGATCTGTGATCGCTGCGGCGTTGAGGTCACAAAGTCCTCCGTGCGTCGTGAGAGAATGGGACACATTCATCTTGCGGCTCCGGTATCTCACATCTGGTACTTCAAGGGAATCCCGTCCCGGATGGGGCTGATCCTGGACATCAGCCCGAGGATCCTGGAGAGAGTGCTTTATTTCGCTTCCTACATCGTACTGGATGCCGGAGAAACCGGGCTCAGCTACAAGCAGGTCCTCTCGGAAAAAGAGTATCGTGATGCTGTGGAGCAGTACGGCTATGGTACATTCCGTGCAGGTATGGGTGCAGAGGCGGTCCTTGAGCTCCTCAAGGCAATCGATCTGGAAAAGGAATATGCAGAGCTCCGCAAGGATTTAAACAACTCCTCAGGACAGAAGAGAGCAAGAATCGTAAAGAGATTGGAGGTTGTGGAGGCTTTTCGTTCCTCCGGTAACAAGCCGGAATGGATGATCCTTACAGAACTTCCGGTTATCCCGCCAGATCTCCGTCCTATGGTACAGCTGGATGGCGGACGTTTTGCAACCTCTGACCTGAATGATCTTTATCGTAGAATTATCAATCGTAACAATCGTCTGGCAAGACTTCTCGAGCTGGGTGCTCCGGAAATCATTGTCCGGAATGAGAAGCGAATGCTGCAGGAAGCGGTTGATGCGCTGATTGATAACGGTCGTCGCGGTCGTCCGGTAACCGGACCTGGTAACAGAGCACTGAAGTCTCTGTCTGACATGCTGAAGGGAAAACAGGGACGTTTCCGTCAGAACCTTCTTGGTAAGCGTGTTGACTACTCCGGACGTTCTGTTATTGTCGTAGGACCGGAGCTTAAGATTTACCAGTGTGGTGTGCCTAAGGAAATGGCAATTGAGCTGTTTAAGCCTTTTGTTATGAAGGAGCTTGTGCAGTCCAATAAGGCACACAATATTAAGAATGCAAAAAAGATGGTTGAGCGGCTGGATCCGCAGGTATGGGACATCCTCGAGGATGTTATTAAAGAGCACCCGGTTATGCTGAACCGTGCCCCCACGCTGCACAGACTTGGTATCCAGGCGTTTGAGCCGATCCTGGTTGAGGGTAAGGCGATCAAGCTGCATCCACTGGTATGTGCTGCGTTTAACGCGGATTTCGATGGAGACCAGATGGCTATTCACCTTCCACTGACGCAGGAGGCACAGGCAGAGTGCAGATTTATGCTGCTTTCTCCTAACAACCTGCTGAAGCCATCTGACGGTGGTGTTGTTGCCGTTCCTTCTCAGGATATGGTACTTGGTGTGTACTATATCACCCAGGAGCGTGATGGTGAGAAGGGCGAGGGTATGGTCTTCCACAGCATTGCGGAGGCAATCCTTGCTTATGAAAACAAATATGTAACACTGCATTCCAAGATCAAGTGCCGTGTGTCAAGACAGATTACGGATCCGGATGGTACAAGCAGAACAATTTCCGGACTCATTGATACAACTCCGGGACGTCTGATCTTTAATGAGATTATTCCGCAGGATCTTGGCTTCGTAGACAGAAGCATCCCCGGCAACGAGCTGCTTCCGGAGATCAACTTCCTGGTAAAGAAAAAGAATCTGAAGCAGATTCTGGAAAAGGTTATGGATACCCACGGTGCAACGCAGACTGCGCTGACTCTGGATGACATCAAGGCTACCGGTTATAAGTACTCTACGATCGCAGCCATGACGGTATCCATTTCCGATATGACCGTGCCGGCAACCAAGCAGGGACTTTTGGATGAGGCACAGAAGACCGTAGATAAGATCGCACGTAACTACAGACGTGGTCTGATTACGGACGAGGAGAGATATAAGGAGGTTGTTGAGACCTGGAGAAAGACCGATGATCAGCTGACCCATGACCTGCTCACTGGACTGGACAAGTATAACAACATCTTTATGATGGCGGATTCCGGTGCCCGTGGTTCGGATAAGCAGATCAAGCAGCTTGCAGGTATGCGTGGACTTATGGCGGATACACAGGGACGTACCCTTGAGCTGCCGATTAAGTCCAACTTCCGTGAGGGTCTTGACGTACTGGAGTACTTCATTTCCGCACATGGTGCACGTAAGGGTCTGTCGGATACAGCGCTTCGTACGGCTGACTCCGGATACCTTACAAGACGAATGGTTGATGTTACACAGGATCTCATTATCCGTGAGCTTGACTGCGCCGCGGACAGAGACACGATCCCGTATATCGAGATCGGAGAGCTGTCTGATGGACAGGAAAAGATCGAGTCTCTGGAGGAGAGAATCACCGGACGTTTCGTTGCCGAGACCATCGAGGATCCGGAAACCGGCAAGATTGTCATCAAGGCAGATCATATGGTTACCGCTAAGAGAGCTCCTGAAGTCATAAAGGCGCTCAACAAGATGGGCAGAAAGACCATTAAGATCCGTTCGGTACTGTCCTGCAGATCCAGAAGCGGTATCTGCGCTAAATGCTACGGTTCCAACCTTGCAACTGGTCAGCCGGTGCAGGTCGGTGAAGCAGTTGGTACCATTGCGGCACAGTCGATTGGTGAGCCTGGTACACAGCTGACCATGAGAACGTTCCATACCGGTGGTGTTGCCGGTGGCGATATCACACAAGGTCTTCCTAGAGTTGAAGAGCTTTTTGAGGCGCGGAGACCTAAGGGACTTGCCATCCTCACAGAAATTCCTGGTGTTATTGAAATCAAGGATACCAAGAAAAAGAGAGAGGTTGTGGTTACGGATCCGGATAGAGGTGTGTCCAAGACTTATCTGATTCCTTACGGCTCAAGACTTAAGGTCCTGGATGGCGATGTGCTTGAGGTTGGTGATGTTTTGACCGAGGGCTCCATCAATCCGCATGATCTGTTAAAGATCAAGGGTGAGGTTGCTGTACAGAACTACCTGATTTCTGAGGTTCAGAGAGTGTACAGACTCCAGGGCGTAGAAATTCAGGATAAGCATATCGAGATGATCGTTCATCAGATGATGAAAAAGGAACGTATCGAGGAAGCAGGCGATTCTGACTTTATCCCGGGTACCAGCGTAGACCGACTTGAGTTTGAGGATGAAAATGAGAGACTGATTAAGGAAGGCAAAAAGCCGGCAGAAGGTAAGAGAACACTTCTTGGTATTACCAAGGCATCTCTTGCAACGGATTCCTTTATGTCAGCCGCATCCTTCCAGGAGACCACCAAGGTTCTTACCGAGGCGGCAATCAATGGTAAGGTTGATCATCTTGTCGGACTCAAGGAAAATGTTATCATTGGTAAGCTGATTCCTGCAGGAACCGGTATGAAGCGTTATAGAAATGTAAAGCTGTCTACGGATCCAAAGGATCTTAATGATGTAAGTGATCAGATATTTACGGCAGACGAAGCGTTTGATATCAATGCACAGGCGGTTGAAGATAATGCACAGCTGGACTATCTGATGAGAGAAAAGAACAACGAACTTTAATTTCATTATTGACAATGAAATACCGTTGAAGTATCATATGAGGGCGTGCGTAAAATGCGCGCCCTCATTTGTTTTTCTACTATATAAATAAAGAGGAAACTTTAGAGGAAAATCAATATTAATGAAAGGAGACCAAAATGCCTACATTTAACCAGCTCGTTAGAAAGGGCAGAACTTCAATTAAGAAGAAGTCAACAGCACCTGCACTTCAGAGAGGATTTAACTCCTTACAGAAGAAAGCGACGACTAACAATGCTCCGCAGAAGCGTGGTGTATGTACAGCTGTAAAGACAGCTACACCTAAGAAGCCGAACTCCGCACTTCGTAAGATTGCCAGAGTAAGACTTTCCAATGGTATCGAAGTAACATCATACATCCCGGGAGAAGGCCACAACCTTCAGGAGCACTCTGTTGTTATGATCAGAGGCGGACGTGTTAAGGATCTTCCTGGTACTCGTTACCATATCATCCGCGGCACACTTGATACCGCTGGCGTAGCCAACAGAATGCAGGCCCGTTCCAAGTACGGCGCCAAGAGACCTAAGGCTAAGAAGTAATTCTGGCAAGGCTCAAAAAGTTAGTAACGAAGCAATTTTAGACATGGTTATGACGGATAATTTGGTCCACTATATAAAGATGGTGTGTCCAGAGCAGTCCGCATGAACTCGCAAAACGGAACTGGCGGCATTCTCTGTAAATTCCGCAGAGTCGGATGCGAATGCAGAATATCGGTTCAGGTTGCGAAGAGTACCTGAGATCTAAATTAAATATTTAAGGAGGGAAGTAACGTGCCACGTAAAGGACATACTGTACACAGAGACGTTCTGGCAGACCCGGTTTACAGCTCCAAGGTTGTAACAAAGCTCGTTAATTCCATCATGCTTGATGGTAAAAAGGGTGTTGCTCAGAAAATCGTATACGGAGCTTTTGAACAGGTCGCTGCTAAGACCGGCAAAGAAGCTACCGAGGTATTTGAAGAGGCAATGAACAATATCATGCCTGTTCTTGAAGTTAAGGCAAAGCGTGTCGGCGGTGCAACTTATCAGGTCCCTATGGAGGTTAAGCCTGAGAGACGTCAGACACTTGCTCTCAGATGGCTTACCGAGTTCTCCAGAAAGAGATCCGAGAAGACACAGGCTGAGAGACTTGCTAATGAAATTATGGATGCTGCCAACAATACTGGTGCGGCAGTAAAGCGTAAAGAGGAAATGCACAGAATGGCAGAAGCTAATAAGGCATTTGCTCATTACAGATTCTGATAAGGAGGAACGACATTGGCTGAGAGACAGTATTCACTTGAGCATACAAGAAATATTGGTATTATGGCGCACATCGATGCAGGTAAGACCACTCTTACAGAGCGTATCCTTTTCTACACTGGTGTAAACCACAAGATCGGTGAGACTCATGATGGTACTGCTACCATGGACTGGATGGCCCAGGAGCAGGAGAGAGGTATCACCATTACTTCAGCCGCTACCACCTGTCACTGGACTCCGGAGCACGAGCATGTAAAAATTGCCGGTGCTCCTGAGTATCGTATCAATATTATCGATACTCCGGGCCACGTTGACTTTACGGTAGAGGTTGAGCGTTCACTGAGAGTACTTGATGGCGCTGTCGGTGTATTTGATGCCAAGAGCGGTGTAGAGCCTCAGTCTGAGAATGTATGGCGTCAGGCTGATACCTACCATGTTCCTCGTCTTGCATTCATCAACAAGATGGATGTAGTTGGTGCAGACTTCTTCCATTCTGTACAGACAATCGTTGATCGTCTTGGTAAGAACTGTATCATGGTTCAGATCCCGATCGGTCGTGAGGACACCTATGTTGGACTCGTAGACCTTTTTGAGATGAGAGCTTATTATTATCTTGATGATAAGGGTGAGAAGATCGAAATCAAGGATGTTCCAGATGAGCTTAAGGACCAGGCTGAGGAGTATCACTCCAAGATGGTTGAGCAGATCTGCGAGCTTGATGATGATCTTATGATGCAGTATCTGGATGGCGAGGAGCCTTCTATCGAGGATATGAAGAAGGTACTTCGTAAGGCAACTATTGCAGGAGATGCAATTCCATGTCTTTGCGGTACCGCTTACAGAAATAAGGGCGTACAGAAGCTTCTGGATGCTGTTATTGAGTATCTGCCGGCACCAACCGATATCCCTGATGTCGAGGGTACTGATCTCGAGGGCAATCCTGAGACTCGTCCTTCTTCCGATAATGCACCGTTTGCAGCACTTGCATTTAAGATTATGACGGATCCGTTTGTAGGTAAGCTTGCATACTTCAGAGTATATTCTGGTGTCTGCAGAAATGGTTCTTACGTCCTTAATTCCACAAAGGATAAGAAGGAAAGAGTCGGCCGTCTGCTTCAGATGCATGCTAATAAGAGAATGGAGCTGGATGAGGTATTTTCCGGTGATATCGCTGCTGCTGTAGGTTTTAAAAATACTACAACCGGTGATACGATCTGTGATGAAGAGCATCCGATCATTCTTGAGTCTATGGAGTTCCCGGAGCCTGTTATTTCTGTCGCTATCGAGCCTAAGACCAAGGCTTCTCAGGGCAAGATGACAGATGCACTGGCTAAGCTTGCCGAGGAGGATCCGACCTTCCGCGTAAGAACAAATGAGGAAACCGGTCAGACAATCATTTCCGGTATGGGTGAGCTGCACCTGGAAATCATTGTTGACAGACTTCTCCGTGAGTTCAAGGTAGAAGCAAATGTAGGTGCACCTGAGGTTGCTTATAAGGAAACCTTCACCAAGCCTGCAGATGTAGAAGGAAAGTACGTTCACCAGTCCGGTGGTTCTGGTATGTACGGACATTGTAAGGTTAAGTTTGAGCCGATGGATCCGAACGGTGAGGAGACCTTTAAGTTTGAGTCTACCGTTGTTGGTGGTTCCATCCCGAAGGAGTACATTCCGGCAATTGAAAAGGGTATCAGAGAGGCAGCCAACAGTGGTGTGCTTGCAGGATTCCCTGTTCTGGGTGTACATGCCAATGTTTATGATGGTTCTTACCATGAAGTCGACTCTAATGAGCGTGCATTTGAGTTCGCAGGATCTATGGCATTTAAGGCAGCAATGCAGAAGTCAAATCCTGTGCTTCTTGAGCCGATCATGAAGGTTGAGATTACTACTCCTGAGGAGTACATGGGTAATGTTATCGGCGATGTAAACTCACGTCGTGGAAGAATCGAGAGTATGGAAGATATCCCATCCGGAAAGCAGATTAATGGTTTTGTTCCGCTTGCTGAGATGTTTGGATATGCTACCGACCTTCGTTCCAAGACACAGGGTCGTGCAAACTACTCCATGTTCTTTGATCACTATGAGAAGTGCCCGAAGAACGTTCAGGACAAGGTGTTGGCTGAAATTAACGGAAAGAAGTAATTTATTTCTTCTAAATGCTGTTATAGCCCGTATCAAAGCGGTGCGGGCTATAAAATATACTTGATAAAAAATACAACAAATGCTAAAATTATGATTACTGAATTGGCTAAGGTGAGAGTCTGAGTTTATTCAGTGCTAATGTACTGCACGGAGCATGCCAATGCATGCGTGAGTGCTTGACATGAATTTCGTTGTATTACATTTTTTCCAGGAGGGATTTAAAAATGGCAAAGGCACATTTCGAAAGAACGAAGCCACATGTAAACATTGGTACCATTGGTCACGTTGACCACGGCAAGACTACTCTTACAGCTGCTATTACTGCTGTACTTGCAGATCGTCTTGGACTTGAGAATGCGGTTCCTTTCGATCAGATTGATAAGGCACCGGAGGAGAGAGAAAGAGGAATCACCATTAACTCCGCTCACGTTGAGTATGAGACTGCTAAGAGACACTATGCACACGTTGACTGCCCGGGCCACGCTGACTATGTAAAGAACATGATCACTGGTGCTGCACAGATGGATGGTGCTATCCTTG
The DNA here is from genome assembly GCF_052064775.1 of Oribacterium sp. HCP28S3_H8. Classification (NCBI taxonomy): domain Bacteria; kingdom Bacillati; phylum Bacillota; class Clostridia; order Lachnospirales; family Lachnospiraceae; genus Oribacterium; species Oribacterium sp. HCP28S3_H8. Next base: position 36,617 of record NZ_JBQHUZ010000007.1, on the reverse strand, counting down.
TAGTAGCTGCAACTGATGGTGTTATGGCACAGACCAGAGAGCATATCCTTCTTGCTCGTCAGGTAGGTGTTCCAGCTATCGTTGTATTCCTTAACAAGTGCGATATGGTTGATGATCCTGAGCTTCTTGAGCTGGTTGAGATGGAAGTTAGAGATCTTCTTAATGAGTATGACTTCCCGGGCGATGAGATTCCTGTAATCCGTGGTTCTGCTCTTAAGGCTCTTGAGGATCCGAAGTCTGAGTGGGGCGATAAGATCATGGAGCTTATGGATGCTGTAGATTCCTACATTCCTGAGCCTGTTCGTGATGATGAGAAGCCTTTCCTTATGCCTGTTGAGGATATCTTCACCATTACCGGTCGTGGTACTGTAGCTACCGGCCGTGTAGAGCGTGGTGTTCTTAAGCTTAACGATGAAGTTGAGATCGTTGGTATTTCCGAGGAGACTGAGAAGTCCGTTGTAACCGGTATGGAGATGTTCCGTAAGACTCTTGATGAGGCTATGGCTGGTGATAACGTTGGTCTGCTTCTTCGTGGTATCAACCGTGATCAGATCGAGAGAGGACAGGTTGTCTGCAAGCCGGGTACTGTAAAGTGCCATAAGAAGTTTACCGCTCAGGTTTACGTCCTTACAAAGGATGAGGGTGGTCGTCATACTCCTTTCTTTACTAACTATCGTCCGCAGTTCTACTTCAGAACAACTGATGTAACTGGCGTTTGCGAGCTCCCAGAGGGCACTGAGATGTGCATGCCTGGCGATAACACTGAGATGGAAGTTGATCTTATCCACCCGGTAGCTATGGAAGAGGGTCTTCGCTTCGCTATCCGTGAGGGTGGTAGAACCGTTGGCTCCGGAAGAGTTGTAAAGATTCTTGAGTAATTTCATAATCTGACTTTACAAGAGCAGTCTGCAAATGCAGGCTGCTCTTTTTAAATTTATCCGCAGTTGACGGACGATATTTTAATAGTTATGATTACAGAGTGCCTTCAAATTGAACAATGTAAGGCAGATGTTTTAAGAAATATGCTATGTTAGGCGCTTTATGAAACTTTTGACTCGTTCTTATTTTACTCTTGCAGCAATTTCTGTCGCTGCTTTTCTATTTACTACGGGATTTGCAAAACCAAATGAGCAATATCTGAAGTCAGCAACCTACTACTCAGACGAATGGATTGTGAATTTCTGGAATACAGAGTCTGATCATATGGATGCGGAGCTTCAGCAGATCGCTGAGGATGGATTTAACAATATCATACTTGTTATACCATGGAGGGAATTCCAGAAGGAATCCGGATCCTATAACCAATATGCCTTAGATAAGCTGGATCAGGTTATGAATGCAGCTGCAAGACACGGGCTTTCTGTAGCACTCAGAATGGGATATACCTGGGATTATGCACCAGGGGAAAGTGCTACAACCAGAGTGACCAAGCTTGTACAGAATGAGCAGATGCGGAATCAGTGGTTTGCATATCTCAAAAAGGTCTATGATAAGGCTTCTACTCATGATAATTTTGCCGGAGGATTTACCACCTGGGAGGATTTCTGGACGTTTACGACAACAGCGGCAGGGTATGGCAAAACGGAAGGAAGCATTCGCATAGCAAAGCTTACAGGGTATACAGAGTATGCTTTAAGCCATTATACATTGGATGAACTCAAGGAGCTGTATCGAGATCAGGGGCTCACAGAAACCAAGATCTATTTTCCCTCATCGGCAAGCCCTGCGCGTAAAGTATTTTTTGAGTGGTATGACAGCTTTTTAATGCAGCTGCTTACAGAGAGTCAGCAATATTTTCCGGATCTGTCCTTTGAAGTACGTATGGATGGTGACCGGATTTATGGTACCAATGGATCACAAACGTATGTAAGCCATTACAGTACCTTTGGTGCGGCAGATGCCTCTTATGCTTCAGCGATGTGGAGCCCGACAATGTTTACCGGAGGAGGAACCCTGACTTCAGATCAGGCATTGAACTCTCTTAAAACTGCTTTAAAGACGATTCATGATGCAGGCGGTAAAAAGGTTTATCTGGAGCAAATGCTTTTTACAGATAATACACCAGGATTTGAAGCGAATGCAAAAATCCGGGAAAGTGACAAGGCTTCTTTTATAAAGCGTTCTTCTGCAATTTTGAAGGAATATGGCAACGGTTATGGACTATGGACCTACAGGGATTATGCCAACAATAAGTTGTATAATCCACAGTTTGCGATGGGCGAGAAGGGATGGAGCTTTGAGCAAGGGGCTTCTGTAGGAGTGATCGAAGGAAGCCATGTGGCGATTCTTAATAAAGGTGCTTCTATTTATAGCGGATTAGCAGACAGCAATGGAACCCAGAATGGGACAAAAACTACGATCTCGTTTACGCTTGGAAGTGTTGGAGCTTCCGGAAGAGTGAGAGTTATACTTGATCAAGGGGAGAGCCGCAGCTTTGCTGCATCAGAGCAGAAAGATACGATTTCCTATGAAGTAGACGGTCATCCAGATTCTATACGCTTTACCTCTGAAAGCGGAAAGATTTATGTAGATAACGTAAAGGTTTATAATTTGGTGACGGAGGGTGAAGTATACCATATCGATGGTTCGCCTGCTTCCTGCAGGGATGCAGTCCGTGAATTAAATGCTGCACTTAAATGAGGTAGACTGAAAAATTACCGATCGTATTTGCGTCATTGAAACTTGACAGTAAGTCTCTTCCGTGAGGTCACTACCGGAAAAATCAATAGTGACTGTATCATCGTTTTACTTTGACGGGTAATGCATTGACGAGCTCTGTCAAAATGGATATAGTAAGTAGGATTCACCGTTTATCAAATTATTTAGTGAAGTTATATATTGAGGTAATCATTATGGAAACATTTTCTTTTAAACCGAGTCGTATGGTTTGTGCGCAGAATATCAGCTTCGATCTTGAGGATGGTAAATTATATAATGTAAAGTTCCGGGGCGGCTGCAACGGTAATCTGCAGGCAATCAGCAAGCTTGTTGAGGGACAGCCGGCAGAAAAGGTTGCGGAGCTTCTGCATGGAAATGACTGTAATGGCAGGGGAACATCCTGCGCAGATCAGTTTTCAGATGCAATTATGGAAGCGCTTAAGCAAAAGGAAGGAAGCTCCAAATCTGCCTGAGGCAATGGAATGTAAGAAAGATTGTTCTTTTATTCTGCCCCGGTCTATTGTATGATGGACATAGTATTATGCACTGCAGATAGTAATGTATACAGTGTATAGAGCAGAAGGGGGACAGTTTTGTGAGACAGAGTGTAAAAATTGCTGTTGCAGCGGTACTATCGGCTATTACCATGGCAACTACTGCGGTGGCTAAAACCAGCTCTATAGCCGCGCCGGACAATGTTTCATTAAACAGCAGCGGAGCTGATATTACGGTAAGCTGGTCGGCACCACAAATCTATGGGATCGACCAATATGAAATCCAGCTGGTAAAAACCAACGCCAATGGCAGTACACATAGCAGCGTAAAATCTCAAAAGCTGGATGCAGGTGAGGGTACAACTGCAGATTTTACAGTCGGAGCCAGAGGTTATTATACTGCGAGAGTGCGCGCAAAAGATGTAGGAAATGACTGGAGCAGTTGGTCGGGCTATGCAGATAATATCGTAGCCGTATATACAGAGGATGTGAACGGAGGCTTACCTCGTGTTTCTACAGCGGGCTCCAGCAAAGGACCCGGCGTCAGCAGTTCCTCGGCTACAGGGATATCTTCTCATGGAACGCAGCAGGGACCTGGTATCACAGGGACTGCCCCCCGGAGTTCTAATGGTCAGAGCATCAATAGTTCCGGCATCGGAAACGGATGGTCGTCGGCAACAGTGACTTCAAGACATGTTGTTGCCAATACCTATCAGAGTACCGGATGGCAGACCGATGCTCAGGGCAGATGGTATCTCGACAATGACGGGACCTATCCGGTCAGTACATGGAGAAGGATCGGAGATAAGAACTATCATTTTAATGAATATGGATATATCGACTGGAATCGTTGGATACTGGAGTCTAATGGTTCCTGGTATTTCTGTAAAGCAGATGCTGAAATGGCACTTGGCTGGAATCTGATCAATGACCGATGGTACTATATGAACCCGGCAAATGGACAGATGTATACAGAAGGACAGCATACCATCGACGGTAAAACGTATTATATGGATGCAAATGGTGCCATGGTAAGTGATACCTGGATTGGCGGACACTACTATGGCCGTGATGGAGCAAGAGCGAACTAAGTATGGATAGAAGGCTTAAGGATCTTGATGATGTCGATAAGGCATTAAGAGAAAATACGGTAGAGGAGATCATCGCACGTAAGACGAAACACAGGAGGCAAATTGCCGCGAGAAGACGGCGGAAAAGCCAAATGCAGGCGGAGAGCGGGATTCTGGTGATTCCTGCTATTATTGTTGTATTAATGATCCTGATCGTAATCCTGGATCATGCCGGAGCAGGTCATAAGGGCAGAACACCTGAAACTGCAGCCCCCTTACAAGGAAGCATGGAGGCGACAGCTTCGGATCTTATGGAAACCAGTGCCGGGAATGTGGAGGACTCCACAGAAGAAACGCAGGATCCGACCATTGTCCGGGAATATAATGATAATGTGCTGGAGGATTTCTTTAAACGGTATTTTGCGGCAAAGCTGTCAGCGGATGTAGATACCATCTATAAAATGAGTGGTGTCACCAATAAGACAGATGCAGAAAAGGAACAGTTCCGGCAGCAGTTAAAGACGCAGGCAGGGTATATTGAGAGTTATGACAACATTAAATTATATGCCGTAAACGGACTCGAAAAAAATTCCAAGCTCGTGTTTATTACATATGATGTCAATTTCCGGCGTGCTTCTCAACCGGCACCTGCGATCATGTACTGTTATATTAAGGTAAATGATCAGAACGAGTTTGAGCTTGTGGAAAACATGACTCCGGAGCAGGTGAAGTTTATTAATTCTTATACTACAGGACATCAGGAGGTCATTGAGCTGATCAATGCGACCAATTCCCGACTGCTGGAGGCATTATCCTCGGATTCGCGATTAGCGGTGATCTATGATGCATTCCAGACAGGGCGTATCTACAGTGAAGACCAGTCTGTCATTGACTCTGAGGTTTCCTTGATTTCTGTTGAAACGGAAGCGGAGACCACTGCGTCTGAAAGCAAAGATGCGTCCGCGTCAGGGAACCGTTCCGGTTCTGATGGAGATACAGAACAAAAGGAGACATCTGCAAAAAGTACATCCCGTCGTACGGAGACTACTGCAGCAGAGACTAAGAGTGCAGGAGCTTCCTCTAAGGGCACATCCGGAACTACTTCCGCCGCTGAAAATTCGCATGATGTGGTTGAAGCAGGTGGCGATCCGCATGTGACAGAGGCACCAACGGCTTCGTCTGCTGCCCAGGCAGCGGCAGGACCTGGTGGAGGTAATGCGGATTCCGGAAGTAACAGTAATGGAAACAGCGGCGCTCCATCCGGAGATGTTGTGGAGGTTGGACAGGGACCAGAGGGTTAACCGTTTACAAACAGGAATGGCAATGTAACATTAGAAATGAAAATGTGGGGCAGGAGTTTCTCTCTTATTAGAGATGACTCCTGCCTGATTGCTTTAACGTAGAGATATTGCATAAGATCGCAAATTATCTGAGAGTGTAGTATAATAGCAACGCTGATTTTTCTTGAGCAAAAGAGATTGATGTACATATAAATATTCAGGAGCGTATATAAAGGAGCGTATATAAAATGGAAACCAAAGATTTTTATTATGATCTGCCGGAGGAACTGATCGCGCAGGACCCGCTGGAAAAACGGTCAGATTCCAGACTGCTTTTGATAGATCGCTTTACAGGAGCAATTAATCATCGGCATTTTTACAATATCATTGACTACCTGCACCCGGGAGATTGCCTTGTCATCAATGATACCAAGGTCATCCCTGCACGCCTTCACGGGGTAAAAGAGGAAACCGGAGCACATGTTGAAGTACTGCTGTTGCAGCGGAAAAATGCAACGGACTGGGAGTGCCTTGTTAAGCCTGGTAAAAAAATGCGTAACGGTGCAAGGGTGGATTTCGGAGATGGAACTCTTAAGGGGGAAATCATCGATACCATAGATGACGGCAACCGCATCATCCATTTTGAGTTTGACGGTATCTGGGAGGAGGTTCTGGATAAGCTGGGAGAAATGCCGATTCCACCATATATTCACCATCAGCTTAAGGAGAAGGAACGCTACAACACGGTGTATGCCAAAAATGATGGTTCGGCTGCAGCGCCGACTGCGGGACTTCACTGGACCAGGGAGCTGCTTCAGAAGGTGAAGGATAAGGGAGTTGAAATTGCACATATTACGCTGCATGTAGGTCTCGGAACCTTCCGACCGGTTAAGGCTGACAAGCTGGAAGATCATCATATGCATTCGGAATTTTATATTGTCGAGCCGTCGGAAGCGGCAAAGATCAATAAGGCGCACGCGGAGGGACATCGGGTAATCTGCACCGGTACAACATCCTGCCGCACACTGGAATCGGCTGCAGAGGCAGATGGACATCTGGATGCCAAGTCAGGCTGGACAGATATCTTTATTTACCCGGGATACCGGTTTAAATGCATGGATGCATTGATTACCAATTTCCATCTTCCGGAATCCACGCTGGTCATGCTGGTGTCGGCATTCAGCACCAGGGAAAATGTGCTCCGTGCCTATCGCATAGCCGTCCGTGAGAAATACCGCTTTTTCTCTTTTGGAGATGCATGCTTTTTTGCAGATTTCCGAAACGATAAGGAGCTTCCGGCGGAGCTTGATCCGAACCTGAATGGTGAGGTTATATTTACCTCGGATGATACGATTCCTCCAATCGGGGAAATAGAAGGAATAAGCCATGAGAATAAATAAACGACTTTCTGAATTGGGCTTCTGCTCCAGGAGAGAGGCAGATCGGCTGATTGCAGATGGCAGAGTTACCGTCAACGGCAAGGCGATTGAGCTCGGACAGCAGGTGACAGAAGAGGACTCCATTGAGGTAGATGGACACTGTGTCAATCCGCATGCTTTAAAGGCACAGGCACATAACCCGGAGGAGGCCTATGAGCTTAGCTCCGGCAGCCGGAAGATGATGAGCCGGTATGGAGAGACCGTTTCCACTAAGAATCAGGATTATGATAAACCAAAGCCGGTTCTGCTTGCATATTATAAGCCGAGAGGGATTGTCTGCACGACATCTGATAATGACAAGGCTACCAATATTGTTGAAGCCGTGCATTATCCGACCCGGGTTTATCCGATTGGACGTCTGGATAAGGACTCCGAGGGATTAATTTTTCTTACCAACATGGGCGATCTTGTCAACCGGATCAATCGTGCAAAAAACTATCATGAGAAGGAATATGTCGTTTCTGTGGACAAAATCCTGACGCATGAATTTCTAGAGCATATGGCGGATGGGGTATATCTTAAAGAGCTAAAGGTAAAGACCCGCCCTTGCGAGGTGTGGCAGGATATGCGCCTTCCGGTATCCATTCGCACGCATCAGTTCCATATTGTGCTTACACAGGGGCTGAATCGACAGATCCGCCGGATGTGTGAGGAGCTTGGCTACAAGGTTAAAAAGCTCCGTAGAGTCCGGATTATGAATGTTAGACTCCAGGGCTTGCGTCCGGGAGAGTATCGGGAGATTGATGTATCCGAGCTGGGACTTCCTGAGAGTGAAAGTGCAGATAGCGGAGAAATTCCGGCAAAGAGTCAGAAGAAGTAAAGGCTGGCATTTACAGAAGGGTATTAAAGCTTAAGATAGAGGTGAGGATGGCTTTGAATCAGAAGGATAGTAAGGAGCAGACAGATAAGCTCGTCAGAATGAAGAAGCTAGTGGCGCAGCTGGATCAGGCTTCGCGTGCGTATTATCAGGACGGAAATGAGATCATGTCAAACTTTGAGTATGATCGGCTATATGATGAGCTTCAGACCCTGGAGACGGATACAGGAGTCATCCTGTCTGCCTCCCCCACGCAGCGGGTAGGGTACGACGTGCTGTCAGAGCTTCCCAAGGAGCGGCATCCCAGTCCGATGCTGAGTCTTGATAAAACCAAGTCGGTGGATGACCTTGCTGCATGGCTCGGAGATCAGGAGGGGCTTTTATCCTGGAAAATGGATGGGCTTACCGTTGTCTTGACATATCAGGGCGGCAGGCTGCAAAAGGCCGTCACGCGGGGAAATGGAGAAATCGGCGAGGTGATCACACAAAATGCGCTTGCCTTTGATAATCTGCCAAGCAAAATTTCCTTTATGGGAGAGCTGGTCCTTAGAGGAGAAGCCATCATTCGCTACTCTGAATTTCAGCACATCAATGAAACCATTTCCGATGCAGATGCCAAATACAAGAACCCACGAAATCTCTGTGCAGGTTCGGTACGCCAGCTGGATCCGCGCATTACAAAATCCCGCCATGTAAATCTTGTGGCATTTACGCTGGTTTCTGCAGTTGATACCAACCAGCAGGAGGTGGATTTCCATAACCGGCGCTCGGAGCAGTATGAGTTTTTGAGTCAGCAGGGCTTTGATGTCGTAGGCTGGAAACGAGTGAATCGTGGCAATATCCATGAAACAGTCAAGTGGTTCGCAGATGAAATCAATCATAATGACTTCCCGTCAGACGGACTGGTGCTGATCTACGAGGATATTGCCTATGGACTATCGTTGGGCCGCACGGCAAAATATCCCCGTAACGCCATTGCATTTAAATGGTCGGATGAAACGGCAGAAACTGTGCTTCGAGAGGTCGAATGGTCCCCGAGCCGGACGGGACTCATTAACCCCGTAGCTGTTTTTGACCCGGTGGAGCTGGAGGGAACTACCGTAAGCCGCGCAAGTCTGCACAATTTGTCGTACTGTGAGGACCTGAAGCTCGGGCTTGGAGATCATATCACGGTATATAAAGCCAATATGATTATCCCTCAGATCGCGGACAACCTGACGAAGTCCGGAAACCTTACGCCGGCGAAGATCTGCCCAGCCTGCGGTAAGCCTACAGAAATCCGTAACGATAATGACTCCAGATATCTGTATTGCCCCAATCCGGATTGTCCGGCTAAGAAAATCAAAAACTTCTCGTTGTTCGTATCCAGGGATGCTTTAAATATTGATGGATTATCTGATGCTACATTGGAAAAATTTATCGGACATGGTTTTATCCATGATTACACGGACATTTTTCATCTTGACAGGCATAGGGACGAAATCGTGGCAATGGATGGTTTTGGGGTGAAATCCTATGATAATCTCATTGCTGCAGCAAAATCTGCTTCAGAAACCGACCTTTACCGACTGATTTATGGTCTTGGCATTGCAGGAATCGGGCTTGCAAATGCTAAGCTTTTATGCAGACATTTCGCTGATGATCTTGAGAAACTAAAACATGCCAGTGTAGAGGAGCTTCTTGAGGTGCCCGGCATTGGAGAGGTGCTGGCAGAGAGTATTGCTGCATATTTCCATAACCCGGAAAAAATGCAGGCACTGGATGCACTCCTTAAGGACATTCATCTTCGCAAAGCTAAAGAAGACGACACTACACCAAAAACGATGGAAGGTAAGAGTGTTGTGATCACGGGTGCACTTCGGCACTTTGCAAATCGTAAGGAGCTTCAGGAACTGATTGAAAAAGCCGGAGGCAGAGCTGCAGGTTCGGTTTCTGCTAAAACAGCATATCTTGTGAATAATGATATTACATCTACGACAGGGAAAAATAAAAAAGCCAAGGAACTTGGGGTTCCTATTGTCACAGAAGATGAGTTCTTAAAGCTTTTGCAAGGAAATTTGCACTTAGAAACTGAACCATAAGGAGTGTAATAAATGGACTTTACCAATTATGATTTATATTTCCCAAATCTTGGCATAGGCATCGAGCATCTCAAAAACTCGATTTCGCCCTTTGGATTCAGGATTGCCTTTTACGGCATTATCATAGGGATCGGCATGCTGCTAGGGTTTCTTGTCGCCGGCTATGATTATAAGCGCCACGGCAGAAATCCGGATGATATCCAGGATTTTGGATTGTATACAGTGATTTTTGCAATTCTGGGTGCCAGAGCGTATTATGTCATATTTGAATGGGATTATTATAGCAAGCATTTAAATGAGATTCTGAATATCCGACAGGGAGGTCTCGCCATTTACGGTGGCGTGATTACTTCAATCATTGCCTGCTTTTTATTCTCAAGATGGCGGAAACTGAATCCGCTTGAGCTTGCAGATAGTGGGGTCATCGGATTGATCCTTGGGCAGGCAATCGGCAGATGGGGCAATTTTTTTAATGCTGAGGCTTTTGGAGGATATACCCATTCGTTTTTGCAGATGCGCATCAAGCTGTCTATTGTTAATCCCAACATGCTGGATGCCGATGTGCTTAAGCATGTGGTGAATGTCAGCGGTGTCGAGTATATCCAGGTTCATCCCACATTCTTTTACGAGAGTATGTGGAATCTGATGGTATTTCTGATTTTGTTTATGACATCACCCAAAAAAAGATTCAATGGTCAGATATTCTACATGTATCTTGGCTTGTACGGACTTGGCAGATTTTTTATCGAGCAGCTGCGGACAGATTCACTCCTCCTCTGGGGAACCTCGATCCCGGTATCGCAGGCATTATCTGCGGGACTGGTGCTTATAAGTATTGTTTGTATCGGTGTAAACCGGATCCGCCTGAAAAAACAAAAAAATGCTGGGTAAATTCTGTAATATGGATGAAGCTATGGATGCAGATACATTACGATACATTGCAGATACATTCTGCTTCATGAAATAGAGTTGAGAAAAGAGAGCCTGTCTGCTATAATATTTTGGCATGTCGGGCTTTTTTATTGCTTTTAAAGCGGGATAAAGGAACCATAAAAGGCATATATCATAAGATCTTTTAACCTTACATATAAAGGAGAAATGACGTCAATGAAGTTAGGAATCGTTACATAACGGCCTATTTCATGTATCTCCACAAAGAGTGATAAATCTCTCTAAAGCCGCATAAATACTGGACTTCGGGAAAATTTGACATACATATAACTCGATATAAATTCTTATAATTTATAGGAAATTGGTACTCGCATGGTACTCGGAATGGTACTCGTTCTGGTACTCGAACATGCGGGCATGAGAGCATATTAACGATGAATTTGACAGGTTAAAGAGACCCCGAGCTTAGCGAATAACACATAGTGCCGATAATAGTGGGAGATGAAAAACTGGCCACTGTGGAAGCAGTGTGATTACAACTTAAGATAACATTAAGAGACGTTTGTCTGATTTCAATCCAATCAGCCAGACGTCTTTTTTTTACCCGAACGGAGGATGACAACATGCCCTACGATTATTTCTATGGAGCTGCCGGAGCCAGCCAGTATGCTTTCTTCAGGATACCGAAGCTTCTTGTGCGTGGGGAACAGTTCCATGACATAAGCACAGATGCGAAGCTTCTGTACGGGCTGATGCTCGACAGGCTTCAGTTATCCATAAAGAACAGGTGGTTTGACGAAGATGATCGCGTCTACATCGTCTATACCATCGAAGACATTATGGAGGATCTGAACTGCGGAAACCAGAAGGCAGTGAAGACGCTGGGAGAACTTGAGAAGAAAGCAGGTCTCATCATAAAAAAGAGGAGAGGACTTGGAAAGCCATCAATCATCTATGTCCTGAACTTTTATTCGGCAAGACATAATAAGCACGGTAGAACAGGATGGGACGATGATGCTGGTACATCAGGAGGACAAGATGAAGACCATGAAAGTGTGGATAGTGTGGACAGAGATATCCAGAAATTTGAAAATCACATCTCTGAAGTTGACGGAATCATTACCCGGAAGTGTGAAAAACACATGTCCGGAAATGTGATGCCTGCATCTTTTGAAATGTGCGAATCAAAATGTAATAAGAATAACCAGAATAAGACTGAGATCAGTAATAACAATCTTATCAATCCCATCGTAGAAAACGAGAAGCTGTCTGCAGATGACTGGCAGAATACAAAAAGTGATGGATCGGATGAGATGGCTGAACGCAGAAAATATGAGAGTTATCTCTGGGAACATCTGGGGATGGACGGTCTGCTCATCACCCATAAATATCGTGGTGAGATGCTGAAGGAAATCTTCAACATCATACTTGATACCATCACTTCTAAATCCAGATATATCAGGTGTGCAGGTGAGGATAAGCCGGCGGAAGTCGTGAAGGCTCAGTTTATGAAGCTTGATATGTCTCACATTGAGTATGTCATCGGAAGTCTGGATTCAAATATTCTTGATATCAGGAATATCAAGGCATATCTGATCACCACACTCTACAATGCTCCGCTTACGATAGACAGCTACTATACGACAAAGGTTCACTACGACATGGCGCACTACATACCGCCACAAACGGATAACACAGAGGAGGGAACATCATGACAGCAAGTATATACGCAATCGTTAATCAGAAGGGAGGTACAGCAAAAACGACTACTACAGAAAATCTTGGGATAGGTCTTGCGAGAGAGGGAAAGAAAGTCTTGCTTGTAGATACTGATCCGCAGGCTTCACTTACTATCTCTCTCGGATTTCCGAGGCCGGATGATATAGAACCGGCGCTTCCGGATCTTATGCGAATGGCGATGGATGAGGAGCTGATCCCGAAGGGAACCGGTGTCATTCATCACGATGAAGGAATAGATCTGATACCATCAAATATCGCGTTAGCAGGAACTGAGGTATCGCTGGTGACAGCCATGAACCGCGAGAGAATCATGAAACAGCTTCTTGGAGACATGAAAAAGGACTATGACTTCATTCTCCTTGACTGTATGCCGAGTCTCGGGATGTTGACAGTAAATGCTCTGGCTGCAGCGGACAATGTGCTGATACCGGTTCAGGCAAATTATCTGTCTGCCAAAGGTCTGGAACAGCTGCTTTCTACGGTGAGCAAGGTGAAGCGTCAGATAAACTCGAAGCTTAGGATCGAGGGGATCCTGCTTACGATGGTGGACGGCAGGACAAATTACGCGAAGGAGATATCTAACCTGATTCGGGATACCTACGGCAGCCACATCAAGGTATTTTCCACAGAGATTCCAAGATCAGTCAGAGCGGCAGAGATCAGTGCCGAGGGCAGGAGCATCTTCCTGCATGATCCGAAGGGAAAGGTGGCACAGGCATATCAGATTCTTACGAAGGAGGTAATTGATAATGCAGAGAAAAGGCGCAAACATCAGCTTGAGCAGCTTCGATGATATCTTCTCGACAGAGGAATCAAGGCAGGAGAGCCGGGCAGAGAAGATACAGGAAATCCCGCTTTCAGAGCTTCATCCCTTTAAGAATCATCCATTCAAGGTGAAGGATGATGAACAGATGGCAAAAACGGTGGAGAGCGTAAGAGAGTATGGCGTCCTGGTGCCGGCAATCGCAAGACCTCTTCCGGACGGTGGCTATGAACTGATTTCAGGTCACAGAAGACATCATGCTTCTGAACTAGCCGGGAAAGAGACCATGCCGGTTATCGTAAAAGACTTGGATGATGACCAGGCGACGATCCTTATGGTAGACAGTAACCTGCAGCGAGAAGAAATACTCCCTAGCGAACGTGCGTTTGCTTTTAAGATGAAAATGGAGGCCTTGAAACATCAGGGAGAGAGGACGGATATAACTTCACGACAAGTCGCCGGGAAGCCGGGTTCTGGCGAAAAAGAGGAAGCGGATTTAACTTCGTGCCAACTTGGCACGAAGTTGGGAAGCAGTAAGAAATCCAGTGAAATCATTGGGCAGCAGACAGGCGAGAGCCCCAGACAGGTGCAGCGCTATATCCGCCTTACGAATCTGATTCCTGAGCTTCTGGATATGGTTGATAACAAGAAAATCTCATTCAACCCGGCAGTGGAGCTATCGTACCTGTCTGTTGATGAACAGGAGCAGTTTGTGGCTGCTATGGAGGAGCTTGAAACGCCTCCGTCTCTTTCACAGGCGCAGCGCCTTAAGAGATTCAGTCAGGAAGGCAAGTGCACACAGGAAGTGATACAGGCTGTTCTTGAAGAGGACAAGAAGGCGCCGCTTGAGAGAGTAGTCATAGATGACAAAGTACTGAGGAAATACTTTCCGAAATCTTACACGCCAAAGCAGATGGAGGATCAGATCATAAGGCTTTTAGAACAGTGGCAGAAGAAAAGGAACAGACAGCAGGAACTATGAGGACCGTTTCAGGGAAATTCCCGGGAATGGTCTTTTTTATTGATTCAGATAAAGAAGGAGGACAGACAGATGATGATGAATACAGAGGAGAGGGTGATGATAACGGATCCTGCAGGGGATATCTGCCTGCATTCGCTAAGCGACCCGGCTGTGGAGAGGATAGTCATGGGAGATGATGTGATTCTTATCAACCTGAATGAGAGGCTAGTTCTGATCTGTGGGAACGAGGATGTAGCAAGGGTAGGAGGAGAGGTCTTCCTCTTCGGAAGGGCGCTTATCAGCAGACTTGATGATGACGACATCCCGGTCGGAGTCACTGATTACGATATAGATGACATGGTGCTGGAGATGACACGCAGACTTACAACAGCAAGGATCGGAGAGTTCTGTATTCCTGTCGTTCATCTCAAATCAATAGAGGAGGTGTCGGATGGTACAGGAAGATGTTGAAAACAGGACAGTGAATCTGGCGGTCACGACCACGAAGCTATCGGCAAGGGCAATCTGCCATGGGATCAGGACATTTCTGGCACACAGGAAGCACCAGAAGGTTTACCCCAAGGAAGTGCACGGGAAACAGAGCGTAAAGAAGCTCTTAGGGCAGCCGCAGGCGGTGACGAAGATGCCGCTCAACGATGCAAGCATAAGAGAGTTTGCTCATCTCGCCAGAAAATACGGAGTGGATTTTGCAGTGACAAAGGACAGATCGAAACACCCGCCGCTCTACACCATATTTTTCAAGACAAAGGATACCGAGGCGTTCCAGCATATCGCAGATACACTGGTAGAAAGACAGATGAACAGGAAGGATAAGAAGCCGAGCCTGTTAAGTCAGCTTGCGAAGCTAAAGGAGATCATCTCAAAGATTCCTCACAAGAGCCGTCACAGATCAAGGGAGCAGAGCCTATGAAGCAGGAATTTAAGAGGAAGCTTATCTTAAATATCCCATACATCGCCCTGGGACTTTTTGCTACGAATCTAGGCGAGGCGATTCGCATAGCTTCAGGAACCAATGTCTCAGAGAAGATGCAGAGCCTGATCCTGGGAGGTGCATTCTCCTATGCCATTTCTAATCCGCTTCCGAGTATCCACCCGGCAGATATTCTCGTCGGGGCGGCCTGTGCCGGAGCTCTAAAGCTTGCAGTTTATCTGAAAGGAAAGAATGCAAAGAAGTACCGCCATGGAGAGGAGTACGGATCAGCCAGGTGGGGAAGCCATAAGGATATCGAGCCGTTCGAGGATCCGGTGTTTCAGAACAACATGATACTTACAAAGTCGGAGAAGCTTACGATGAGCAGTCGTCCGAAAGACCCGGCATATGCCAGGAACAAGAATGTTCTTATCGTCGGCGGCTCAGGTTCAGGAAAGACCAGATTCTGGCTGAAGCCGAATCTCCTTCAGATGCACAGCTCCTATGTGGTCACGGATCCGAAGGGTTAGATTTTAAGAATACAGAGAAAATAGGTCATTAAAAAATGAAGTGTTTTCTGTGTGTTCTTATTTTTAGCATTATGAAAGGAGCTGAGAAAATGGCTAAAGATAACAGAATAACAGCACTTTATGAGCGTCTGTCTCGTGATGATGAGATTCAAGGAGAATCGAACTCCATAACAAATCAGAAACAGTATCTTGAAGATTATGCGGTACAAAATGGTTTCGAGAATATCCGACATTTCAGTGATGATGGATATTCAGGAACAAATTTCAACAGACCGGCTTTCAATGCACTTTTGGCAGAGATTGAAGCCGGAAGAGTTGGAACAGTGATTGTCAAGGATATGTCACGATTTGGCAGAAACTATCTGCAAGTAGGGTTTTATACTGAAATGATGTTTCCAAAGAAAGGTGTCCGCTTTATTGCAGTTAATAACGGAGTTGACAGTGCCAATCCGACAGATAATGATTTTACACCATTCCTGAATATTATGAATGAATGGTATGCAAAAGACACCAGTAAGAAGATTAAGGCGGTATTTAAGGCTAGAATGAGAGACGGAAAACGTGTCAGCGGTGCTGTGCCTTATGGGTATTACAGAAAGCCTGAGGATAAGCAGACTTTGTATGTTGATGAAGTATCCGCTTCGGTTGTCAGACGCATTTTTCAGTTTGCTTGCGAAGGAATGGGAGCAACCGCAATAGCAGATACCTTGTCAGAGGATAAAGTGCTTATTCCGTCAGCTTATGCGAGACAGAACCATCCTGAGGATTGCCAGTGTACGAGATACCATGATGCTTATACATGGAATGCAACAACAGTCGGCTATATTCTGAGCAGACGTGAGTATTTGGGGCATACAATTCTTGGAAAGACAACGAAAGACAGTTTCAAAACGAAGCGAAAGAGAGTTGTGAATGAGGACGAGCTGCTTATTTTCTATAATACTCATGAAGCTATCATAGATCAGGAAACTTATGATAAGGCACAGAAAATGAGGAAACGAGTTTCACCTAGACGAAACAGTGAAAAGCCTACGCATAGGCTGTCAGGACTCCTTTATTGTGCGGATTGTGGAAGCAGACTGGCATATATCAATTCACAGTCGAAAGACGGAAAGACCTATGACAGTAATCAGGCATTCCGTTGTAGCCGGTATCACAATAAATATCATTCATGTACCGGTCATTATATTAAGGCAAGTACAGTAGAAATGCTGATTTATCAGGCAACTAAGAGAGTGTCACAGTATGTCCTGAATGATGAAAAGGAATTTGTGGAACAGTTGAAGGCACAGTATGAAATACAGTGTGAAAAGGACAATACCAATGATAAAAAGGAGCTATTGGAAGCTAAGCGTCGCATGATGGATTTAGATGATCTGATAAAGGGATTGTATGAAAATTTCACTTTAGGGCGATTGCCGGAAAGACAGTTCAATCGTCTTATGACAGAATATGACACCGAGCAAAGCAACCTAGAGCAGAGAATTTCAGAACTTGAAACGGCTACAGAACGTATATCCACTAAGGCAGTGCAGATTGATAAATTTGTGCGACTGGTTAAGAAATACCGAGATTTTGAGGAACTGACAACACCTATGCTTAATGATTTCATTGAAAAGGTTGTAATTCATGAAGCTGTGGGTGGCAGAACAAGAGACCGCACTCAGCAAGTGGATATTTACTTCAATTTCATTGGAAATTTCGTGCTTCCACTCAGTGAAGAAGAAGTGAAAGCATTGCAGTCAGAGGAAGCACGCAGAGCGGAAGAGATTGCAGAAAGAAAGAGAAATTCTTCTAAGAAATCTACACAGAAAAGAAATCAGAAACGTGCGGAAATCAAGGCAAAAGCAGAAGCTGGAGATCCTGAAGCTATGGCAGAATATAAAGCAATCCTTGAAAAAGGTAGACAGAACAACCGTAAGAGAGCTGAAAAAATGCGAGAATTGAGAATGGCTGACCCTGAATATCGGGCGAAGATGGAAGAAAAAGAACGCTTAGCATTGGAAAGGGAAAAGAAACGTCAGGAGCGTGCTACAAAGAAGAAAAAGATTGCTTTGGCAGAATTAAAGGAGCAGGCAGAAGAAGGCAATCAGGAAGCCGTCAGAGAGCTTGAGGAGCGTAGAGCTATTGCAAGGGAACGTTCAAGGAAATCAGCAGAAAAGCGTAAGCAGAGAGCAGAAAATGACCCTGAATATGCGAAATATTTGGAAGAGAGAAATGCAGAATACAACAGACGGCATACCGCAAGGAGAAAGGAGCAGTTAGAAGCTTTGAAGGCTAGGGCAGAAGCAGGAGATCAGGAAGCACAGAGCCAGCTTGCAGAGCATAAACAGTATCAGGTTAGAGCTACAGTAAAGAGTTACCGGAAAATGCGTGACGATGCATTAAGCGGAGATCCTATCGCAAAAGAGAGATATGAAAAAACACTGGCTAGGAGACGTGAAGCGTATCATACAAAGAAAAGTGAACAGACAGCCTAAGAGTAAGCATAATATCACAATATAATAGTTGCAGAATTGATGAGAATAAGCGGGAGCGATGCAATTATTGTAATAGACAATGAAGTATGGTATTGTATAGATGGTTTACCAAATCGTTGTTTGGCGATTTGGTAAATCCCAATAAATTAATTTTATAGGGAACAGAAAATTTGAATTTGCGCTTCTATAAGGTGGAATGTGTTGACACAATAAATACAGTATGATAGTATTATCATTAGAAAAAAGGATGGCACATTTCGTGTAAGGTGAGGAAATGATTAATAGATAATTTAATTTAAGTAAGACACATATAGTTATTGAGCCTGTAGAAAATAGGTTTATTTTTGTGTACGCTTAAGTTGGATTATCGCAAGAGGCATTTCCTTTGCTTTTCCTTAGGGAAAGGAATAAAGGTCTATTTGGCGAGTCTATTTTTGCGTATGCAAAAAAGGCTCGTTTTTGTGTGTACAAAAATAATTGACTCGTGTTTCGAAAAGGAGGAACTTTATGTTACAGATAAAGAAATTAAATTTAACACATAAAAAAGACCTGAGAGTAATTCTTGATGATTTCAACCTTGTGCTAAATGATGGAGATAAAGCAGTTATCATTGGAGAAGAAGGGAACGGAAAATCAACATTAATGAAGTGGATATATGATCCATCGCTTATAGAAAACTATATAGAAGCGGATGGGGAAAGAGTAATGGGAAACGAACGTTTTGGTTACCTTCCGCAAGAGATGCCCGATGAAGATAAGAAAAAAACCGTATACGAGTATTTTTCTGAGGAAGAAATATTCTGGGAGAAAACGCCAAAAGAACTGTCTGTTACTGCAGGAAAATTTGGAATAAAAAATGATTTTTTCTACAGTAGTCAGATGATGGGGAGCCTTTCAGGAGGAGAAAAAGTCAAGGTACAACTCATGCGGCTTTTTATTCGCGATGTTTCTGTGCTATTGTTAGACGAACCTTCAAATGATATTGACATTGCGACGCTTACATTACTGGAAAAAACCATAAATGAATGGAAACATATTGTGCTTTTTATTTCACACGATGAAACATTGATAGAGCGTACCGCCAACATGGTAATACATATCGAGCAGATTAAGCGAAAAACAGAAGCGAGATATACCGTGGCCAAGCTTCCCTATAGAAACTATGTGGAGGAACGGCTTCATAAATTTGAACTTCAAGAACAGAGGGCACTATGTGACCGTAGGGAAAAAAAGATTCGAGATGAGAAATATCAAAGAGTGTCTCAGAGTGTGCAAAGCGCATTAGCAAATTGTTCCAGACAAGCGCCGTCGGTGGCAAAGAATTTGAAGG
Source organism: Oribacterium sp. HCP28S3_H8 (assembly GCF_052064775.1). Taxonomy (NCBI): domain Bacteria; kingdom Bacillati; phylum Bacillota; class Clostridia; order Lachnospirales; family Lachnospiraceae; genus Oribacterium; species Oribacterium sp. HCP28S3_H8. The sequence goes on along the minus strand of NZ_JBQHUZ010000007.1, from coordinate 17,152 downwards.
ACAAAATGCACACAGTTAAGGCTATGGGGCGAAGATTTGAAAGAGAAGACGAAAATATGACGCAAATGCCGGAGCAGGAAGAAGCAATCTTTTTTAAATTAGGAGATAAAAACGCATACATTCCAACAGGGAAAACGGTCATAGAATATGAACTTTCAAAGCTAATGACTCCAGAAGGCGAAAGAATTTTGGCAGAAGGAATTTATTTGAAAATAAAAGGATCAGAGAAAATCTGTATTATAGGAGCCAACGGGGCAGGAAAAACGACTCTTCTAAAAAAGATAGCGGAAGAACTTATGAATCGGAATGATATTAAAGCAGAATATATGCCCCAAAATTATGAAGATTTGTTGGAGCTATCTGTTACACCGGTTGATTACCTTGATAAAACAGGAGATAAAGAAGAGCGTACAAGAATTAGAACATACCTAGGTTCACTTAAATACACGCCAGATGAAATGGAGCATCCTATTCGGGAGTTGTCTGGTGGACAAAAGGCGAAAGTGCTTCTTTTGAGGATGAGTTTAAGTGGTGCGAATGTTCTTATTCTGGATGAGCCTACAAGAAATTTTTCACCATTATCCGGCCCGGTAATAAGAAAAATGCTCCGAGAATTTCCAGGGGCTGTCATTAGCATTTCTCACGATAGAAAGTACATTGAAGAGGTGTGTGATAAAATATATCAGCTAAATCCTAATGGATTACAGTTAATTAGTGAGTGATAAAAAAGATGAAAGACTGACAACTTTCAGGTTGTCGGATTGTAAAGGCAGAGCCTTACGCAAGGTGCAGGAGAAAGACTCCACTCGGGTTAAGGGCGAAGCGCCTTAGCAGGTCAAGGGTGCAACCATTGCCCAGTTAGTGGCGTTTCGCCACTAAGTACTGGGTATTACTTGTAGCAGAGCTTCACAAGATTAAGCAACTTCGTTGCAATTCCCTTCGGGAGAATAATTAAATATTGTTATTATTAACAGACTGAGTAGAGAAATTTACTTGGTCTTTTTTTGTAGAAAAAGAAAGGAAAGAAATGAATGAAAGCAACAAGGCATAATGGAAGAGCTGGTAAGCATGGAGCTTACAATCCTAAGCATAATGACCGTGAATTTGATGAAGAGAACAGTGAACATATTGATGCAGAGAGAACAAAATTCAATGTCTATTGGGACTGCTATCAGGGTTATAGTCTACCAAATGCTGAGAACGAAAGAGCAAAATTCACTTTCACAGAAGTAGAGAAAGCCTACTATGTTGAGCATTATTCAGGGCATGTGGACGGACAGAATGAAAGGAATCGAAAGGCAAGGCACTATGATAGAGTGAAAACAATTGACGGCATACTTACGAATACGAAAACGTGTCCGGAAGAAACGTTACTACAGCTTGGCAACATTGACGGAACAGTTTCAGCCGATGTGCTTGCTCAGATTAGCGCAGAATACTTTGAGGAATTTAATAAGAGATATGGTTCTCATGTACATATTTTGGACTGGGCTTTGCATCTTGATGAAGCTACTCCGCATATCCATGAAAGACACGTTTTTGACGCATTGAACCAGTATGGAGAATTATGTCCCCAACAAGATAAGGCATTGGAAGAATTGGGTTTTGAACTTCCGAAGCCGGATGAGAAAAAAGGAAAATACAACAATCGGAAGATGGTATTTGATGATGAGTGTAGAAAGCTGTTCATTAGTATTTGCCAAAAGCATGGATTAAATATTGATGTTGAACCGGTCTATGGTGGTGCAAGTTATTTGGAAAAGCAGGATTTTATCCTCATGAACCAACAGAAACGCATTGAGGAAAAGCAAGCCCTGTTAGACGGGCTTATGATGAAGATAGAGGACGTAAACGCAGTTGTTGAGGAAGCAGTTGACCTTGCCTATGAAAAGGCTTGTGAGGTTGTCACAGAGCGTGTGAAAGAGGAAACTGTGAAGCATGATGTTGATGTAGTAAAAGATTACGGAGAATTGTTGCAGAAACAGCCGAAGGAAAAACTCAGCGACAGTTCTAAGTCGGTAGCTTCCAAAGTCGTAAATGCGATTGTTTCCCGACTGGAGAAAGCGTCTCAGGTTCTTCTTGGGAATATTATCTTTGCATTAAATGAGCCGAAAAATAAGGTTAAGGCAAAAGAACAGATTAAGGAGCAGGCTAAGGTTTCTATTCAGGAGAAGTTGAAAGAAATGCAGAAGCAAGTCAGGGAAGCAGAGAAGAATAGAGATGTACCTATGAGAAAAAAGAATATGGAACTTTAAGGAGCATTTGTTATCCATGACTGGAGAGACAGATGCTTTTTTATTGTCCGGAAAGGATATTATGGGAGTATTTGATGAAGTAAAGGAACGAGTGACCGCAAGGGCGGTTATGGAGCGGGCTGGTATTGTTTTCAATCGGAGCAATATGTGCAAGTGTCCGTTTCATCAGGATAAGACAGCGAGCATGAAAGTAAAGCCGGCAGATAAAAAATATTTCTGCTTTGGTTGTGGGGAAAAAGGAGATGCAATTGATTTTGTTGCTAAGTATTATAATCTTTCTCCAAAAGATGCAGCTATGCAGATTGCTGATGAATTTGGAATAGCTTATGACAGTTCGGTGCGGTCTCCACCAAAGCCGGTCAGGAGAGAAAAATCTCCAATGCAGATACTGGAAGAAGCTAAAACAAAGATATATCGTGTGTTATCTGATTATTTTCATTTGTTAAAAGAATGGGAGAGAGACTACAAACCGAAAAGCATGGATGAAATTGATGCGAGGTATGAGGAAGCTGTGAATAATCTCCCCAAAGTGGAGTATCAGCTTGATACTTTGCTATGGGGAACAGAGGAAGAGAAAGAAATGCTGCTCAGAGATTTAGGAAAGGAGGTGGCAGAAATTGAGCGAAGAGTTAATGAGCATCGCAGAAATCAGAGAACGATTGATCACAACAGACAAAGGAGCTGTGAAGCAGTGCATTAGGAATGTTGTTACTGTACTGGAGAATGATCCGAAGTTCAAGGGTGTTATTTGTTACAACATGATGACAGACCGGAACGACATTGTAAAAGATCTGGGGTGGTATCGGGAAAGCCCTGTGCTGACTGATTCTGACATAGACCATATCATGCTGTATCTTGAAGAGAATTACAGTCTGACAACGGAGAAAAAGATAAAATCGGCAATCAATGTGGTCGCTATGGAAAACAAGTATCACCCGATTCAGCAAAAACTCAATTCCTTAGTGTGGGACAAAAAAGAGCGAATCAAAGATGTGCTGTATCACTTTCTTGGAGCGGATAGGAATGTCTATACCTATGAAGCAATGAAAGTTCTTCTGTTGGGGGCAATTTCAAGAGTGTTTCGCCCAGGGACGAAGTTTGAGTATATGCTGATACTGGTGGGTGGTCAGGGAGCCGGAAAGTCCACATTTTTCAGGTTCCTTGCCATGAATGATTCATGGTTTACTGATGATCTGAAAAAACTTGATGATGAAAATGTGTTCCGAAAAATGCAGGGACATCTCATCATAGAACTGTCGGAAATGATAGCGACTGCCAGTGCTAGGAGCATTGAGGATATTAAGTCTTTTATCAGTAGGCAGAGTGATATTTATAAAGTACCTTATGAGACACAGCCAAAGGACAGACCGAGACAGTGCGTGTTTGGCGGTACTTCTAATGCTATGGATACACTTCCGCTTGATCGTACCGGTAACAGACGATTCATGCCGGTCATGGTTTATCCTGAGAGAGCAGAGTGCCATATTCTTGATAATGAAGCAAGTTCAAGGGAATATATCGAGCAGGTGTGGGCGGAAGCTATGGAGATATTCAGATCAGGAGAGTTCAGGCTGATGCTTAGCAAGGAATCAGCTGAATACCTGAAAGATTATCAGAAGCAGTTTATGCCGGAAGATGCTGATGCCGGAATGATTCTTGCCTTTCTTGATGATTTCAAGGGGGACAGGGTTTGTTCCAAACTGTTGTGGAAAGAAGCACTTCACAGAGACTACGAACCTAAGAGGATTGAGCTAAAGCAGATTTGCGATATTATGAACAATTCTGTGACCGACTGGGTTATGAGCGATGGGGCAATGCACTTTGGAGATTATGGCAAGCAACGAGGTTGGGTGCGTGTCGGTTCGTCTCAGGAGATCCCCGACAAAGCGGACAGCGATGGTTTTTTGGAAATACCGAAACAGTTGGAATTGGAGATACCATTTAAGTAACAAAATTGATGAAGTTACCTTGTTGTTACTTATGTTGTTACCCAGTGGAAGCATTGATTTTACTGGGTTTTCTATGAAAGGTAACAAAAGTAACAAGAAAATAGAAAAATAAATAAAATACGGGTAGCAAGCATAGGTAGCGGTGATTTGAGAAGTCTTTTCGGTCATGTTACCTTTTTTGTTACCCTTTCCCTTGTAGGGGGAATTTGGGAAAGGAGCGGAGCGAATGCAAGAAGAGAAAACAGTGGAAAACAAAGCAAATTATATAGATGGCGGTAATTTTAAGACGAGAATCGGCAATACTACTTACCTTGTCGGGGTGTTCTTCAACAATGCGAAAAAGGTAACAGTAGAGGACAGAATAAAGAATTTAATACGTCAGGAAGTGGTTGCTGGCAATTTCTAAGCCAGTTAATCATTAAAACGAACATTTTTTATAGTGAATTATCATTCTCTGTATTGACAAAACGCTTCCTAAAGGAAGTGTCCTTACAGAATGCGGACATGCTCTTAAAGTCGGACCGGTGAAGCTTGATGAAAACGGAAAGCCAGTAAGGGATAAAAAAGGCCGAGTGATACGCGAACCGTATGAGATCAGGGTGTTTAACACGATCAATTTCAAGAAAAGCATGAAGTACAACCCTTTCGCCTATATCCACTCGGAGAACGACATCATGAAGTTTGTGACAGCTCTTATTGCGAATACGAAGGGTGAAGGCAAGACCGGGGAAGATTTCTGGGTGAAGGCTGAGGCGCTGCTCTATACAGCGCTTATTGCCTACATTCACTATGAAGCTCCCGAAGAGGAACAGAACTTCGCCACTCTGCTTGAGATGATAAACAGCATGGAGGTACGAGAAGATGATGAGGAGTTTCAGAATCTGGTGGATATCCTGATGGAGCGACTGGAAAAGAGAGACCCGAACCACTTTGCCGTAAGGCAGTACAGCAAGTACAAGCTTGCAGCCGGTGTTATAAGCTTGAAGAGACTTCTTAATCATCATTTTTTAAGAAATTGGAGCTCCAAAATGATTAAAAAGTCTCTTGAGGCTTATTTTTTGCCCAAAATACAAAATTGTACTTTTTTAAAAACATTCTCAAAGGATGGCAACATTTTGCCTCGCCAGTCTGGATATAGTGTAAGGAGTTTTTCAAACCGACACAAAAATCCAGAGAAATTTAAAAAAGTTACGTTACTACCTTGTAAAACAGCGTCCGAAAGATGGGTTAAGTGAGAGGAACTTTTTTGAAGATCCTTACACGAACCTTGACAACGGAGCAGCCTGTCCATAGTGATACCAGATTTGAATGTGCATCCAGCATGTCTTTTCTGGCAAATACGTCCCGGAAACATCGGAACCCGGTACAGGAACGGATATGGAATGAAAACAGGCAATGAAAAATGAAAGGAAGGAGGAAAACGGATGCAGGAAAAACTTACCGCATTGTATGAGCGTCTCAGCCATGATGATGACCTTATGGGCGAGAGCAACAGTATATCGAACCAGAAGCAGATGCTTTCAGAATATGCAGAATCCCATGGACTTACCCCATATATCCATTTTACGGATGATGGAATATCCGGCACAAGGTTTGACCGCCCGGGATTTGTCAGCATGATGGATGCCATCAAAGCCGGGCAGATCGGGACGGTGATCATAAAGGATATGAGCCGGTTGGGACGTGATTATCTGATGGTCGGTCAGATTCAGGAAATGCTGCGCCAGAAGCAGGTTAGGCTGATCGCTATCAATGATGGTCATGACAGTCTGAATGGGGATGATGATTTTCTTCCTTTCCGAAACATTATGAATGAGTGGTATGCGAAAGACACGAGCAAAAAGATCCGGTCTACCTTTAAGGCAAAAGGCAATTCCGGGAAGCACGTTGCAAGCACCACACCATACGGATATCTGAAAGACCCGGAAAATAAGGAACACTGGATCGTGGATGAAGAGGCTGCACAGGTTGTCCGCAGGATTTTTCAGATGACAATGGACGGATATGGTCCTTACCAGATCGCAAAGAAGCTGAAAGAAGATCAGGTGGAGATCCCGGCAGTACACATGGCAAGGCATGGGGCAGGATTATGGCAGGGAAGAGTGGACGAGATCAAAGACCCCTATGCGTGGGGTTCGTCGACGGTGGCAGGGATCCTGAAAAAGCGGGAATATCTTGGTCACACTGTTAATTTCAAGACCAGAAAGCATTTTAAGGACAAAAAGAGCCATTATGTGTCAGAAGATAACTGGACAGTATTTGAGGACACGCAGGAAGCGATCATTGATCAGGAAACCTTTGATAATGTCCAGAGAATCCGGAAGAATGTCCGCAGATACCCGGACGGATGGGGAGAAGCACATCCACTGACAGGGCTGATGTATTGTGCCGATTGCGGGGCAAAAATGTATGTGCACCGGGTAAATAATGGGAAAAGAATCCCACAATATACCTGTTCTGCATATAGCAAGGTTCCGGTTGGAACACTCTGCCCGACACAGCACAGGATTAATGCGGATATTGTGATGGAGCTGATAAAAGACCTGCTGAAAGCTATCGCAGAATATTCCCATCTGAACCGGGAAGAGTTCATTGAGACAGTGAAGACAACACAGAATTCCCAGCAGTCCAGTGAAATCGTGAGACTGAAAAACAGGATAGCAGAAGCGAAAAAGCGTCTGCAGGAACTGGAAAAACTGATCTGCCGAATATATGAGGATAATATCCTCGGTAAGCTGCCGGACGAACGTTACGCAGTCCTTGATGGGCAGTATTCCAAAGAACAGAAAGAACTGACAGCGGAAATTTCAGAATTGGAAGCAGAGGTAGCCGGATATGAAAATGGCAGACGGTCTGCGGAAAGATTTATTGCACTGGTGGACAAATATCAGAATTTTGATGAACTGACCACATATATGCTGAATGAGTTCGTGGAAAAGATTCTGGTGCATGAGAGGGACAGGAAAGGAAGCCAGCAGACCACACAGGAGATTGAGATTTATTTTAATTTTGTGGGAAGGTATCTTCCACCGCATTTTGGAGAAGTCCAGCTGACGACGGAAGAGGAAGAAGAATTACGAAAGCGAGAAGCCAGGAAGGACAGGCTGCACCAGAATTATCTGAGGCGGAAGGCAAATGGAAAACAGAAAGAATACGAAGACAAAGTAAAAGAAAAAAGAAAAGCCGAGATCGAGGCGAAGAAGGAAGCAATCCGGCAGGAAGATATTGCGAAAGGTGTGTTTGTTCCAGTGTCGATGCTTCCGGCTGCAGAACCAAAGAAAGGGGTGGCAAATGCATGAAAGAATTGAAACCGATGATACATGATGAAAAGAACGGACTGGATTATATCCTTGTGGGAGATTATTATATCCCGCTGATCCGTGTGGCGGAAGAACCCCGGGATATTGGTTTTTATGGAAGCCTCCGAAGGAATTTTCTGAAAGACTACCGGCAAGCTTTGTATTCCCAGCTGATGCTGACTGGGAAGCTCTGGTCGTATCTTGCTGATTTGAATGAAATCTGTGTGGAACGCAGGGATAACATGATGGATCAGATGATGGAAGCAGAGGGTGTCACAGAGGAATTAAAGGGAAAAGACCAGATGGAATGGCTCCGCAGGGTAAATAACATCCGCAACAGAGTGGATGAAGTTATTTTGAATGAACTGGTTTATGTGTAGGGGGATGCTTATGAGATACCGGATTGAATATGCAGATGGTCGGTGCTGTAATTTCGCCAACAGCCGGAAAGACCTTCTGGAATGGCTGAAACTCTTAAAGGACGAAGAGATCATAGATATTCGGAAAATCTACAAAAACGGTGTGACAGATTCCGTACTTGAGAAGTATCGAAACTATGTGAACAGAAATGCCGGATAGGAAGGAGAAGACAGGATGAAAGCCATACATTTTATTTTTAAAATCATGTTCCTGCCTGTGATGGTTGCTCTGGGAGTCATAAGACTGTTTGCGGAGTTCCTTGCAGGAATATCAGCAGTCATCTTCCGGGTAATTGCAGGAATCTTTCTTCTGACCGCCCTGCTAAGCTATGGCTTGGGGCTGGAAAGTTCCGGGGAATGCCTGAAAATGGTATTGGCTGGCTTCCTGTTTTATCTCCTGCCATGTACGGTTGAAATCGTGATTGCGGGAATCGTCTTTTTAGAAGAATGGATTCGCTCTATAACATAGGAAGAGGGAAGAAAGGGACACGATTATGAAAAGAGAATTAGTGGAAAGCTACTTCGACTGGAATGAGATCAGGCTGGAGGCATATTTACGGATTGACCCGGAGCTGATCGAGTTGGAAAGAGAATGTGAGGCAACAATGGATGAATTGAAGCCATACATTGAAAAATATGGTCATGAGTTTTGGACGATCATTGATCGGATCGTATCGGCAAGACACGCAGTAGAAGCCTATATTAGCCGGGAAATGTATATCCGAGGATTTTTGGATTATGAACGTCTGGTGTGTGAGATAGAAAGGGATGTATAAAGATGAAAGAGGAAGCATTAAAGGAATTTGTGGACAATGTCATTCAGGAACGGATGCAGAGCGCATTCAGCCAGATGAAAGCCGGGAAAAAACCAGATGACGAGGATGATGTGGAACAAAAGTATGAGGAAGCGGTGGCATTGCTGCCAGAGGATAAGCAACAGGCAGTCAGGGCATACTGTGATGCTATTTTTGACAGCGGTGCGGATGCTGAGCAGTTCTTTTATCGGTTGGGACTGAAGGATGGAATTCGGTTGTATAAGACAGTAAAAAGTATCATCAAGGGAATATCTTAAATGGATTGGAAAATGTTATTTAAAATTCACATGTGCTACCATAACTCGGAAAACATATGGAATAAGGAATTTTTTTGTGATATACTGTTCTAAAAATCGTTGTCTGGCGATTTGGTGAATCCCGATAGATTATTTTATAGGGAACAGAAACTTTGAATTTGAGGAGGTGATAAGATGACAGCATATATGAGATTAAGATAATACCGCGAGTTGTGTTGCGGTACATCCGTATTACATAACTCGCTTTCGGGCAAGAATGTAATAATGGAGGATGTCATGAATAAAATTATTAGATTTAATGACAGCGAAAAGCTTTTTCGTTGTCCAATATGTAAACGAAAGTTAAAGATGGTAGGCAATAGTTTGCTGTGTAGTAATAAGCATTGTTTCGATATTTCTAAATTAGGATATGTGAATTTTGCATTAAATCAAAAGCAATCTAAGCATTATAGCAGAACTTCTTTTGAAAGCAGAATGGATATTTTAGAAAAGGGATACTATTCACATATTCTTACGGAGATAACACATATATTGAGCAAGCTTGAAAACATAACAACTATTCTTGATGTCGGATGTGGTGAAGGATATTATTCTAGAAAAATCAAAGAACTATTTCAAGCAGATATAGTTGCTTTTGATATTTCAAAAGATGCCATTTCCCTTGCTTCAAAAAGAGACGGTAGTAAGTCTATAAAGTGGTTTGTGGGTGATTTGGAAAATATGCCAATTAGAGACCACTCAGTAGACTGTATACTGGACATATTTACACCAGCTAATTATTTGGAGTTCAATAGAGTTCTGACGGATAGCGGCTATATTGTAAAGGTTATTCCTGGGAATAAACATCTGATGGAGTTCAGAAACATTGCAAAAGAACATTTGAAAAATCAAGAGTATTCCAATGAGAATGTGATTAACTTATTCAAGAAGCAGTATTCTGTTATTTACCAAAAAAGAGTTTCAGAATCATATGAAATGCCGTTAGAGGATATTAAAATTTTTGCAGACATGACCCCACTGCTCTTCCATGTAGATAAAACTGAGATTGATTTCAAAAAGCTAAAAACTTTGACGATTGATGCAGAGATATTTGTGGGAAGTCTATAACGCTTGAAACTTTCAGTTTTGTGAAAAGAGAATAGTGAGTAACCCAAAGGGCATCAACCGTAAAAAGTTGGTGCCTTTTGTTTTGCTCATTAATGCTCAGAGGAGATGTAAAGAAAAATTGAATATGACCGATTAGGTCAAATATGAGAGCCGATGCGATTGGACTTTTTCCCAAAAAAGTGACAAAGTGTCGGCTCTTATTTTTTGAGAAAATCCGATTTGAGGATTTTTGTAAAACCGGGCGAAACGGAAATTCTGGCAGATGGGACAGTAGCAGAAATTACATTTTGTCCGGCGGGTGTGCAGAGGGCGGAGCTCTTTGTGCAGGGAATGCAAAGGGGTGCTGAGTGTCGGTGGCACTCGTTTAGCACCGACCGAAGCGGAGCGGAGACCGGCAGCTCCATGCTGGGGTTAAGGGGCAAAGCCCATTATCGGGTCAAGGGTGAAACGCCTTGCCCAGTGATTTGATGCCTGCGTCAAGTCGTACTGGGTATTATCTGGCGAATTGTGTTACCCAAAATTATTTTCGGGATTGACCGCCACATGAAAAAAACATGTGAAACGCAAGAGGCAGATAATGGAAAGACCACAGATAAGGGCAGAATGGGAAAAAAGAAAAATGAAAAAATGCAGAATCGGTGAAAGGGGGAATCAGAAGAATGAGAGTTACAAGGCATAATGGCAGATCGGGGAAACATGGTGTTTATAATCCAAAGCACAATGACAGAAAATTCGATATTGCCAACAGCGAACATATTGATGCGGAGAGGGAAAAGCAGAATATCTATTGGGACTGTTACCGGGGATATGTCCAGAACCCTTCAGATGAGACACTTAGGAATTGGGGACCGGTCGAGCCGGAGGCAAGTTTTCATGATATTGAAAAGATGTATTATGAAGACCATTACAGCGATTTTATAAAAGGGCAGAATGCCAGAAATGAGAAAAACCGCCACCCGGAAAGAAACCGGACAACGGAAGATCTGTTAAAAAATAAAATGACCTGTCCGGAAGAAACGATATTCCAGATCGGAAAGGAGGGGGAGCATATATCGGGAGAACAGCTTTTTCATATTGCGGATTCTTTTATGAAAAGGTTCGAGGGGATGTTTGGAGACCATGTGCATATTTTGGATTTTGCACTCCACATGGATGAGACCACTCCCCATATCCATGAACGTCACGTGTTTGACTGCGAGAATAAATATGGGGAACTGTGTCCGCAACAGGAAAAGGCATTGGAAGCACTTGGCATTCCTCTTCCCGATCCGGATAAGCCCAGAGGAAGAAACAATAACCGGAAGATGACTTTTGATCTGATCTGCAGGAATCTTCTGTTTGATGTTTGCAGGCAGTATGGGCTGGAGATTGAGGAAGCGCCGGAATATGGCGGAAAGAAGTATCTGGAAAAGCAGGAGTTTATCATACAGGCACAGAAAGAAAAGATTGCCAGGCAGGAACAGATGATAAAGGAACAGGAAGAAAAAATCATGGATAATGAAACCCTGATCGATGAAGTGTCAGAGATCGCTTATGACAAGGCGGTGGAAGTCGTTACGGAAAAAGTAAGGGCACAGACACAGGAAGAGGATATCTGGCTTCTGGATCAGCTTTGCAATAACATTGTCCAGAATCCAAATAATTCTGATAAGGCAAAAACAATTACCAAAAACGTCATTAAGATGGCGAAAGAGAAATTACGGAATGCAGCAAATGCAGTTATTGAAAAAGTGCAGAAAACTCTTCAGGAGCCAGAGGTCAGGAAAGCGAATACGGAACAGATCAAGAAGAAGGCAAGGACGAGTGTTCTTGAAAAACTGGCTGCCAATAAAAAGCGGGTCGCAGAAGAAAATGCAGCCAGAAAGAAAACAAAAACAAAATATTATGACATGGATTCTCTGTAAAGAGCATTTTGATTTATTCAGTTTTGGATAAAAGTCAGGATGCTCTTTTTTTGAACCCGGTCATATCTGAACGGGTTGGAAAGGAAGTGGATAGAAAGTGAATGTATTTGAAGTAGTAAAGCAGAATGTGACGGTCAGGCAGGCTGCGGAACTTTATGGATTTAAGCCCAACAGGAGCGGATTAATCCGGTGCATTTTTCATAATGACGGTACACCGAGCATGAAAGTTGACCGCAGATATTACTGTTTTGGATGCGGGTGTACCGGGGATGTGATCGATTTTACTGCCCAGCTCTTCGGACTAAAATCCAGAGAGGCTGCTTTGAAGCTGGCAGATGATTTTTGGATCTCCTATGGGAACAGGGCAAGGGATTCTCCCAAAAGTGGGAAAAAGTCTCTGGTGAAAGAAAAAGGGAAGGCTCCAGAAACAGACTGGAAAACAGAATGTGCCAGATTTACAAAAGCATATCTGGATTACCGCACCCTGCTTCTGGAATGGAAAGAATGTTATGCACCAAAAACACCAGAGGAAGAGTGGGATGGGCATTTTGGCACCGCACTGAGGGAGTTGAGTATCGTTGAATATTATCTGGATATTCTTCTATTCGGTGATGAAAAGGATAAGAAAATGCTTGTCAAGGAAAAAGGAAAGGAGGTGGAAAAGATTGAGCGAGAATGTAAAGGAGCAGGACGCTTTGCAGATCATGGAGCAGATGGCGGATGTGGATGCCATAAGGGAGATCCGCTCCCATCTGTCTGTGACAAATCAGGGAACCGTCAAAGGGACGATGCAGAATTATATGATCGTGCTTCGGGAAGACCCGCTCCTGAAAGGGAGCCTGAGATTTAATCTCCTGAACCAGAGGATCGATATCGTCAGGAAACTCTGGTGGAATGATGGGATCATCTCTATGACAGATGCTGCCAGAGATTTCTTTTATCTGTATTTTGAACAGTTTTATAGTCTGGGTAATGAGAAAAACATGGATAAAGCCCTGAGGGCGGAAGCAAACAGCAAACAGTATCATCCGATCTGCGAATATCTGAACCGCTTAGAGTGGGATGGCACAGAACGTATCCGTTATGTATTGAAGAGGTATATGGGGGCAGATGATTCGGATATGGTCTATGAATGCCTGAAGCATTTTATGATGGAAGCACTGCTCCGTATTTTTAAGCCGGGATGTAAGGCAGATGAGATGCTCTGCCTTGTAGGAACACAGGGTGCAGGAAAATCTACATTTTTCCGGTTTCTGGCTATTAAGGATGAGTGGTTTTCAGATGACTTGAGGGATTTGGGAGATAAAAAGATTTATGAAAAGCTCCGGGGACACTGGATTATGGAAATGTCGGAGATGATTGCTGCGATCAGTGCTAAGAGCAATGAAGAGATCAAGTCCTTTTTGAGCCGGCAGAAAGATACATTTCGGAATTCCTATGGAAAATTTGAAGAGGACAGACCGAGACAATGTCTGTTTGCCGGGACAACCAATACAAAGCAGTTCCTGCCTTTTGACCGTACAGGAGCAAGACGTTTCCTTGCAATTGAGGTCGATTCCTCAAAGGCGGAAAAACATCTTCTTGATAATGAAGAAGAATCGAGGGCATACTTCGACCAGCTTTGGGCGGAAGCAATGGTCATCTTCAATTCCTGCAAGGACAAAAGCAGTCTTCTGAAACTTCCAAAAGAAATGGAGGAGCAGATCATTGATTACCGGAAACAGTTCATGCAGGAAGATACGATGGCAGGGCAGGTTCAGGGATGGCTAGATGGATATGCCGGGACTTATGTCTGCTCCAGACAGATCTGGAAAGAGGCATTTAACCATTATGATGGTGAACCAAGGAAATATGAGACCAATGAGATATGCCAGATCATGGACACACAGATCATTGGATGGAAAAGAGGCGGTTATCATCGTTTCTCAAAAGAAGGATTTGGTACACAGCGGTGCTGGATCAGAGAGGGAAAGGGTGAAACAGAGACTGTCAACCAACTGGACAAAGATGGATTCATAAAACTTACGGAAGGTGAGCAGATGAAGATACCTTTTGATTAGCCTGACAGGGAGAGGATGGTCAAAACAGCTGAATTTCCATTTTTTTGACTGTTTGTTGACATTTTTGTTGACTGGGAAAAGCCTTTAAATATCAGCTTTTTCAGCATATTTCTTAACTGTCAACAAAGATATTTAAAAAAGAAAATATTATTTAGAGTAGGGATGACTTTGATAAAGATATTATTTTATTAAAAGTTTCAAGTGCCTTGTTGACATTGACGGGGGGACAGAATTTCAGATCGAGATACCGTCCTGGCTGGGATAATAACTGTCCTCTCTCTGTCGGGAAAATGAACAGAATACTGGCAGGCAATTTGGCATATCAGTCTGCCACCCTGCTCGCCAGTAAATCACATGAAAGAAAGGAGAAGCTTATGGGACAGGTTATGAATTCGAAAACGGAAAGCAATACATTTACAAAAAGGATTGGGCAGACAACTTATGTTGTCCGATTCCATTACAATGAGAACGCAAGAGAGACGATGCAGGAGAAAATCAACCGTATGCTGGTGAATGAAGTCAATCGTTCGGGCATCATGGAAACAGAGGAAAAAATGGCTGAGTAATTTAGTGGTGGTAACAACAAAGAACGTTTTCATCAGCATTTTAGCTGTTTTACCACTGATTTGACACGAAAAAGTGCCTTTTTTGATGAAAAAACTATTGACATTTTGTTTCAGGAAAAACGGCAAAGTCGATCCTAATCTCCTGTGGCGCGAGACTTGCTCCGTTCGAGATACAGGATGTAAGGGACATCACGATGGAAGACGAGCTTGGGCTTGATACCATAGGAGATCGGAAAACGGCACTCTTTCTTATCATGTCGGATACCGATCCGACGTTTAACTTTTTAATCGCCCTTATCTATACGCAGATGTTTAACCTCCTCTGTGAGAAGGCAGATGATGTCTACGGCGGCAGACTTCCGGTCCATGTGCGGTGTCTTATCGACGAGATGGCAAACATCGGCCAGATTCCGAATCTTGAGAAGCTTATTGCCACGATCCGAAGCCGCGAGATCTCTGCCTGTCTTTTCCTTCAGGCGAAGTCGCAGCTAAAGGCCATCTATAAGGACAATGCAGAGACGATCATCGGCAACTGTGACACACAGATATTTCTTGGAGGTACGGAGGTTTCAACGCTTAAAGACTTGAACCAGCTCCTTGGTAAAGAGACCATAGATACCTACAATACGGGGGAGAGCCGCGGAAGGGACTTATCGCACAGCATGAACTATCAGAAGATGGGACATGATCTGATGTCGATGGATGAGCTGTCGGTTATGGATGGGCGCAGGTGTATCCTCCAGCTTCGCGGAGTAAGACCTTTCATCTCAGAAAAATATGATCTGACGAAACACCCGAACTACAAGCTGACTGGAGATTACAGCAGGAAGTACATGTTTGACATAAAGCACCTCTTAAGTCATGAGCTAAAGCTTGTGGCAGATGATGAGTGCGAAGTTGTAAGCGCAGGTTAGAGACATAGAGGAAATTAATGATGAGAATAAGGGTGAGGTCTCCGACTTCAGAAAGAAGACGGTCATAAAAATATCATATACCACGGATAAAAAGCTGACTGCATGATGCGGCCAGCTTTTTTGTTACCAGTAAAAATTTACATACAGACAAAGGAGAACAAACAAATGGAATTTTTTAGTTCAGCAGTAAATGTATTACAGACACTTGTTGTCGCACTCGGTGCAGGTCTTGGCATCTGGGGTGTCGTAAACCTGATGGAAGGGTATGGCAATGACAACCCCGGCGCGAATGCTCATGTACGGTAAGGAAGCAAGCAACCGAAAACAAGAGATAGACCGCCAGCACTACACTATTCCGAACCAAAGACCAAAAGATAAGCATTGTGGGAAAATCTAAACTTTTGGATTTTCCTACAATGCCAACTACGGCGGAATCCCTCCCACTCCTTATATCTTTCTGTATACATTGAATTTGTATTTAGTAAAATGCAGACAACACCACGGATCGGCTTTTGGTTGGACAATTCCAACCAAACACCACAGCAGACAGCAGAAAACATTCTGAACGCTAGGAAGCCGGTATGATTGTTACATATAAGGGGAAGAAAAATTTCTTTTAGGTACTTGCTTTCCTAAAACTGATGTGATACAATGATTTAATCCAGAAAAGGAGTAAAAAATATGCGGCAAGGTATTCTTAAATAAAACTATAATCAAATAGTGGGAACAAAGGATTATGATAGCTCCTTTTGTAGGGGCTTAGTTTTTTGTACCCAATTTAAGAATACTTTTGCCTTATCAATTTTGACATATCCCCAAAAACAGCAATCACAAACAGGTGTATGCTGTATATGTGTATGTCCGCAACTTATAATCCCCAGTGGTAAAAGTATTTTACTGCTGGGGATTTTTATGCCCTTTGGGGCTGTAAAGGGAGGACAATCACATGAAAATAATCAATATTGGAATTCTTGCCCATGTAGACGCTGGAAAGACGACCTTGACGGAGAGCCTGCTATATGCCAGCGGAGCCATTTCAGAACCGGGGAGCGTCGAAAAAGGGACAACGAGGACGGACACCATGTTTTTGGAGCGGCAGCGTGGGATTACCATTCAAGCGGCAGTCACTTCCTTCCAGTGGCACAGATGTAAAGTTAACATTGTGGATACGCCCGGCCACATGGATTTTTTGGCGGAGGTGTACCGCTCTTTGGCTGTTTTAGATGGGGCCATCTTGGTGATCTCCGCTAAAGATGGCGTGCAGGCCCAGACCCGTATTCTGTTCCATGCCCTGCGGAAAATGAACATTCCCACCGTTATCTTTATCAACAAGATCGACCAGGCTGGCGTTGATTTGCAGAGCGTGGTTCAGTCTGTTCGGGATAAGCTCTCCGCCGATATTATCATCAAGCAGACGGTGTCGCTGTCCCCGGAAATAGTCCTGGAGGAAAATACCGACATAGAAGCATGGGATGCGGTCATCGAAAATAACGATGAATTATTGGAAAAGTATATCGCAGGAGAACCAATCAGCCGGGAAAAACTTGTGCGGGAGGAACAGCGGCGGGTTCAAGACGCCTCCCTGTTCCCGGTCTATTATGGCAGCG
>NZ_JBQHUZ010000006.1:0-203291 GCF_052064775.1 Oribacterium sp. HCP28S3_H8 | reverse complement strand
ATAAGCACGGTTCTTACGAACCGTTAAGTTCTTTCCGTTCAGAACGAAGCTATGCTTTGTTCTCACGTTATTTACTGCGAATAAATTCGCTTTGAGTTTCTTAAACTCTTTCTGAAAATCCTCTTTAGAATCTTCAGGGTCTGTGTATTATTCGATCTTTGATTTTCAAGGTTCCGTTTTGCTCTCGTCTGTTTCGCGACAGCCTGTATATATTAGCAGGTAGCTTTGAAACTGTCAAGCAGTTTTTTTGAAAAATAATTTGTTTTTCTTCTGATTTCAGAAAAAAATATTATCTTTCAGTGACATTAATTCATGATATCATTAAATATCATATCTGTCAATAACTTATTTCATATCTCCGAATCTATAACCGGGATTGAATCAAGTTAAACGGAGTAAGAGGGATTTGAACCCTCGCGCCGGTTTCCCGACCTACACCCTTAGCAGGGGCGCCTCTTCGGCCTCTTGAGTATTACTCCACTTCTCGTTCTTGAAAGAACTATGAATCCCTGCCAAGAGGGATAAATAAGACACCTTGAATTTATAATCAAAATCAAAGTGCCTTATAATACTAACAAGTATTTATTTTTCTGTCAACAGGGAAATCTTTATTTTTCTGAATCCTTATCTGCGTTTGCTGCTTCTGATGCTTCCGTATCCCGGACTTCCAGATCTGATTTCTCTGTATCGTCTGATGGATCTATAGTATCTGATCCTTCTAATGATTCCGCATCCTCCGGGAGCTCCTCATCATCCTGAGAGGATTCTCTTACCTTGGCGATGGATGCCACTACCGTATCTGAGTCCGGATCGATATTCATAAACTTAACGCCGGAGGTATTGCGTCCGATGACATTGACATTATCCAGATTCATACGGATGATGGTGCCCTCAGATGTAATCAGCATAATTTCCCGGTCCTTGTCACAGAGCTTAAAACCGACAAGTCTGCCGGTTTTTTCCGTGATCTTATAGCAGTGCATACCCTTGCCGCCGCGCTTCTGCGGATTAAATTCATCCACGCTTGTAAGCTTGCCGTAGCCCTTTTCGGAAACAAGCAGGAGATTACTACCCTGAGAGAGCTTCTGCATGCCGATTACTTCATCATCTTTATCCAGCTTTATTCCGCGAACTCCCTGCGCTGACCGGCCTGTTTCCCGGATATCCTTTTCATTAAAACGGATCGCCATGCCATTTTTAGTGACCAGCATAATATCCTCATCCTTATCTACGAGCTTTGCTTCAATTAGCTGGTCACCATTCCGAAGTGTCATTGCGATCAGTCCGGATTTTCTGACATTCGCATACTGCGTAATTGAAGTCTTTTTAATTAATCCGTTTTTGGTCGTAAGCACCAGATACTGGTCGTCGGAGTATGTATCCGAAGTAAAGGATGCATTGACCTTTTCATCCGGCTGCAGCTGCAGAAGATTAACAAGTGCCGTACCGCGTGAAGTTCTACTTGCTTCTGGTATTTCATATGCTTTAATACGGAAGCATCTGCCGGTATTGGTAAAGAACATAATATGCCGGTGATTGGTGGTCATAAATAGATCCTCGATATTATCATCCTGGATCGTCTGCATACCTTTGATTCCCTTGCCGCCACGGTTCTGTGCCTTGAAATTTTCCGGAGACATGCGCTTGATATATCCGAGTCTTGTCGCGGTGATCACCACATCATCATCGGAAATCAGATCCTCATCCTCCAGGTCATTGTCATATCCGAACTGGGTTCTGCGGTCATCCCCGTATTTCTCGGCAATAATGTCCACCTCATCCCGGATCACACCAAGCATCTTTTTAGGATCCGCAAGCAGCTCCTGATAATACGCTATTTTTTTCTCAAGCTCATCGTATTCTGCCTTCAGCTTCTCCCGTTCGAGACCTGTCAGTGCACGGAGACGCATGTCAACAATCGCCTGCGCCTGCACATCATCAAAGCCGAATTTCACCATGAGTGCCTGCTTGGCAGCATCCGTATTTTCAGACGCTCTGATGGTATGGACAATCTCATCGATATGGTCCACCGCAATCAGCAGCGCTTCCAGGATATGCGCGCGTTCCTGACACTTATTAAGATCATATTTTGTGCGCCTGGTAAATACATTGACCTGATGCTTAAGATACTCCTCAAGCATCTGCTTAAGATTCAGTATCTTAGGCTCGCCGTTGACGATACAGAGCATGATTACACCAAAGGTGGTCTGCAGCTGGGTATGCTTATACAGCTGATTCAGGATCACATTGGGGTTGGCATCCTTACGAAGCTCGATATTGATTTTGGTATCAGAGCCCTTGCCAAAGGCATCGTTAATAAAGGTAATGCCGTCAATCTTCTTATCCTTTACAAGATTAGCCACATTTTCAATGACCCTGGAACGGTAAACAAGATAGGGGAGTTCCTTTACTACAATCCGGTGTTTTCCGTTTGGCATCGGCTGAATCTCGCAGACCGCCCGCATCTTGATTTTGCCGCGTCCGGTGCGATATGCCTCCTCGATTCCTTTTTTACCAAGGATAATGCCGCCGGTCGGGAAGTCTGGTCCCTTGATGACCTTCATGAGATCCTCTATCGTTGTCTCCTGATCCGCAATCTTGTTATTGATAATCAGATCCACCGCCTTGATCACTTCGCGGAGGTTATGCGGGGGAATGTTGGTAGCCATGCCTACCGCAATACCCGTTGCTCCATTGACAAGGAGATTAGGGAACTTGGCAGGAAGTACGGTAGGCTCCTCATACTCGTTTGAGAAGTTGGGCATAAAGTCCACGGTGTCCTTATTGATTCCTGCCAGCATCTCTGCCGCAAGTCTGGACATCTTGGCCTCTGTATATCGCATCGCAGCAGGAGAGTCACCATCCTCTGAGCCGAAGTTTCCCTGCTTGTCTACCAGAACATTACGCATGGACCAGGGCTGACCCATATAAACCAAGGCACCATAAATTGAGGAGTCTCCGTGCGGGTGATATTTACCCATACATTCTCCTACAATGGTAGCGCATTTCTTGGTTTTTTTATCCGGCGTCACTCCCAGTGTCTGCAGTGAATACAGTACCCGGCGCTGTACCGGCTTCAGTCCGTCACGGACATCCGGAATTGCTCTCGAGACGATTACACTCATTGCATAATCGATATAGGAGTTTTCCATCGTCTTTTTCAGATCGACATCCTGAACCTTATCAAATACATTCGGCTCCAATATTAGCCTCCTTTATGTTTATACATCCAGATTGGTTACATACTTCGCATTGGCTTCGATAAACTCGCGGCGCGGCTCAACCTGATCACCCATTAATGTAGTAAAGGTAATGTCAAGCTCGGCTTTATCGTCCTCCGTCATATTGACACGGAGCAGCGTTCTGGTTTCGGGATCCATTGTGGTTTCCGAGAGTTCCTCGGTATCCATCTCACCAAGACCCTTAAAACGGGAAACATCCGCACCTTCCGCACCGATGGTTTTAAGGATATCCTGATATTCATCATCTGAATACGCGTAATAATGTTTCTTGTTCTTGGTGATATTAAAAAGCGGCGGCTGCGCAAGATACACATGTCCCTGCTTGATCAGCTCCGGCATAAAATTATAAATAAAGGTCAGCATCAGGGTAGCAATATGCGCACCATCAACATCAGCATCCGTCATGATGATAATCTTGTTGTAGCGAAGCTTTGTAATATCAAAGTCCTCATTGATGCCTGTACCAAAGGCGGTAATCATACCCTTGATTTCTTCATTGGCATATACCCGGTCCAGACGCGCCTTCTGTACATTGAGCACCTTACCACGAACCGGAAGCACCGCCTGGGTATCGACATCTCTGCCAGCCTTGGCAGGACCCAGGGCAGAATCACCCTCCACGATAAAGATCTCGCACTTTGACGGATCACGGTCATTGCAGTCGACAAGCTTGCCGGGAAGTCCCACACCCTCAAGTGCAGATTTTCTACGAGTTAAATCCCTGGCTCTTCTCGCCGCAGCTCTTGCCCGCTGTGCAAGGATAGATTTTTCACACATGACCTTGGCAACGGACGGATTCTGCTCAAGATAGTAGGTAAGCTGCTCGCCTACAATGCTCTGTACCGCAGTCTGCGCTTCAGAGTTTCCAAGTTTCTGCTTTGTCTGACCTTCAAACTGCGGATCCTCGATCTTTACAGAAATGACACAGGTAAGACCCTCGCGAATATCCTCACCGGAGAGATTGGCTTCGGAATCCTTTAAAAGCTTATGCGATCTTGCATAGTCATTAAAGGTCTTGGTCAGCGCGTTTTTAAATCCCGTGAGATGTGATCCGCCCTCCGGTGTATTGATATTATTGACAAAGGTATAGATGTTCTCGGTATAGGAGTCGTTATGCTGCATGGCGACCTCGACAAACACCTTGTCCCTTTCACCCTCGCAGTAAATGACATCCGGATAGAGTGGTTCCTTGCCTTTGTTTAAGTATGTTACAAATTCCTTGATGCCGCCCTCATAGTGGAAGGTCTTTTCCTGCTTCTGATCTGATCTCAGATCCCTGAGCACGATCTTTAGCGCCTTGGTAAGAAACGCCGTCTCTCTGAGACGCACCTTCAGCGTGTCATAATCATAGACAGTGTCCTCAAAAATCTCCGGATCCGGCAGGAAATGTACCGTAGTGCCGTGCTTCTCCGGATCACAGGTTCCGATCACGGTCATCGGCTGTGTCACCTTGCCGCGCTCAAACTTCATGTTGTAGATCTTGCCATCCTTGTAGACAGAAACGGAAAGCCAGAGGGAGAGGGCATTCACGACAGATGCACCTACGCCATGGAGTCCTCCGGAAACTTTATATCCGGAGCCGCCGAATTTACCGCCTGCATGCAGCACGGTGAATACGACTTCCAGCGCGGGTTTCCCTGCTTTTTTCTGAATGTCGACCGGGATGCCTCGTCCATCATCCTCAACGGTAATGGAATTATCCTCGTTTATCGTCACAATAATGGAATCGCAAAAGCCTGCCAGAGCTTCATCGACGGAATTATCTACAATCTCATATACCAGATGATGCAGTCCGCGGAGAGAGGTCGAGCCAATATACATACCCGGTCTTTTACGTACTGCTTCAAGACCCTCCAGAATCTGAATCTGGTCTGCGCCATAGTCCGCAGAGCCCTTCATCAGTTCTTCTTCACGCTGTAAATCTTCATTTGGATTCTGTTCTATAGCCACTATGCTTCCTCCTCGGTACGAATCGGTGTAACTGTGCCCTGTACTACGTGGAACAGTTCATCAATATGAAAACGGTTGGATACAAAATCATCCAGCCCGGTGCAGGTAATAATATTCTGCGTATCACTTAATATATTAAGCAGGTAATTCTGTCTCTTGGAATCAAGCTCGGATAAAACATCATCCAAAAGAAGAATCGGACTGTCATGAATCAGTTTACGGACAATTTCTATTTCAGAGAGCTTTAGTGCCAGGGCAGCAGTCCGCTGCTGACCCTGTGATCCGAACTTACGGATGTCCTGACCGTCAATCGAAAATCGGATATCATCCCGGTGAGGTCCGACAAGCGTAAGATGCTGCCGCAGCTCCGAGTCATGCACTTTTTTAAGCTGCAGCTCAAAATCCGTCTCATCAGTATTTGCATCATAGGAGATCATGAGCTTTTCTCTGCCTCCCGTCAGCTTCTCATGGATCGGAACAATGATTTCCTGCAGCTCCTTAAGAAACCCGGACCGGATCTTTATGACCTGGCTTCCGTATCGGATCAGCTCCTCATCCCATACACTGAGGGTATCCCTAAGAGAGGGATGCATGGGAATGTCTTTTAACAGCCTGTTGCGCTGGTTCAGAGTTTTATTATACCGCGCCAGGTTGTAAAGGTACATTTTATCCAGCTGACATAGCTCCAGATCCAGAAACCTCCGGCGGTACGCAGGTCCGTCCTTTATAAGTGACAGGTCCTCCGGTGAAAAGCAGACCACATTGGCAATGCCAAAAAGCTCGGATGCCCGTTTGATCGGTATTTCGTCAATGGCAATTCCTTTTGCCTTATTTTTCTTTAAGTGCATATCAATCCTGTACGGAATATTCTGCTTCCGAACGGTCATCTTGATATGTGCTTCCTCCTCGCCAAAGCGGATCAGATCCCGGTCCCTGGACATCTTATAGGATTTTGACGTACAAGCCATAAAGATGGATTCCAGAATGTTGGTCTTACCCTGGGCATTGTCTCCATACAGGATATTCGTGCCCGGGCTGAGCGCAAGCCTCAGATTTCCGTAATTTCTGTAATTTTTCAGTTCCAGTGTTTCAATGCGCATGCCTGATCAAGCAGATTTATACTGCATCTGCATTAAAGTTTACCGGCAGAATCATGTACGTATACGTTTCCTTATCGTCCCGGATAAAGCATGGAGATCTCGGAATCGACATATAGATGGACACCTCCTCATCCTCAATGGAACGAAGCGCATCTACCAGAAATCTCGGATTGAATCCGATCATGAGATCATTGCCAGTTTTGTTAATTGCGACCTCTGCATCCATGGTACCGAGGTCCGTGTTAATTTTAAGTCCAAGAACATTATCCTCGATTTTTAATACAAGCGGCTGCTTATCATTATCCCGTACAAAAATCGTGGATCTCTCGATGCAGTCCAGAAGCTTCCTGCGGTTTACCTGGATCTTGGTCTCGTAATCCTCCGAGAGCATCTGCGCCACATGGAAGTATTCGCCATCGATAAGACGCGTTACAACCACCGTATTATTGAACTCAAACATTATATGATTACTGGAGAAGGAGAGTACCACCTCATCGTACACGCCTCCGGTCAGAATCTTGGAAATTTCACTCAGTGCCTTCCCCGGTACAATTGCCTTGGCATCCGGATACTTATCATTTAACTTGGTTCTGCGGATCGAGATCCGGTGACCATCAAGAGAAGTTACGGTAAAATTATCTTCTTTTACCTCAAAAAGCTCTCCCGTCATTTTTTTATTGGAGTCATTGAGAGCAATCGAAAAAATGGTCTGGTTGATTACATTTTTCAGTGTGAACTGAGAGAGTGAGATGGACTGGTTCCGGTCAATTTTAGGCAGAACCGTAAATTCATTTCCGTCTCTGCCGGCAATTTTAAAAATAGAATTTTCACAGCTGATTACGGCATTATTGCGTTCATCTGTTTCAATCGTAACTTCAATATCATTATCCTGCGGTAATCTGCGGATAATTTCAGAAAAGAGTTTTGCCTCCAGCGCTACTTTACCCGGTACTAAAATATTGCCCTCGCACTCGGTCTCGATGCCAAACTCCGTATCGTTGGCCATCAGCTCAATCTTTCCATTGGATGCATCCAGCAGAATACATTCCAAAATGGACATGGTTGTTTTTGATGGTACAGCTTTGGATACAATATTGATACTCTCGATGAGATCATTTTTTTTGAACTGTAGTTTCATGGACTGCCTTTCTTTATTTTTGATTCTTTTTTCTTAGTAGTGTCAGTAGGGGCTGTGAAAATGTGGAAAAGTCAAAAAAGTGGCTCTGGCACTGGATTTTCACCCCCTGAGGGCTATGTTGAAACGCTGTTGAATACTATGTCAGAATTGTGTAATCACGGAGAGATCTTTTTTTTCAGCGTATCAATTGTGGATTGTAATTGTTCGTTTGTGCGTAATTCTGTGGATATCTTTTCATGTCCATGCATAATTGTAGTATGGTCACGACCTCCAAGTAATTCGCCGACGGTTTTAAGTGGAGCATCGGTCATTTCACGGCAGAGATACATAGCAATCTGCCGTGGGAAGACAATCTCCTTGTTTTTTTTCTGTGAAGCCAGGTCGATGTTGGTGAGACCGAAGTGCTCTGCGACCGTTGAAATGATCAGCTGCGGTGTAACCTCCTTTGGTCCCTCCGGAGTGATATGGTCACGGAGCAGATTTTCCGCCATCTCCAGTGTGACCTGCTTTTTTTCCAGCCGGGACATCGCTACAATTTTAGTAAGCGCACCCTCCAGCTCCCGGACATTGGACTTGATGTTGGTTGCAATGTATTTTATCACTTCATTGTCAATATTCAGTCCGTCGATTTCTTCTTTTTTTCTGAGAATCGCCATCCGGGTTTCATAGTCCGGCATCTGAATGTCAACGATCAGTCCTACTTCAAATCGGGAACGAAGTCTGTCTTCCAGGTTGTCGATGTCTCTGGGAGGTTTATCAGATGCAATGACAATCTGCTTTTTGTTTTCATAAAGAGTATTAAAGGTATGGAAAAATTCCTCCTGCGTACCTTCCTTACCTATAATAAACTGAATATCATCAATCAGGAGTACATCCAGCTCCCGGTACTTCTCACGAAACTCCGCAGGAGAGAGGTTGTTTTTATTACGGATCGAATCAACGAACTCATTAATAAAGGTCTCGGATGTTACATAGCGGATTTTGGCGTCCGGGTTATTTCTTAATATAAAATGGGCAATGGAATGCATCAAATGTGTTTTTCCAAGTCCCGCACCTCCATAAATATATAGCGGATTATAGATTTCTCCCGGGGACTCGGCAACAGCGAGTGAAGCTGCATGCGCCAGATTGTTGGAGGAGCCGACCACAAAGGTATCAAAGGTATACTTTGGGTTAAGGTTGGCTTCCATTAATGTCTGAGTGAAATCCTTAGGCTGGTTGGATGCGCTTCCTCCGGATGTTTTCTTTTTAAGCTCCAATGCATCCTTTTCCACCATGAAACGGATCCCGACAGGAACATTGGTGGCTTCCTCCACCGCAACTTTCATAAAAATCGCATATTTTTTCTGCAGATATTTAATATAGCCTTCCTCCGGAACAATGATGATCAGTTCCCCATTGATGAGGTCAAACAGTTTCAGAGGCTCCAGCCAGGTATGGAAGGAAATCGGCATAATGTCGTTGTCTTCCTTCATGGTATTGAGGATCACGGTCCAGTTATTTTTTATCGTCTCAAAGTCTGTCATTGTTGCTCCAAATCACGCAGAGTTGACCTCTGGATTTTTTCCGAAAAAATATAAACCCAGCTCGTCTGCCCCAGGTTTATAACTGTAGATATTTTACTCTATGGTGGATAGAATAGCAAGTGGAATGTGGATAAGTGGACGTATGAACACCTGTTTCCTGGTTTAAATGGCGCAAAATCGGGAAATTTCAAAAATCAGATATACACTTATCCACATTTTATGCACAAAATGTGGATTCTTTTTTATACTGTGGAAATGTGTATAAAAAAGTGTATAAAATTCTGTTGACGCACACAGGTTCATTCTATATAATATGAACGATGTTTACCCAAAATTAGGAATTTATTCGGGACTTTTGAGATGAAAGTCGAATAGAGTCCTGAAAAACATAATGATTGAAAAGGGAGGTGTCAGTATATGCATAAGGGAAAAATGACTTACCAGCCTAAGACCAGACAGAGATCCAAGGTTCATGGATTCAGAGCCAGAATGGCAACTGCAGGCGGAAGAAAAGTACTGGCTGCTAGAAGAGCAAAAGGTAGAGCTTCATTAACTGTTTAATGGAGACAAGGATAGAAAAGACCGCTTTTTTTAAAGCGGTCTTTCTTCGTCTAAGGATGAAAGAGGCCATATGAAACGTTTTCCATCAGTAAAAAAGAATACGGATTTTCAGAAGGCTTATCAGCAGGGCGTATCTGCTGCAAACGCAGAGCTTGTCATGTATGTACGGAAAAACGGGCTTGATTACAGCCGCATTGGCATTTCCTGTTCAAAAAAAATCGGAAATTCCGTCGTGCGTCATACTATGGCGAGGAAATTAAGAGAAATTTTCAGGACAAATATTCAATGTATTGAACGTGGGGTAGACATCATTCTCGTAGTTCGTAAAAAAGCGAGCTGCTCAACTTATCAGCAGATTGAGAAAGCATATCTCAATCTATGTAACAGGCATCATATAGTAGTAGATTTGAAGTGACGGAAAAGTACCGGATTACTGTATTTTGATCTTTTACAGGATTACATGCAGTCTATATAAATAAGAAGAAACTCGGTTCATGGAGTTTTAAAATTACACTTTTCCGATGCTGCATAGAAGGAGGACAGATGATCGCAAAGCTGGAAATTCTGATGATTCGATTTTATCAGAAATTTATCTCTCCCAATATGTCCAGTCACTGTAAATATACACCTACTTGCTCTCAATACGCCGTTGAGGCAATTCAAAAGTATGGCTGTATCAAAGGTTCATTGTTAGCAGCGTGGCGGATTTTAAGATGTAATCCATGCTCTAAAGGCGGTTATGATCCTGTTCCATAAAAGCGGAGGTCTATTTTGAATTACTTATCATTGGTACTTCTCACCAAAAACACTTCCAATTTGCCGATTTTCGGACCGATCTGGAATTTTATCGTAAATATACTCGGCTATATTATGAATGCGATTTACCTTTTCCTGGATCACATGGGCATCGGTAACATTGGTCTTGCCATCATTCTCTTTACTTTAGTTACGAGAATTATAATTTTTCCTTCTTCCGTGAAACAGCAGCAGTCATCTCGTATGATGTCTGTGATGCAGCCTGAGATTAAAGCAATCCAGGAAAAATATAAAAATAAAACGGATAATGCTTCCATGGCAGCGCAGCAGGAGGAAATGAAGGCAGTGTATGAAAAGTATGGTACGTCCATGACGTCCGGCTGCCTGCCGCTGCTTCTGCAGATGCCGATCATCTTTGCCCTTTATCGGATTATCATGAATATTCCGGCATATGTTCCATCTGTTAAAGCCGTGTATGAGTCTGTCGCCACAGCGATCGGCGGATCCGGTGCTGCACAGATGCTGGTAGATTTTGCTAAAAATAACAACTGGAATGGTCTTTTAACAGGACTTCATAACCTGGGTCTGGATGATCCTGCAAAATATGATTCAACCGCGGTGGGAAATTTTATTATCGATTTTCTTTACAAGCTGAATCCTACCCAGTGGGCAAAGCTTCCGGAGAGCTTCCCGGCAGCTGCGGATGCTATTAACCAGGCAGCTGCTCAGTCCGCGCATATTAACAGCTTCCTTGGACTCAATCTTTCCACAGCGCCGTCAGCGTTTGGATGGACACCGAACCGTTACTGGCTGATTCCGATTCTTGCTGGTCTTGCACAGTTCGCGTCGACACAGATCATGCAGAAGGCTAATCCGGCAGCCGCCAATTCAGAGGATCAGTCTGCGCAGATGATGAAGAGCATGAATATCATGATGCCTCTCATGTCTGTATGGTTCTGTTTTTCCTTTGCTTCCGGTATTGGTCTTTACTGGATTGCATCTTCCGTATTTATGCTGATTCAGCAGCTTATCATGAACTGGTATTTTGGCAAGAAATCCAATGAGGAGATCCTGCAGGAGTCTATGGCAAGAGCCAATGCCAAGCGCGCCAAGAAGGGACTGCCGCCAATTAATGAAAAAACGGTGGAAAAGAGAATCCGGGATCTTAAGACACAGGAAACCTCAGCTGAGCAGAAAAGGATGGAAGTGATAGCAAAGCAGAGCACCAGAACCAAGGAATCGACAGAATATTATAATAAAAATGCCAAACCTGGTTCCCTTGCTTCCAAGGCAAATATGGTTCAGCTTTACAATGAAAAGCAGGAAAAGAAAAATAAGTAAATTTCAGGGGGAGAGCTATGGATAAAATTAGAGTATCCGCTAAAACCAAGGATGAAGCCATTACCAAAGCCCTGATCCAGTTGAGCACTACCTCGGACAGACTTGACTACAAGGTACTCGTACAAGGGTCCAATGGTATTTTTGGAATCGGTGCCAAGCCCTGGATTATCGAGGCATCTGTAAAGGCAGAATCCGAGGATTTAAGGAAGCTTGAAAATGAAATTAAAAATATCGCATCCGGAAGATCTGTAACAGAGACAGCTATGCCAAAGGAAAAAAGAGCAGAAAGTGCAGGGAAGGCAGCTGCAGAGAGACCGGCGTCCAGAGAAACGGATGCAGCTTCCAAGGAATGTACTGCTGTTAATGCTAAGGCTGATCCTGCAGCAGAGACAAAACCGCAGAGTGAGAGAGCGGCTTCCGGGAAGGACGGCAATGGAAAAGGACAGGAGGATCGGAATCAGGAGCGTCCCCGTCGCAATAACCGTAGGGGAAGCTTCTCAGATCGAGAGCGGAACGGACGTCGTCCGGAAAAGAAATTCTCCCGTGGCGGATATGATCCGGTTAATATCCCGGCGCTGGAGGCAGCTCCGGTACCGGAAAAAAAGGTTCATCCGATCAAGCCGGTCAGTGAAGAGGAAGCAAATGCGGCAATCCGCACGGCAGAGGACTATATTTCTGCTGTCCTTAGCGGCATGAAGATGGAAGTGAATCTCAAAGCACAGTTCAACTACGAGAACAATGAGCTATCTATCCTGATGGAAGGTCCTGATATGGGGATCCTGATCGGAAAGCGTGGTCAGACACTGGATGCGATCCAGTATTTGACAGCACTCGTGGTCAATAAGGCACATAAGGATGATTATATCCGCATCAAGCTCGATACTGAGGATTATCGTAAGAGGAGAGAGCAGACACTTCGTAATCTTGCGAGAAATATTGCGTATAAGGTCAAGAGGACAAAACGTGCGGTTTCTCTGGAACCGATGAATCCTTACGAGAGAAGGATCATTCACTCTGCACTGCAGTCTGACCGTTTTGTAGCTACAAAATCCGAGGGTGAAGAGCCGTTCCGCCATGTCATTATTTATCTTAAAAAGAGTGCAGGCGGCAGGGGCTACAGTAAGCAGAGAATAGAAGCCTCTGATGATGCAGATCGTAAGATCAATGCTTATGCAAATACGGATGTAAATGTAAATGCTGAGTCTAAGGCGCCGGTAGATGAAACCAAGGCATCAGAAATGCAGCAGTAATCAATAAGAACATGATACATTATAAGAGATGATGGGAAATCATCATCCCGGTAGAAAGCTCCGCCTTGTGGCGGGGCTTTTTTCTTGCAAATGCATATGATTGCATGTAGAATATATTGAGTTTTTACAGGGAAAGGAGTGTGCATATGCTGTCTGATACCATTTGCGCTTTGGCTACGGCTGCAGTGGAATCCGGGATCGGGATTATCCGTATGAGCGGTCCGGAGGTGATACCGCTTGCTTCAAAATTTATCCGGTCCAGATCCGGAAAGCCTCTTGATATTTCCGAAACGCATCGAATCCGTTATGGATATGTCTATGATGGAGAAAATCCACTGGATGAAGTACTGGTAATGACCATGCGAGCTCCCAAATCGTATACCGGAGAGGACACGGTAGAGATTGACTGTCATGGCGGTGTCCTCATGATGCAGAAAATCCTGGAGGTCTGCATCCGTAACGGAATACGTCTGGCGGAACCGGGGGAATTTACCAAACGAGCCTTTTTAAATGGCCGGATCGACCTGTCCGAGGCAGAGGCGGTAGGAGATATCATCACCTCACAGAATGAGCTTGCGCTTAAGGCATCCGTATCCCAGCTTCGGGGAGCTGTTTCAGATCAAATCAAAAAGTACCGTGCGAGGATTCTGGAGGATGATGCCTACATTGAGGCTGCGTTGGATGATCCGGAGCATATCAGCTTGGATGGATTTTATGATAAGCTGAAGCAGGATGTGGATGAAGTAAAGGCGGGTGTGGACAGGCTGATCGCTACCGCGGATGATGGAAGACTCCTGCGGGAGGGGATCCGTACGGTCATCGTGGGTAAGCCGAATGCAGGCAAATCCTCGCTTCTCAATGTCCTCGTGGGGACAGACCGCGCGATTGTAACGGATATTGCCGGCACCACCAGAGATACGCTGGAGGAGCAGATCAATCTCTCCGGCGTAAGCCTGTCAATTGTGGATACTGCCGGCATTCGCAATACCGAGGATACGGTGGAAAAAATCGGTGTGGACAGAGCACTAAAAGCTGCGGAGGAAGCTAACCTCATCCTTTATGTTGTGGATGCTTCTGTGCCGTTGGATGAGTCGGATGATAAAATCATCGACTCCATCAAGGATAAAAAGTGCATTGTGCTGATGAACAAATCGGATCTTAAGACGGTTATTTCGGAAAAGGAAATGCATGATCGGACCGGAAGCCCGGTGCTCTCGATTTCCGCAAGAGCACGGGATGGTATTGATGCGCTGGAAAACCTGATCCGCAGCATGTTTTATCATAATGAGATTAATTTTAACGATCAGGTTGTGATTACCAGTGCAAGACATAAGGCGCTGCTTCAAAATGCAAGTGCTGCACTTAGAGAGGTTCAGAAATCCATGGAGGCACAGATGCCGGAGGATTTCTATACGATTGATCTGATGCGTGCCTATGCAGAGCTGGGATATATCCTTGGAGAGGAGGTCTCTGAGGATCTTGTGAATGAGATCTTTGCGAAATTCTGCATGGGGAAGTAAATATACAGGAGTAGAGAATGGGAGATGTAGTAGAAGAGAGCTATGATGTGGTGGTTGTCGGTGCCGGACATGCCGGCTGCGAGGCGGCACTTGCATGTGCAAGGCTTGGTCTTGAAACCATTGTGTTTACGGTGAGTGTTGACAGTATTGCGTTGATGCCGTGCAACCCCAATATCGGCGGAACCTCCAAGGGACATCTGGTACGGGAGCTGGACGCGCTGGGCGGAGAGATGGGCAAAAATATTGATAAGACGTTTATCCAGTCCAAGATGCTCAATAAATCCAAGGGCCCGGCAGTGCACTCTCTGCGCGCGCAGGCGGACAAGCAGGCGTATACCAGAGAGATGCGTAGGACGATGGAAAACCAGGAGCATCTTAAGATTCGTCAGGCAGAGGTCTCCGAGCTTGTGACAGAGGAGCTTGGAAATGGCAAACGACGCGTGCTGGGTATAAAGACTACCTCGGGCGCAGTGTATCATGCCAGAACCGTAGTGCTTTGCACGGGAGTGTATTTAAATGCAAGATGCCTTACGGGAGATCTGATTGAATACACCGGTCCCAACGGACTTCGCAGTGCGACACATCTGACCGATAGCCTTAAGAAAAATGGAATACGGATGTTCCGCTTTAAAACCGGTACACCGGCACGTGTGGATAAACGCTCACTGGACTTCAGTCAGTTTGAAGTTCAGAAGGGTGACGTACCGATCGTTCCATTTTCCTTTTCCACGGATGCGTCATCTATACAGAAGGAGCAGGTGGACTGCTGGCTTGTCTATACCAATGAAAAGACGCATGAGATCATCCGGGACAATATTGACCGTTCCCCGATGTATAACGGTTCCATTGAGGGGGTAGGTCCGAGATACTGTCCTTCCATTGAGGATAAGGTGATGAAATTTCCGGAGAAAACCCGTCACCAGATTTTTATTGAGCCGGAGGGACTCTATACCAACGAGATGTACCTCTCCGGAATGTCCAGCTCCATGCCGGAGGATGTCCAGTATAAGATGTATCACTCGATGAAGGGATTTGAGCATGTGCATATTGTGAGAAATGCATATGCGATCGAGTATGACTGCATTGATGCACTGCAGCTTAAGAGCAGTCTGGAATTTATGAATATCAGCGGTCTTTTTGCCGGAGGACAGTTCAATGGCTCCAGCGGCTATGAGGAGGCTGCAGTTCAGGGCTTTATGGCAGGTGTCAATGCGGCAAGGAAATGCCAGGGCAAATCTCCGATTGTGTTAGATCGTTCACAGGCATATATCGGAGTGCTGATTGACGATCTTGTTACGAAGGAGAACCATGAACCCTACCGGATGATGACCAGCCGTGCGGAGTACCGCCTCCTTTTGAGACAGGACAATGCGGATCTGAGACTACGGGAAATCGGGCATGAGATCGGACTTGTTTCTGATGAGGAGTATCAGCGTACGCTTAGAAAGAAGCAGCTGATCGAAGCTGAGGAGAAGCGATTAAGAGACACCTATGCGGGTGCCAATGAAACCGTAAATAAGTTCCTGCGGGAGCATGGATCCGCGGAGCTCACGAGCGGCGTTTCGCTTGCGGATTTATGTAAGCGCCCGGAGCTTACGTATGAGATGCTTCAGGAGATTGATCCGGAACGTCCGAGCCTTCCCTATGGAGTAGGAGAGGAGGTCGGAATTGAAATCAAGTATGAGGGCTATATCCGGAGACAGATGCAGCAGGTCGAAGCCTTTAAAAAAATTGAAGCAAAGAGGATTCCGGAGGACATTGATTATCATGCCATCGGCAACCTGCGGCTGGAGGCCCGGCAGAAACTAAGCCGGATCCGTCCGGAAAACATTGGCATGGCATCCCGCATCAGTGGTGTCAGTCCAGCAGACATCAGTGTCCTCATGGTATATATGGAACAGTTCAAAAGGAACAAGGCATGACAGATACATTTTATACAAGTCTCCGGGAGGAGGCAGAGAAACTGGATATTTCTCTAGAGGATGCAACGATACAACAGCTTTTTACCTACTATCAAATGCTGGTAGAAACCAATAAGGTCATGAATCTCACAGCGATCACAGAAGAGCAGGATGTCGTTAAGAAGCATTTTATTGACAGCATGGCAATTGTAAAGGCAGTGAATGCAATCACTTCCAATGTTTCACGTGAAACATCTGATATCAGTACTTTTTTTAAGGATAAGACAATGATTGACGTCGGAACCGGAGCAGGATTTCCGGGTCTTGTCTTAAAAATCGTTTTTCCGGGGCTGCATGTCGTGCTGACAGATTCGCTCAATAAAAGAATCACCTTTCTTGATCATGTGATCCGTGCGCTGGAACTTACCGGGGTGGAGACTGTGCATGGAAGAGCAGAGGATCTCGGACAGAATCCTGCCTATCGTGAAAAATTTGATTTTGCAGTTTCACGCGCTGTTGCAAATCTTGCGACTCTGTCAGAGTATGATCTGCCTTTTGTAAGAAAAAACGGATATTTTATTGCCTATAAATCAGGAGAAATTTCCGAGGAGACAGAAAAGGCAGCTCATGCCATAGGACTCCTCGGAGGGAAGCAGGAGGCAAGAATCTGCTATATGCTTCCAGACTCAGATATTGCGCGTTCACTCATTGTCATTCGTAAGGCAAAGGAAACACCACGCAAATATCCGAGAAAGAGCGGCATGCCATCCAAGACACCATTATAGGAAGTCAATCATACTTTATATATGAAAAAACATCTCGAAATCATCAGCAGCCTCCTCCTGCTTCTTACTGCCTTTATCTGGGGCATCGCATTTGTTGCGCAGAGCGTTGGCATGAAATATGTGGGACCGTGGACCTTTGTATTTTCCCGCTTCCTGATTGCAGCAATTCTCCTGATTCCGGTTTCCATGTTCAGTAGAAGACTGTATCAGCCTCCTGTCATGGGAGAGGAGAGTAGCGCAGATCCGGAACAGAAAGGTAAGGAGACGGCAGGTAATCAGGAAACAGGACAAATACAGAGGAGGCCCGGGACAGAAAAAGAGCCAAGTACACAAAGCGATCGAGTTATACAAAAAATACAAAGAACACAAGAAACAAGGGGAAAAAGGAAAAAGAGTGAGAAATGGAAGCTCCTGACTGGCGGACTGCTCTGCGGTATACTGCTGGGAGTTGCGTCTATTGCACAACAGACCGGCATTAAATATACTACGGTTGGAAAGGCAGGATTTATTACCGCACTCTATGTGATCCTGGTACCAATCCTCGGTATGTTTCTGGGCAAGCGCCCGCAGAAGAAAATCTGGTTCTGTGCGATTCTGGGAATCGTCGGTTTGTACCTGATTTCCATGAATGAATCTCTGCATATTGAAACCGGAGATGCACTGGTAATTCTATGTGCGTTTCTGTTTTCACTGCAGATTATGAGTGTGGATTATTATTCTGCCAGGGTAAATCCGGTTGAGCTTTCCAACATTCAGTTTTTTGGTGCTGCAGTAGTGGGACTGATCGGGATGCTCGTATTTGAGACACCGGATCTTTCGGCACTGGCGGCCGCTGCCGTACCGATCCTTTATGCCGGTATTTTTTCCAGCGCGGTTGGTTACACATTGCAGGTTGTGGCACAGAAATATACAGATCCAACGGTCGCCTCCTTACTTATGAGTCTGGAATCGGTTTTTTCCGCCTTATCCGGTTGGATGCTCCTCGGACAGAGGCTGAGCCCCAAGGAGCTGCTCGGATGTGTACTGGTCTTTATTGCGGTTATTATTGCACAGGTGCCGATCGAGAGAGTGTTTGGTAATAGGAGAGCAGAAGCTAAGAACTAAGGAAATTAATCTAACAGTAAGACGCTAATAGTAAAATTAAAGAAATTAAACAAAATAATGCTGCCGCGTTAAGGAGCATTATGCTGATATATCAGGATCTATATAAAGATCATGATATATCAGAATAAGGTTTCACGTGAAACATTTTGTCAGGTTTGACACCTCTATGTACTTAGAGTAAAATGTTCCACGTGAAACATTTTTTGTATTGGAAAATAGAGAACAGAAAAGTTCAGAGGTGATCATGGGACGTATCATTGCAATTACAAATCAGAAAGGCGGCGTTGGTAAGACAACGACAGCAATTAATCTTGCGGCAACTCTGGCTGAAGCAAATCAAAAGGTGCTTTTGCTGGATTTTGACCCTCAGGGAAACGCGACAAGTGGATTTGGTGTTGATATGAGCGAGGTAGAGCATAGTATTTATAATGCGCTTACCGGAGACTGTGATCTGTCTGAAACGATACTTGAGGATGTTATTGAAAATATGGATCTGATTCCTGCAGACATGGACCTCGCAGCAACAGATGTGGAATTTGTGGATGTAGATCGTAAGAACTATGTACTGAAGGATATTCTGAGACCATATAAGGAGCAATATAATTATATTTTGATCGACTGTCCTCCAAGTCTCGGAACGATTACTGTCAATGCACTTACCGCCGCAGATACGGTAATCATACCAATTCAGTGTGAGTATTATGCACTTGAGGGTCTGAAGCAGGTAATGGAAAGCATTCATATTGTACAGCAGCAGCTGAATCCGGATCTGAAGCTGGAAGGTATTGTCTTTACCATGTATGACAGCAGAAACCGGCTGTCACAGGACGTTGTAGATGCAGTGCGTCAGAATTTCAAGGGCAATATCTATGATACGATCATTCCACGGAATGTACGGCTTGCGGAAGCTCCCAGTCACGGGGAGCCGATTACCATATATGAGTCCTCGTCAAGCGGTGCGGAAAGCTATCGGAGACTTGCAGCTGAGGTTATGAGCAAGGGGGATGAACTGAATGGCTAAATCAAGACTTGGAAAGGGTGTGAGCAGTATCTTTGGCCCGGCTTCTGCATCTACGGAGGAGACAAAACCAAGGACACATTATAAGACCGTAGCCGAAAAGCGGAAAGAGGAGCTTGGAGAAGGTAATGAGGTCAGGCTCAGAGCTCCGGAGACGGAGGAACAGAAAGGAAAAAATGTGGCAGAGGGCGAGGGACAGGTCATGCTGAAGCTAAGTCTGATCCAGCCCAATGAAAATCAACCACGGAAATCCTTTGATGAGGATGACCTGGAGGAGCTTGCTGCCTCCATCCGTGCATATGGTGTTATTCAGCCTTTGATTGTAAAGAAGCAGGGACCGCTCTATGAAATTATTGCAGGAGAGCGCCGCTGGAGAGCTGCACGTATGGCAGGACTTAAGGAAGTTCCGGTTATTATCCGGGAGATGGATGAAAGAACCAGCCGTGAGATTTCCATTATCGAGAACATTCAGAGAGAGGATCTCAATGCGGTGGAGGAAGCACTCGCATATCAAAGCCTCATTACAGAATATGGTCTGACACAGGAGGAGGTTGCGGAAAAGGTCGCAAGGAAACGTTCGACCATTACCAACAGCCTGAGACTTCTGAAGCTGGAGCCGGAGATTCTGGAGATGCTGCGTGAGGGGAAAATCACGCAGGGACATGCGCGGGCGCTGCTTGGCATTGAGGATTCCGAGCTTCGGATCCGGATAGCGAGGAAGTGCGAGGAAGAAAATCTCAGTGTCCGTGAGATTGAAAATCTGGTAAAGCTGGATAAGCTTGCAAAGGAAAAAAAGGAAAAGAAGGCATCTCCGGAAGCAGAGGAAATGAAGCAGCTCAAGGCGATATACAAGGATCTGGAGAGAAAAATGAAATCAAGTCTTGGCACAAAGGTCTCGATTGTGCCTAAGGATACCCATAAGGGAAGGCTTGAGATTGAATATTACACACCGGAGGATCTGGACCGGATTTTTACCATATTAAATTCGGCTTCCGGCTCCTGAAATCCGGAGTCCTGGAGTGATTATGATGATAAATAGAGAGTATATCATGCTGGCGGCGACTGGGGCAGCCTTGCTACTGGCATTTATTTCACTGATTCTTGCCATCCGGGCAAATGCAAAATATAAGAGGCTCAGAAAGCAGTATGAGTTTTTTATGCGGGGAAAGGATGCGGAATCTCTTGAGGATTATTTCGTGGCACTGCAGAAGCATGTGGAAAATCTTGAGGATGAGGACCAGAAAAACAAGGAAATGCTTCGTATCCTGAACCGGAATATCCGTGCGTCCTTTCAGAAATTTGGCATGATCAAATATAATGCCTTTGGGGGAATCGGCGGTAATTTGTCATTCGCAATGGCTATGCTGGACTATACCAATACTGGCTTTGTGTTAAATTCCGTGTATTCCAAGGAAGGCTGTTTCCTGTACATCAAGGATGTAGATGCCGGAACCACGGAGGTTGAGCTCGGTGCGGAGGAGAAGCTTGCGCTTGAGCAGGCACTTGGATATCGGGAGAAACAGCAGCAGTGAAAAAACAGACGAAAAAACGTATTTACAGGATTCTTTTTATGAGCGGCATCTTTCTCGCCGCTCTCATTGTTTATTTTATATTCTCTTTCCGCTCGATGGAACGATCCAATACCGTGTACTCTACAATGGGGGATCCCAAGCTGCCGGTGATGTTTGTAAAGGAGCAGGATTTACTGATCAATCCGATGCATGCGTATCTGCAGGATATGGGAAATCAGGCGGCGAGGGACTCTATCACGGTACTTCCGGAGGATCGTAAGCTTGCACTGGTCATGCAGGACTATGACAGCAGCATTCAGACGGTACAGTATGAGATACGTTCACTGGATCTCAGCCATCTGATAGAAAACGGCACGGTGACAGATCTAGGCACCAGCGATGGTAAAACATCATTTACTGTGCCGATTCAGAACCTGATTGCAAAGGACCAGGAGTATCTTTTAAAGCTTACGGTGGATACTGGCGAGGATACGCTTAACTTTTATACGCGGATCTTGTGGACAGATCAAAATTATGCGGCGGATATGATTTCGCTTGCGAGGTCTTTTACCGAGAAATCCTTTGATAAGACTGCGGCGAGAGAGCTCACACAGTATATGGAAAGCAATGATACCGTGGATCAAACGGATCTCGGACATGTGACGATTCACTCGAGCTTTGACCAGATTACTTGGGGAAATACAGGCATGAAGCCTGACGGAGATTTTTACCTGACCGTCAAGGAGATGTCCGGAGTTATGGGAGAAATCCAGATCGTATATGAGTCAGAGTGCACATCAGACCAGGGAACGGTAACGAAATTCAGAAATGAAGATAATTATCTGCTGCGATATGATCCCCAGAGAATCTTTATGATGAATTTTGACCGGAGGACAGAGGAGCTTTTTGATGGATCCGGCGATCGGTTTAAGGATAACAGTATAGCGATCGGCATAGGAAGCGAGGAAGCGATCCAAACCCAGGCTTCGGATTCCGGGCAGTTTACTGCATTTACTACAGGAGATGCACTTTGGAGATACGATGCCTCGGATCACGGAGAGCTTACACAGATTTTTACCTATCGGGGGGAGAACGATAGTCTGAGATCTGATTACCGGGCACACAAAATCAGGGTTTTATCTGTGCAAAATAACGGTGATGTAAATTTCCTTGTTTATGGCTATATCAATCGTGGAAAGCATGAGGGTTATAACGGAATTGTATATTACACCTATGATAATTCAGAGGATACCGTTACAGAAAACTTCTTTATCCGAATCCCGGAAAACTATGAACAGATTGCGTGGAATGTTGAGCAACTCTCATATATCAGCAGCGGAGGAATGCTGTACCTCTATTATGAGGGAAGTATCTATGGTGTTGATATCAACAGCATGGAGGTAGTCACCATTGCGGAGGGACTTGAGCAGTCCGAATTTGCAAGCTCGGAGTCCGGCAGATATATTGCATGGCAGGATCCGGCGGCGTCTGACCGGTATCACAGTAGTAAGCTCATGTTTATGGATCTGGATTCTGACAACAGCTTTACAATTTCTCCGGATGGAGATAATGTAAGGATCCTTGGTTTTATAGGTGAGGATCTGGTTTATGGTCTGACAGAGGCTTCCGTGCAGGATACGTACACCACAATGCAGGAGGTTCCGGTCTCCAGAATCTGTATTGAGGATGCCGAACAGAACATAAAGACGGATTATCATAAGGAGGGTCTGGTCTTTGCCAATATTGAGGTAGGCGGCGGACGGATCCATTTTGATAAGCTAAATGCCGGAGATCTGTCAAAGCAAGGAGAAGACTCAATCATTTCCAATCTGGAGGGAGCGGATACGACAAAAGCTTCTGTGGAAAGTGAAAATTCCGGTGTAAAGCAGAAAATCTATCTGCTTAAGGTTAAAAATCTTGGGAAAAGGAGCGTTTCACTCCATACGCCAGAGCATCTATCTGTGGAAAAGACTTCCTCTATTGAGTTTACTGCAGATACAAAGAGCAGTGGACAGCTCTTTTATGCATGGTCTATGGGACATTTCCGCGGCAGAACACAATCCTTAAGAGAAGCATGGAATCTTATCTATGAGGATCAGGGCTATGTGACGGATCAGAATCAGCACATGATATGGAACCGGGATGATAAGGAAACAATTGTGCATATCAAGGACCCGGCATCTAAGGCACAGGAGCTCATAGAGAAGCTGCCGGAGCTTACCGGGCTTAATCTGTATGAGGATATGATCATGGTCAATGCTTCCGGTCTGGATCTTAACAGTGTGCTGTATTTTGTCGGGAAAGGAATACCGGTTGTGGCCTACAGCGGAGAGAGCTATCAGCTTGTCACGGGCTATGATCAGTTCAATATACGGCTTTATAACCCCGGCGACGGAACAGAGCAGTTGATGGGGAGAGAAGACGGAGAGAATTATTTTAAAGACCAGGGATATCATTTTGTGGCTTCGGTTCCGGTCAAAAACTGATGGAAGCTTACGGAAATATGGCATAAAAAAACGGGTCGGAGATCAATTCCGATCCGTTTTTTATGAGCTGCAAGCAATAAAGCTATAAGCCCTAACACAAGTACAGATTAAAAGCCAGGTTCCATGTTGTGAAACAGCAACTGTTTGTTTCCAGGCAGTAGATCGCGCGTATCCTACGGCTGCAGCAGGTCACTCAACCTGGCAAACTGCTCCAGTGTCAGTGCTTCTCCGCGGACTGTTGCCGGGAGACTCATCTTATCAAGAGCCTGCAAAATTACATCCTTTTGGAGTCCCGCACCATGAGAGAGCGAGTTCAAAAGAGTCTTCCGACGCTGACCAAAGGCTGCGCGGATCAGCTGAAACATAAACTTCTCATCCTGCACGTTAACCGGTGGCTCCGGGTAGCGCTTCAGGCGAATGACGGCAGAGCCGACATTTGGCCGCGGGATAAAACAGTTTGGCGGAACCTGCTGTACGATTTCCGGCTCGGCATAATACTGCACCGCGAGGGAAAGCGCTCCATAGTCCTTGCTTCCCGGTCCTGCCTTCATCCGGTCTGCAACCTCCTTCTGTACCATAACGGTAATGGATAAGATGGGAGCGAGACTTTCAAACAGCCCCATAATGATCGGCGTTGTGATGTAGTAAGGCAGATTGGCTACGACCTTGACAGGTTTCCCTGCATTATAGGTATCAATGACCTCATTGAGATCCAGCTTCAATACGTCATTATGCAGGATGGTAACATTTTCATAATCCTTCAGTGTAGATGTAAGAATTGGAATCAGGTTATCATCGATCTCGACCGTTACCACGTGACCGGCAGCCTCTGCCAGAGCCTGTGTCATGGTACCGATGCCGGGACCGATCTCGAGGACACAATCCTCCTTTGTAATTTCCGAGCTTGTAATGATCCGGTTCAGCACATTGGCATCAATCAGAAAGTTCTGACCGAAGCGCTTCTGAAAGCGGAATTCATTTTGCTGAATGATACGGATGGTTTCCTGTGGATTAATTAATTTCATCTTGTCCATAGTTCATCTGAATGATCCCTGTGGAGAACGCGTACCGCTTTTAACCTTTTAGCATTCAGAAGCATCTTGAATCTCATATAGCTTTCCACGGCATTGGCAAAGGATTCCTGTGTCGCAACAATCTTATCGGACAGTGTCAGGATATAAGCGAGTCTTGAGGTTGGCACGGAAGTAGCCAGCGGAAACATATGACTGCGGATGGCTTTCTTTTCCTTCTCGGAGAGCTTGTAGCCTTCCTTCTCGGAATTTTCCACAGCATCCTCCGGATGATAGAAGCAGTACATGCGGCCATTGTGCCCCACCGGATCTCCCTTACGGTAATCTACAAGACAGAAATCGTGCAGCAGACCGACTCTCGCAGCGCTGACGGAGTCCACACCGAACTTCGGAGCCATGTGATAAGCCATTTCTGCCACTCTGACACTGTGATCATAGGTGTTGGTGCTTCCATGTCTCGGAACAGCTTTTAACATCCGGTAATTTGGATTACTCGTGATATCAGAAAACTGTTCCGCAAATTGTATTGCATCATCGGATAAAACCATTGGCATCATTCCTTTCTATATAAACCCTTCCGCGGCTCTCCGGGGAAGGATCAACGAAACTGTGTTCTCTCAGGTATCAACAATATAAACGATTCTCATCCCGGAAACAAGAGAGTTTAGGAAATATTCATTGAAATATTATATATGCTGAAGCTTAAAAATGTGCATCAATCCAGGATAAAAGAGCTTGTTTCACTTCCTCCCGGTTGGTTTCCATCAGCATCTCATGACGTTTCCCCGGATAGATCCTGAGACTCACATCCCCGTGACCGGTGCCCTTAAGCCAGGCATAGACCTGGGCAGGACCGATGCCATAGTCCCCGACAGGATCGGCTCCGCCGCTGAAAATGTAGATGGGAATGTCGGGAACCTTTTTTGCCCAACTGCTCCCGGAAATTCCAAGAAGTCCCTTCAGAACATCAAAGCATGCACCAAGTGTAAGATGGCAGGCTAAGGGGTCGTGCTCATGCATCCGGCAGGTTTCCTCGTCCGTAGAGCACCAGGCATAGCTATTGACCGGATTGGAGATATCCTTTAAAAATATTTCTGCCATCTTGTTAGTGTATTTATGTCCGTCATACATGCTGCCGTGGATTTTATATTGCGTAGCGATATAAGAGTAAGCAATACGGGTTTTATAGCTTACACCGGCAGTTCCGGACAGAATCAGACCATCCAGCTCTTTAGGATATCTGGAAGCAAAATCTCTTGCAAGAAACGATCCCATAGAGTGACCGAACATGATCATGGGAAGTCCCGGAAACCATTTCTGTGCCAGGTGGTTCATACGACGCAGGTCATGGAGCATTGCCTGCCAGCCATCCTTCTCGCCAAAGGAACCGGATACATTGGCGCTGTGTCCATGTCCCTGCAGATCCTGTCGGATGACGATAAAGCCCTTTCTGGCAAGCTCCTCCGAGAGTGCATCATATCGACCGAGATGGCTTTGCATCCCATGGACAAGGTTGATGATGGCACGAGGCGCAGTTGTCTCATCCCGAAGCAGCACACAGTAGATTGTACCGACACCATTGGCAGCAGGCGCACGCCAGACTCTCTTTTCCATAATGACCTCCATAAAATATATGTTTATTAAAATAATTTTAGCATCAGGGACAGGAATTACAAGAATCACAATAGGTAAAATTCTTTGCATGGCGAGAATGCATAAGGTATAATACATAAATCGTGGAGGAACGACATGAAAAAACTTCTATATATAAATCAGAAAGATAGAGCGAAGCTTCGTACGGTGCGGTCAGTTGCAATACTGCAGAGGATCCGTCTTGAGGAGATACCGGAGGAGGAAGTCCGGGAGCTGCCGGAGGATGCCGAGATGATGCGGATGAGCGGCTTTACCGGAGAGGAAATGCGGCAGTTCCTTGGAGCACTGCGCAGAAATGGGGTTACAGTAAATTTAAAATGTGTGGAAACGGAAACAAATCGCGAATGGAGGCTGAAAAGGCTTTATGAGGAGCTTCTGGAGGAGCACACAACGATGAACAACAGGAAAGAACAGTGAGAGCCATGGAAAACAATAAAAATAATCCATTTATAGAGATTGTAGATCATAAGGTAACGGAGCTTCCGGATCCCAAGAAGGATAAAGATAAGGATCAGGATAAGGATCAGGATAAGTATACGACCAAGCTGCAGGATGAGCCGCAGGACATAGAATCAGAGGGAAATCCTGAGGTACAGTCTGACATAAAAACCGAAATAAAATCTGAGGCAAAACAGGAAAAACATCATAAGCATGCCGGACACAGCAGGGATCAGAAGGAACCGGAAGAAAAAAAGCCAGGTGTGCTAAGTGAAATTATCGAGTGGATCAAGATCCTTGTGTTTGCAGCGGTAGCGGCATTTCTGCTTAATAACTTTGTTATCGCCAATTCCACTGTACCGACAGGCTCAATGGAAAACACCATCATGGCTGGCTCCCGGGTATTTGGTTCGAGACTGAAGTATACCTTTGGGGATGTTGCGAGAGATGATGTGGCAATTTTTATTTACGGCTATACCTGCCGGAACTGCGGTGCAGAGTACCGGGAGACGGATGCCGGCGTATGTCCCAACTGCGGACAGGCAGACAGCAAGAACCGCGTGATTTATTATGTAAAGCGTGTGATTGGCATGCCGGGGGATCATATTGAAATCAAAAAAACCGGAGAGGTGGATGCTTCCGAGATCTCCAAGCTTCCGGTTAAATCATCCACAGGTAAGGTCCCGGTCGGTACCCTGTATGTCAATGGAGAAGCTAAGGAAGAGGTATATCTGCCGGAGCCGATGATTTGTGATGGAAATCAGTTCCCGGAGGTGGATGTTACCGTGCCGGAGGGCTGCTACTACATGCTGGGCGACAATCGTAATAATTCGATGGA
Organism: Oribacterium sp. HCP28S3_H8; assembly: GCF_052064775.1. Classification (NCBI taxonomy): domain Bacteria; kingdom Bacillati; phylum Bacillota; class Clostridia; order Lachnospirales; family Lachnospiraceae; genus Oribacterium; species Oribacterium sp. HCP28S3_H8. The sequence goes on along the minus strand of NZ_JBQHUZ010000006.1, from coordinate 176,142 downwards.
CGCAAGATACTGGGGCAGCAATAATTTTGTGAAGCGCGACCGGATGATCGCCAAGGTTTATGTGAAGTACTGGCCTCTAAGTGAAATGGGCATAGTGCATTGATTCTGTATAGATAGAATCGGCATAACATTTTTCACAGATTGGTCACAGTAGACCGATACTATGGTGCTTATAAAATTTTGCGGTGTTTTAGAGCTGCGTGAAAGAAAGGAAAATCATTATGTCAAAAACAGATGGTCAGAAGCTGGAAGAAAAGCTCTGCTATACAATAAAAAATATCGGTATGGAACGTCCGGAGGCTATTGAAAAAGCGGAAGAGTTCTGCGAGGGATATAAGAAATTTCTGAACCACTCCAAGATTGAGAGGGAGTGCGTCAAATATACCATCGGTCTTGCGGAGGATGCCGGATATGTACCTTTTGAAAGGGGCAGGAAATACGTACCCGGAGATAAGGTATACTACAATAACCGCGGCAAAAACCTGATCCTTACGACCTTTGGACAAAATCCGCTGGATCAGGGTGTGCACTTTAATATTGCGCATATTGATTCTCCGAGACTGGATTTAAAGCCAAATCCTCTATATGAGAAGGATGAGCTTGCATACTTCAAAACGCATTATTATGGCGGTATCCGGAAATATCAGTGGGGGACCACGCCGCTTGCCCTGCACGGAAGAGTGATGCTTAAGGATGGCAGTGCTGTAGATCTTCATATCGGAGAGGAAAAGGATGATCCGGTGTTTGTGGTAACGGATCTTTTGCCGCATCTTGCAGCAAAGCAGAATCAGCGTACGCTTGCTGAGGGACTGCGTGGCGAGGAGCTCAACATCCTTGTAGGCTCCACACCGATTCAGGATGATAAGGTAAAGGCTGCTTTTAAGCTGAAGGTGCTCTCCATCCTGAATGAGCGCTTTGGCATGACAGAGGAGGATTTCCTAAGAGCGGAGCTTACGCTGGTACCGGCACAGAAGGCAGTCGATGTTGGTCTGGACCGCTCCATGGTGGGTGCATACGGACAGGATGACAAGGTATGCGCGTATACAGCGCTGATGGCTGAGCTTTCAGCGGAGAAGCCTGCATTCACAACCGTCACCTTGCTGACGGACAAGGAGGAAACCGGCTCGCAGGGCGCCACTGGTATGGCTTCGGATATGCTCCTTCATTATATGGAGGATCTTGTTGAGTGCGAAGGGGAACGTGTACGGGATGTGCTTCGGAAATCCATGTGCCTGTCTGCAGATGTCAATGCTGCATATGATCCGACCTTTGCCGATGTGTTTGAGGCGCAAAACTCATGCTACCTCAATAAGGGACCGGTACTTACCAAGTATACCGGTGCGCGTGGAAAATCCGGCTCCAATGATGCTTCTGCGGAAACCATGTACCGCGTGATCCGCTGCCTGGAGGATGAGGATGTCATGTGGCAGATCGGAGAGCTTGGAAAGGTAGATGCAGGCGGCGGCGGAACCATCGCCATGTTTATTGCGGATATGAATGTGGATACGGTGGATCTGGGAGTTCCGGTGCTTGCCATGCATGCGCCCTTTGAGATTACCTCCAAGCTGGATGTCTATTATACATACCGTGCCTTCCGGGCGTTTAACCGGTAAAGGGATTGACAATTGCTGACAGCGCTCGTACAGTAATAGGGTTTATGCGGGTACATCTGCGAGAGCTTCGTATATCGTAAAATGTATATCGACAGCGCAGGAAAATATAACAGGAGATCATAAAAATGAAAAAAAGAACAATACTCATTGCTGCAGCAGCAGTTTCCATGGTGATTGCGGCAGCGGGCTGTGGAAAATCCACTCCGGATGCGGCTAAAACCATACAGGCGGCAGACACTGCTACAGCAGATGATGTAGCAACCTCATCGGAAATATCCGAGGACAATCCGGAAGTGAAAAAGATGGAAGCTACGGAAAAGCCAAAAGCACCGGCACTTTCCAAGATGGGTACCATTACGATGCCGGATTTCAGTACAATTGAGGTTACAACGGCACCGGAAACCGTGGTAGATGATGAAATGGTGAATCAGCAGATTCAGTACATCCTTCCGCAGCACCTGATGGAAGTCGATGGTCCGGCAGAGGAAGGAGATACCGTCAATATTGACTATGAGGGTACGATCAATGGAGAAGCCTTTGATGGAGGCTCCTCCAAGGGATATGATCTTAAGCTTGGTTCCGGAAAATTCATCCCTGGATTTGAGGATCAGCTGGTTGGAGCTAAGGCTGGCGATAAGGTTACGGTGAATGTGACATTTCCGGCGGATTATCAACAGGCGGATCTTGCAGGAAAGGCTGCACAGTTTGCGGTTACTGTAAATACCATCAAGAGAGTACCCACAGAGCTTACCGATGAGTGGGTTAAGAGCTATGATCAGACGACGGCTCAGACAGCGGATGAATTCCGCCAGCAGATAAAAGAAATGCTGGAGGCAAACTATGATTACCAGTATCACAGCTATATCCAGCAGGAAGCCCTGCAGCAACTGGTGGATCAGTCTGATATCACTCTCTCAGATGAGATGAAGCAGTATGGCATCGACTTTATGATCTATAGTAATGTCCAGCAGGCAAAGCAGTATGGTGTGGGACTTGCAGATTATCTTAATCAGTATAATCAGTACGGCATAAGCTTAGATGACTTCAAGAAGGAGATGGAATCCGAGGGCGAGCAGTACGCAAAGCAGTACTTCATCCTCAAGCAGATTGCCAAGGATCAGGGCATTGAAGCAACGGATGCGCTGATTGACAAGCTGGCGGATGATATGACCACAATGTCAGGAACCACCTATAACCGTATCAAGCTGATCGAGCAGTATGGTGGAGAGACCGTTAAAAATGAAGTTGTGAATAATGCGGTCCTGGAGTATCTCGAGGGTCAGGTCAAGGTTACGGTGCAGGATGAAGCTGCGGCAGAAACAGATGCAGCGGCTTCAGCGACAGAGGCAGCCGCAGAAACAGAAGCTGCCGCAGCATCAGAGAGCAGTGCCGCAGAGAATATAGCTGTGGGGACAAGCAGCGCAGCGGTTGAAACCGCCAACATCGGCGAAACCACAGCTGCTGCTGAAACTACAGCGGCTGCAAATTAAGTTGTATAAAGAGGATTCCATCATATGGGGTCCTCTTTTTTTATACTCTTTTTTACGTCATGCCGGAAAGATTGAGAAATCACAGGGGGTATGCTAAGATAAGTGCATAAACATGTGGAATAGTGCACATAATGTGGACAAGAATGTGGATAAGTTGAGAAAATCCTCTGAAAAATTCAGTTTTTCTGATAAAATCAAGGATCTGAATGTGGATAACTCATAGGAAGCAGAGTGATAAAGGAACATGGAAAAGCTCAGTAAGAGGGAAAAGAAAATACGGAAGCTTGAAAAAAAGCTTCAGAAGCTTAAGGATAAAGAATATAAAAAGAACAGCAGTGATGTCATGGAGCTTACCGTTCAGAAGGTAACAATACCCAAGCTCATAGATCTTCCATCCTACAGGAACGATGAGACAGCTCCGGAACCGATGCCAATGCCACCTGAGGAAGCAGCGGGTGCAGCAGAGCCGTCGGAATCGCTATCCATGCCATTTCAGGAGACTACGATGGATGCAGCTGCAAAACCAGAGCCGTTACCTTTGCCACTGAAAGATAAGGAGATGAATGGAGCAGCAGCGCCCAGGGGATCTGATGCTGTGAGTACGCAGGTGCTTGATCATCCTACGACAGACAAAAAGGTAGACGAAAAAGAAGACGAAAAAGAAGAAAAGTCCTCAGAAGCAGGGGCTCAAGATATCAAAACTATGGCAGAAAAGAGCGTATATGAAAAAATCCTGGAGCAGGCGCGGGAGACAGATAAGAGAAGACCTGTGTATACGACAGGGTATTTCCGTAGTATACGCATGATCTTTACAGCTTTTTTTGCGGATCCGCAGGCAACACTTTCCGCACAGCTTACAGATCCGGATCATCGTGCAGCGTGGACCTTTTTTATGACAGGAGTGGCGGCTTTTTTAGCCGGAGGACTGCTTTCCGGAGGTATTGCGTCAGGTCTGCAGGCGGCTGTGCTGTATACCATATATATGATGATCTATCCGTTTCTGGTTGCGATTGTCTCAGGAGCAGGACGAAATGTAGGCATCCGGGATATCCTTTCCGTATTTTGGGTGTCGGGGATTTTTATCGACTGCGTGCATGTTTTTTCGGTGCTCTGCATGCTGATGGGACTTTGGTTTCTTGCGATTGTTGCGGAGATCCTTGCACTTCCGCTTGGCATTGTATTTAATTATATGGCGACCACAGCAGTCTATGGGGGAGACAATAAGAGAGCGATCCGTACGACCATCATTGCCTTGGTTACGTTCATGCTTCTTATGATTGCCGCAGGATTTCTGCTGATTGCCGTCTCGATTATCAACAGCGCGCTCGGACAGATGATGGATGGCGGCTTTAATATACCGGCACTCATTGAGTTTATCCTGCAATATGTAAAGTGATGCTTGCAGACCTATTGCTAAAAACATATAATATCGTTATATGAAATATAATTTGTCATGAACTAATGACGAGGAGGAAAAATTCATTATGAAAAAGAAACTGATCGCAGTTATGGTGGCAGCATCCATGACAGCATCGCTTGCGGCATGTGGTTCCTCGGCTGGCACAACTACAACTACCGGCGCAGCGGAAACTACAGCACAGGCGGCAGAGACAGGCAGTGCGGCAGAAACGAGTGCTGCTTCTGCGGAAACAACCGAGGCAGCTAAGGATGCCAAGGAGACAAGCGGAGAGATGCCGGATGGTACAGGAAAGAAGATTGGTATTATAACCGATACCGGCGGAGTGCATGATGGATCTTTCAACCAGTCTGCCTGGGAAGGACTGCAGAGAGCACAGAAGGATATGGGCATCGAGGCTCAGTATCTTGAGTCCAAGACCGATGCAGACTATATCCCTAATATTGAAGCATTTGTAGATGAAGACTATGATATGATCATCTGCGTTGGATATGCACTTGCGGATGCACTGAAGCAGGAGGCAGAGGCTAATCCGGATGTGCAGTTCGCAATCATTGATGATGCGTCTCTTGCGGATGAGCCAAATGTAACTTCTCTTACTTTTGAGCAGTCACAGGCATCCTATCTTGTCGGCTATGTTGCAGGTAAGACCACCAAGACCAATAAGGTGGGATTTGTACTGGGTATGTCCACAGATATCATGAACCAGTTCGGATATGGCTATGTTGCCGGTGTACTGGATGCTAATCCGGATGCAACGGTGCTTCAGAACAATGCCAACAGCTTTTCAGATACGGCTGCCGGAAAGACTGCGGCAACACAGATGATTACCAATGGCGCAGACGTAATCTTCCATGCAGCCGGCGGTACAGGACTTGGTGTCATTGAAGCCTGCAATGAAGCTGGCATCTGGGCAATCGGTGTTGATTCGGATCAGTCCAGCCTGGCTCCGGAGCATGTCCTTACTTCCGCTATGAAGAGAGTGGACAATGCAGTTTATGATGTTTCCAAGGAAACCGTAGAAGGCAAACTGAGTGGCGGAGTCAAGGTTTACTCTCTTGCTGATGAAGGTGTGGATCTGGCTCCTACGACAAATAATATTGATCCGGCTGTCCTTTCCGAGGTACAGGAGATCAAGCAGCAGATCATCGATGGCAAGATTACCGTACCAAAGACCAAGGAAGAGTTTGAGGCAAAGTACGGCAATGTATATGAGCTGGATGACTAATTCAGAAATTAGAAAGAGCTGAGACTTGCCTGTACATGATGCAGTGGCAAGAGGATGCTTCGTAAAAAAGTATAGAAAGACCGGTTCCTGCGGGATCCGGTCTTTTTGTATGCAGGATGTGAGTATATCTTTTGCCGCTGCCATTTTTGCATTTTGAAAATGATGAAACAAAAGAGACCAGAACTCACCTGCAATGCTGGCTGGACCTCCATGTTTTTCCGGATTTTATTCGTATCAAAAGTACAGTAAAAAATCCTGTGATAAAAATATGATAAAGACTATTGTTTTCTATAGACTTTTATCGTAAAAAGTTGGATACTAGATATCTGAAAAGGTTATGGCTTTTATGAGGTGAAGATATGAGAAATATAAGTATGGAACGCGTGGAGAAGACACGTGAGACAATGCTGGAAACGGTGAAGAGTCCAACACTGACGCACGAGCAGAAGGTCGCGACGATGGCCAATCTTGCGGATTCTCTCCTGGAGGTTATGGATCTGCCGGATGGTCTGGATGAGCTTTTAAATCAGCCGATAGACAAGCAGTGCATCTGTGATTTAAGTGAAGGACATGCACCGCTCCGCCCGAGATATATTATCCCGGATTATGCCAAATTTATGAAGGAAGGATCTGGCTTCCTTAATCTGGAAGCGCCTAAGGATCTATTTGAAGCAATCAATGATCTTCTGATCTTTTATCGTCATGTCCCGTCCGTTACCAATTTCCCGGTATATGTCGGCGCACTGGATAAGCTTCTGGATCCCTTTGTACAGGATATGGATGAGGAGCTTGCGTATAAGCTGATCCGTCTGTTTTTCATTAATATGGACCGTACCATACTGGATTCGTTTTCTCATGGAAATATCGGACCGGAGGACACCAAGGCAGGCAGAATTATATTAAAGGTCATTGCAGACACGAAGGATGCAGTCCCTAATATGACGATGAAGTATGACGAGGATATCACGCCGGATGCATTCGCAATTGAATGCGTACGGGCGGCACTTGCTTCCGCGAAGCCAAGCTTTGGAAATCACAGGATGTTTAAGTCGGAGCTGGGAGAGGACTATGTCATTGCCTCCTGCTACAATGGACTTAAATATGGCGGCGGATCCTATACACTGGTGCGCCTGATCCTTGGAAACATTGCAAAGCGCGCGAAGGATACGGAGGATTTTCTTAAAAACCAGCTCCCATATGTGATGGATATCCAGGCAAGATACATGGACGAGCGGATCCGCTTTATCGTGGAGGAATCCGGATTTTTTGAGAACAATTTTCTTGCCAAGGAGGGATTTATCCATCGGGATAAGTTTACGGCAATGTATGGTCTGGTTGGTCTTGCGGAAGCGGTGGATATCCTGCTTGCGAAGGAAGGACATCCGGAGTGGAGATTTGGTCATAGTGATGAGGCAACCAGATTAGGTATCCGGATTATGGATGCGATCGAGGATTTTAATAATCATCACTATAACAAGTACTGCGAGGCTACGGGAGGACATTTCCTCTTGCATGCACAGGTGGGCATTGCTTCCGATATCGGCGTGACTCCGGGAACCCGGATCCCGATCGGTGAGGAACCGGAAAATCTGGTGGATCAGCTCAATATCCTGAGTCATTTCCATCATTACTTCCCGTCCGGAACCGGTGACATCTTCCCGATTGATATGACAGTGCACAGAAATCCGGAATATGTGCTGGATATTGTCAAGGGCTCCTTCCGTAAAAATCTCCGGTATCTGTCATTCTACGCGGCAGACTCTGATGTCATCCGCATTACCGGATATCTGGTCAAGAAGTCGGAGATCGAGAAGCTGGAGCATGGGCAAAATGTAAAGCATGACACCACAGCGCTTGGTATGGGTGCAAAGCATAACGGGCATATCCTGGAGCGTAAGGTGAGATAAACCAGGGAAACAATATTGGATTTAGAAACACGATTTATTTAGAAATAATATTTGCAGGGAGGCAGTATGATCCGGAAGTCATACTGCCTTTTCTGATAGCTAAAGAAAGAGGGAGTTATGAATCAGGATCCCAGATTTCAGGGGAAGCATTACCCTGTAAACAAGATTATTCCGTTCAGCTCGGTGGACGGACCAGGCAACCGCACGGCGGTATTTGTCCAGGGCTGTAACTTTAACTGCAGATATTGTCATAATCCGGAGACCCGGGAGCTATGCATCAACTGCGGCGAGTGTGTCAAAGCCTGTCCGGCAGGAGCGCTTGGTATGCAGGACGGACTGGTTTTATTTGATCCGGCAAAATGTGTCTCCTGCGATACCTGCATTCACATCTGCAAGCATAATGCAAGTCCCAGGATCCGGTGGATGACGGCAGAGGATGTGCATCGGGAGATCCTTAAAAATGTGCCATTCATCCGTGGAGTGAGTGTATCCGGAGGCGAATGTACGTTTTACCCGGAGCTGCTCCACGATCTCGCGGTGCTGTGTAAGCGCGACGGACTTGGATTTCTGCTGGACTCCAATGGGATGTATGACTTCAGTGAGGATCCGGCGGGGCTTCTGCCGGTGATTGACGGAGTTATGCTGGATGTGAAGGCGTGGAGCGCCGAGGATCATCAGAGGGTGACAGGCTGTGATAATGCACTGGTACGTAAAAATATCAGGGCGCTGGGGGAGCGTGGGAAGCTGTTTGAGGTGAGGACCGTTGTGGTTCCGGAGCTTTTTCATGTGGAGGAAACCATCGTGGAAACGGCAAGAGCCATCCGACCGTATCTTGCGATTGCACGGGCGCAGAAGCATTCGGAGGTGCAGGACATCCGGTACAAGATCATAAAGTACAGACCGATGGGAGTCCGGAAGGAGTATCAGGAAATGTGCCCGCCGGAGGATGCGTATCTTAAGCAGCTTGCGGAGCTTGCCCGGAAAGAAGGTATTAGAGATACCATTATAATTTAAAGCTGTGAGAAGGTTTCATTTTATGTTATGATGGGGATAGAATTTTACAGGAAAAGATATTACCGTGATGCTTCAATATGAATCACAGGGAATTTAAAGGGGAACAGACAAATGAAAAGCAATATGGATGCAGATACCGTTGCGATTCAGATGAAGGATATCGTCAAGAAGTTCGGTAACTTTGTCGCCAATGATCATATCAATCTGACGGTGCACAAGGGTGAGGTTCATGCGATCCTTGGTGAGAATGGCGCGGGTAAGTCAACGCTCATGAATATTTTATACGGCATGTTCCGCCCGACCTCCGGTCAGATTTTTATTAACGGGACGGAGCAGGTGATCGCCAATCCGGAGAAGGCCATAGCGCTGGGAATCGGCATGGTGCATCAGCATTTCATGCTCGTACCGCCGTTTACGGTTACGGAAAACATCATCCTGGGCGCAGAGCCGGTGAAGGGGATGACCGTGGATCTCAAGACGGCACGAAAGAAAATTGTGGAGCTGTCGGAGAAATACAGCCTGAAGGTGGACCCGGATGCCAAGGTAGAGGATATTTCAGTTGGCATGCAGCAGCGTGTCGAGATCCTGAAGGTCCTGTATCGTGGCGCAGACATCCTGATTCTGGATGAGCCGACGGCTTCGCTTACGCCACAGGAGATTGATGAGCTTATGCTGATTATCCAGCATCTTACGGCAGCGGGGAAGTCTGTCATTTTGATTACGCATAAGCTTAAGGAAATCAAGCAGTCTTCCGATTACTGCACGATTATCCGCCGTGGTAAGTACATTGATACAGTCAAGGTGTCCGATGTTTCCGAGGATGATCTTGCCGCGCTGATGGTAGGACGCCGGGTCTCCTCCAAGGTGGATAAAAAGGAGCAGGAGCCTGGCGAAGTCGTGCTGGAGGTAAAGGATCTGCATGCCAGGGATTACCGTGGTGTGGAGGTACTGAAGGGCTTGAATCTTACGGTCCGGGCGGGAGAGATCCTGGGCCTTGCCGGTATCGACGGTAACGGTCAGTCACAGCTTGTGGAAATCCTTACCGGTCTTGGTAAGGCAAGCTCCGGAGAAGTACTGATGCATGGAGAAAATATTGTAAATCATACGCCGAAATATATTTTTGAGAAGGGCGTTTCCTCCATCCCCGAGGACCGGCAGAAGCACGGTCTTGTACTGGATTTTTCTGTGAAGGAAAATCTGATTCTGCAGAATTTTTCCAAGGAGCCGTATGCAAGGCATGGAATCCTTAATCAGAAGGTGATCCGGGAGCATGCCACGGAGCTGATCCGGGATTTTGATATCCGCCCGGTGGGCTGCGAGGACCGTCTGGGTGGAGCACTGTCCGGTGGTAATCAGCAGAAGGTTATCATTGCGCGCGAGGTCACCAATGACAAGGACCTCCTGATTGCCTTTAACCCGACGCGAGGTCTGGATGTCGGCGCGATTGAGTTTGTCCATAAGTATCTTGTCCAGCAGCGGAACAAAGGGAGAGCGATCCTGCTGATCTCCTTTGAGCTCGATGAAATTATGGGACTCTCGGATCGGATTAATGTAATTTTTGACGGTAAAATAGACGGAGCGATGAGCGGCAAGGATGCGGATGAATACAAGCTCGGTCTTTTGATGGCAGGAGGTAAGACAGAATGAAAAAGAAAATATTGGACAGCGCTGCGCTCTATACCATTATATCCATTCTGATCGGATTTCTGGTGGGAGCGGTTCTGCTTCTCTGCATCGGCATCAGTCCTGCCAAGGCATATGCAAAGCTTATCTCAGGTGTTTTCAGTAAACCGAAGTTCATTGTTTACAGTATCGTTTACGCGGCGCCGCTGATTTTTACAGGTCTCTCCGTTGCGTTCTCCTTCCGTACTGGTATCTTTAACATCGGTGCCGAAGGACAGTACGTCGTCGGATCTCTGGCTGCGGTAGTTGTGGGGATCCTGGTGCCGATTCCGGGACCGTTGCATGCGATTGTCTGTATCCTGGCAGCAGCACTGGCAGGTGCCGCCTGGGGTGCTATTGTCGGTGTACTGAAGGTGAAGAAGGGCATCAATGAGGTCCTCTCCTATATCATGTTTAACTGGATTGCCTTTTATCTCTCCAACTATGTAGTAAATATCAAGGCAATTCATACGGATCAGGGTGCTGAGGCAAGCAAAAATATCCTGGACAGCGCTTCCATCAAGATGCCTAAGGCGATTGTGCAGCTGACCGGATGCGGAGATATCCACTGGGGCATCGTGATGGCTGTGGTTGCAGCGGTCCTGATCTGGTTTCTGATGAGCAAGACGACGCTTGGATATGAGCTCAGGGCGGTTGGATTTTCCAAAACCGCATCCGAATATGCCGGCATCAGCGTAAACCGCATTTTCCTTTTGTCCATGTCGATCTCCGGACTTCTGGCAGGTCTTGGCGGTGCCGTGCAGACCCTTGGCATGGCAGGACGTGTATCACAGTTTGCGTCTCAGGAGCAATACGGTTTCCAGGGCATAACGGTTGCACTGGTCGGAGCGACACATCCGATCGGATGCATTTTTTCAGGACTTTTTTACGGAGCAATGAAATACGGCGGAAACAAGCTTACCGTAGTCAATGTGCCGACAGAGGTTGTAAATATCATCATGGGTACCATCATTATCTTTATTTCGATCTCCCATGTATTTAAAGCAATCCTTCAGAAAGCACTGTTAAAGAACGGAGGGAATCAATAATGCTTCTATCTAATCTCGGACTTCTGATTAATGCCATGCTGGTTTCCACACCTCCGCTTTTACTGGCAGGTCTTGGATCCTGCTTTTCCGAGCGGTCCGGTGTCATCAATATCGGTATCGAGGGCATGATGACGATCGGAGCCTTTGTCGGAGCTGTGGTTGCCTACTATACGCATAACGGCTGGATCGGATTTTTTGCCGGCGGTCTCGCCGGGGCAGTGCTTGGTCTGTTGCATTCCGGAGTGTGCATCAGCCTTCATGCCGACCAGACGATCGCCGGAACAGCGATTAACTTTATCGGACCGGGACTTGCGGTATTTCTGTGCAGTGCGATCTTTGACGGCTCGACAGATACACCGGCACTGGATCCGAGTTGGAAGCTGCCGAAGCTTTTTGCAGGTCTGTTTCCGGCAGGCTCCTTTGGATACAATGTATTTGCATCCTATGTGGTGGCATATATTTCCTTTGTGCTTGCGATAGTCTGCTGGTTTATCTTTTTTAAAACCAGATTCGGTATGAGACTCCGGGCAGCAGGTGAGCATCCGGAAGCCTGCGAAACCCTGGGTATCAATGTATATAAGGTGCGCTATATCTGCGTCATCACCTCGGGCTTTTTATCCGGACTTGCAGGCGCCTTTGTGACACTTGCGACCGTATCCCAGTTCCGTCCGTCGGTTATTGTAGGACAGGGATTTATCGCCATTGCAGCAGTCATTTTTGGTAAGTTCACGCCGCAGGGTACGTTCCTCGGCTGTGTGATCTTCGGCTTCTGTAATGGTGTCCGGTCTCTGATCGGAAGCTCCAATATCATTTCGCCAAATCTTTTGTCCATGATCCCGTATATTGTCACGATACTGACGCTGATTCTCTTTGTCGGTGCAGGACATGTACCTGCGGCAAACGGCAAGATATTTGTCCGGAACAAATAAAGGAATGTAAAGAAAAGATGTAATTACAAGGATGTATTGGGAAACCGCTGCGGGTAAGACTCGCAGCGGTTTTTTGCAGACTTTTGCAGGCAGCGTTTACGCTTTTGGGCAGACGCACAGCGGTTTTTACATAACACTTGCCTTTTCCATGGCAATCTTATATAATGCTCAAAGTTAATTACATCAGGGGAGGCAGTCAGCTGCCTCTTTTTTTTCAGTATAAAGGAGAAAGCATGATCGCTGCGAGCAACATCACCTATCGTGTAGGCAAAAAGGCTCTGTTTGAAGATGTCAATATCAAATTTACAGAAGGAAACTGTTACGGTGTGATCGGTGCCAATGGTGCCGGTAAGTCAACGTTTTTAAAGATTCTTTCCGGTGCGCTGGAGCCGACCAGCGGTGAGATCGTGATCACACCCGGACAGCGTCTCTCCGTACTGGAGCAGGATCAGTTTAAGTATGATACTTATACTGTGCTGGATACCGTCATTATGGGTAACAAGCGTCTCTATGAGATCATGAAGGAAAAGGATGCAATCTATGCAAAGCCGGATTTCTCAGATGAGGATGGTATGCGGGCGGCAGAGCTGGAAGCGGAATTTGCTACAATGGATGGCTGGAATGCGGAAGCGGACGCGGAAACCATGCTTAACGGACTGGGCATTGCTACAGACCTCCATTATAAGCAGATGTCCGAGCTCAAGGGATCAGAAAAGGTTAAGGTGCTCCTTGCCAAGGCGCTGTTTGGCAATCCTGATATCCTGCTTCTGGACGAGCCGACCAACCATCTGGATTTAAACTCCATCGAGTGGCTGGAGGATTTCCTGATCAACTTTGAAAATACTGTGATCGTTGTATCCCATGACCGGTATTTCCTCAATAAGGTATGTACCAGCATTGCGGATATCGACTATGGCAAGATCACATTGTTTGCCGGAAACTATGACTTCTGGTTTGAGTCTTCCCAGCTGATTGTGCGTCAGCAGAAGGAAGCAAACCGTAAGAAAGAAGAAAAAATTAAGGAGCTGCAGGAATTTATCCAGAGATTCTCCGCCAATGCTTCCAAATCCAAGCAGGCGACCTCCCGTAAGAGAGCACTGGAAAAAATCGAGCTGGATGATATCAAGCCATCCTCCCGTCAGTATCCGTATATCCGTTTTACGCCGAACCGTGAGATCGGAAATGATGTGCTGGAGGTACGCAACCTCACAAAGACGATCAACGGTGTCAAGGTTCTTGACAATATCAGCTTTAACCTGAACCGCACCGATAAGGTTGCGCTGGTTGGTCCCAACGAGCTTGCCAAGACCACACTGATGCAGATCATCTCCGGTGAGATGGAGCCGGATTCCGGAGACTATAAGTGGGGACTTACGACCACCCAGTCCTATTTCCCAAAGGATAATTCCCGGGAGTTTGCCTCCGAGGATACGATTGTAGAGTGGCTGACGCAGTATTCTCCGGACAAGGATACGCAGTATGTCCGCGGATATCTCGGCAGAATGCTTTTTAAAGGTGATGACGGAGTTAAAAAGGTTAACGTACTCTCCGGTGGAGAGAAGGTCCGCTGTATGCTGTCCAAGCTGATGATCAGCGGTGCCAATGTCATCATCCTGGATGAGCCGACGGATCACCTGGATATGGAGTCCATTTCTGCATTGAATGACGGACTCAAGCAGTTCCCGGGCGTGATTATTTTCGCATCCCGTGATCATCAGGTTGTTGAGACCACGGCAAACCGCATCATGGAAATCATTGACGGACATCTTGTAGATAAGATGACAACCTATGACGAGTATCTTGCATCGGATGAGGAGATCAAAAAGAGATTTACCTTTACGGTTTCTGACGATGATGCAACGGATAACTGATGTATATACAATGATCTAAAATGAACCAATAAAGTATGAAATAGCGTAAAAAGGAAGTTGGAGAGCATTGCTTTCCGGCTTCTTTTTGCTTAAAATCAAAGGTAAACGCTGAACAGTTTTCTGTAAAAGGCGGTTAGAAGAGGGGGACTTGAAATGAAAAAAGAACTTCCTTTTTTTTACGTTGGTGATTCTTATGGGGGCAACCAGGACTGGTGCCTGGATCATATCATGCAGCTTGGGGGCTGTGGTGCGATTACCGCGCTGGACAGCTCTATTTATTTTGCGCTTCGGAGAAACCATAAAAATCTTTATGATGGAGATCTCAAAAAGCTTGATAAGGAAAGCTATATCCAGCAGGCAGAGCGGATGAAGCCGTATCTGCATCCGAGATGGACCGGGATTGACAAGCTGTATCTCTTTACGGAGGGATATGGACAATACCTTGCAGATCATCATGAACATGGCATCGCTATGGAGGAATATGACGGGGACAATGATCTGCATGACACTAAAGAGGTCGTGATGCGCCAGATTGATGCAGGGATGCCCATCCCTTGTCTTATTTTAAATCACCGGAATCCGGAGATGGAGGATTATGTCTGGCATTGGTTTCTCCTGATCGGCTATGAAGCTGATGATGCGGATCCGCTGGGACCGGATTTCAAGGTAGAGACAGTCACGTACTCCGAGGGTCGGTGGATTTCCTTTGAGGATCTCTGGAATACCGGTTATCCTGTAAAGGGTGGGCTGATTCTGTTCCACGAAACAAAGTGATTTATACAAGATGCAGCATAATGAGATGCTTCAGGATCGGAAGCATTCGACTACTATGCAAAGTATTTCGTCTACAGGAGTGGTTTACAGAGTCTGTACATGGGGCGCGTACGGTATTATAAAAGCCCCATACTGGACAGATTCATAAACTCCCTCATTTCATTGGTGACCCATTTGTCTTTATGATAAAAGACCTGCCGGTACATCGTGACGTCAAAGTCCCGGACCTTGAGCTCCCGGAGTTCTCCCCGCCGGATGGAATCCTCGACGGCAAAGTACGGTAGAAAGGACAGAGCCTTGTTTTCACGGATGAGGTGAATGATGACCTCCGTGTCGCCGGTCTCAAAAAAGGGACGGATGCTCATTCGCTCGGCTGCGAGGGTCTGCTCCAGAGCATAGCGGTAGTTGCTGTTTTTTTCCGTGAGAAAGAAGGGCTGATGGACAAGGTCGCTTAGGTGAATGTCGGTCTCGTGCACAATGTCGGCATCCGGTGCCGCAACAAAAACCACGGGTTCCGCCTCCTCCTGCACCTTGATCCAGTTATTGTCATAGATCCGGCGGTCCAGAAAATACGCGATATCCACCTGATTATGATCCATCATGTCGGTGAGCTCCTGCGGAGAACCGGTTTTTACCTCGAGAGAAACCTCGGGGTAATTTTCATAGAAGTACTTGATGATGGCAGGAAATTTATAGGAGAGCAGCGACTCCAGCGTGCCGATGGTCAGTTTATGTTCCTGAAGCTTGGGATTACCCAAGGCGGTATGTACATCGTCTACCTTACGGAGGATTTCATTGGCATAGATGAGAAACTCCTTTCCGGGAGGGGTCAGCTCGACATGCTTCCCTACACGGTCAAAAAACTTAGTGCTGAACTCCTGCTCCAGCTGTCGGATCTGGATTGTGACGGCAGCCTGGGTATAGCCCAGAGCCTCGGCAGCCTTGGAGAAGCTTTGCAGCTCTACAATTTTTACAAATGAGTTTAACTGTCTTATTTCCATAAAATTTCACCCCGGATGTAAGTTTTTAAAGCGCATGCTGATTATAGTACTTTCCCGAGGATCCCTCAAGATGATTCATAAATCCAATTTAACAAAAAAATAAAATGTATAAATTTGAGTAGCAATTTCTGCGATGCTATACTTGCGGCATAGAAAGAAGGCATAAGAAAGAAAACGGACTGCAGGAGGCATATTGTGAATGTTTTTGACATTATCGGTCCGGTGATGATCGGGCCGTCCAGCTCCCATACGGCAGGAGCAGTGCGTCTTGGAAATGTTGCGTATAAGCTGATGGATGCGGAAATCCCGGAGGATGTGGAGATTACACTGTCGGGTTCCTTTGCGCGGACAGGGCAGGGGCATGGCACGGACCGTGCGCTCATGGGCGGAATCATGGGATTTCCTCCGGATGATGCAAGGATCCGGGATGCACTTCAGCTTGCAACGGAAAGAGGTATCCATTACCGCTTCCGGATGGAGGATATCCCCGGTGCACATCCCAATACGGCGCGTATTTCCTATAAGCTTACGGATGGCAGGGAAGGCACCGTGGAAGGCGCGTCCATCGGAGGCGGAAACATTCGCATTGACAATATCAATGGCATGAGTGTGGACTTTACGGGCGAACGTGACACGATCCTGGTACTGCACCGGGACCGTCCGGGTGTGATTGCCAATGTTACAAATCTGATGAGGGAAAAATATCCGGATATCAACATCTGCTCGTTTCAGCTCTCGAGGATGGAGCGTGGCGGGGAGGCATTGATGACCATTGAGACCGACACGGTTCCGGCGGAGAGTCTTACGGTGGAGATCCGGAAGCTGCCGGATGTGCTTAATGCGCTGCTGGTGCATAGAGTTTAAGGGAGGCAGAGCATGCTGAAATATCAGTCGATTGAGGAGCTGGTTAAGGCTGCAGAAGCGGCGAATGTTACAATCAGCGCGCTGGTCCTCGCGGATCAGGCAAAGGAAATGGAGTGCACGGAGCAGGAAATCTACGAGCGGATGGAACGTTCCTTTGATGTCATGGTTAAGTCCGTGCAGACAGGAAATGATGAGAAGCTGCGATCCATGTCCGGGCTTACCGGCGGCGAAGGGTATAGGATGTTCCGCTATGCGTCGGAGGGTGGCGGATTGTCCGGAGGCTTCCTCACGAGAGCCATGGCGCGGGCGCTGGCAGTCTCCAACTGTAATGCATCGATGGGCAGAATTGTCGCAAGTCCGACAGCGGGATCCTGCGGGATTCTGCCGGGGTGTCTTGTATCTTTATATGAGGACAAGGGGATCGCCAAAAAAGATCTCGTGATGTCGATGTTTACGGCGGGTGCTTTTGGTATGGTGATCGCGCAGAGAGCTTCGATTGCCGGTGCGCAGGGCGGATGTCAGGCAGAGTGCGGCAGTGCCGCCGGGATGGCAGCGGCTGCGATGGTCGAGGTCATGGGCGGAAGTCCGGCACAGTCCGCGGATGCACTTGCGATTGCGATCGCGAGTCAGCTTGGACTTGTCTGTGATCCGGTTGCGGGGCTGGTGGAGATCCCCTGCATCAAGCGGAATGCTTCCGGCGTTATGATCGCCGTGTCTTCTGCGGATATGGTGCTTGCCGGGATCCCGGCGTATATTCCTGCGGACGAATGCATCATGGCGATGAAATCCGTGGGCGATCAGCTGCCGGCATCGCTTAAGGAAACGGCCGGCGGGGGACTTGCGGCGACGCCGACAGGGAAGAAGCTAAAGGAGAGGGTATTCGGCTCAGAAAAGCAGTAATTCTGCTGCATTTCTGCCAGCGGCAGCGCCTTCAATGCAGGCATCATCCGGGAGAATCTTATCTCCGGCGACATCGCCTGCAATAAAAAAATATTGGGATTTGGAAGCAGAAATTGAGAGAGCAAGTGAAAGAGGATCCGGGACGATGCGTCCGGGGTCCTTTTTTGCTATAAAGGAAGCCGCAACCGGGGAATCTGCGTTGGGAAGTTCTGTGTTAAGATCCGTGCTATCTGGAGCGCTGGTATGCGTATCCGTTCCGGTGGTGTCGGGAGTTCTGCCGTTTGTATTGGCGCTGCCGGTAGCGAGGATGAGAGCTCGAGTCAGGAGACAGCCGGAGTCCTGCGAGACATCAGAGAGTGTGACGGTAAAATATGCGTTGGCATCGGAGTAAGTGATGGAATTTACAGAAACTCCGAGCTTTAGCGGAACTTCGTAGGTTTTAAGCAGATCACGGAACTGTTTCAGGACGTAGGCGGACCCGGCTGCCTTATGATAGAGCCGGCTGCCCGCAGCAGACTCCATGCGGCAACGTAGCCGTCCGCCGATTTCCGATGCTTTATCCAAAAGAAGCACATCCCGGACGCCGCGATCCAGGGCAGCAGCAGCTGCAGACATGCCGGCAGGACCGGCACCGATGACAATAAGGTCGTAGATGTGGGGTGAGGTAGTTTTTATAAGCATGATGGAGATTCCTTTCTTTGGTTCTTTTTATATTATAAAGAAATTGAGCGGTAAAAGAAACAACGGATACATCGGACAACAAATTGTTGCACAACCTGAAATTTGAAACAAAATTGAAACAAATAGAAGTCATGCTATGCATGGTATTTTGAGAAACCTCAAGCAGCCTACGGAGCGATCCTTCAGAGATATCCAGGGAGGGGAGACAAACAATTCGCAATACTTCACAAATGTGCAGGATTTCCGCCATATCAAACAGCTTGGCACAAAGATTGCTTTATTCTCAAGTGGCGAGAAAAATATCTAAAACGGAAGATAAAGTTAAAGATAAAGGAAATTCACGAGGAGGTAGTATGAGACTTTGCTATCAGGTTGCAACGCCGGATGTTGCGATTGCAGATTCTGTTACAGCGTACCAGGGACCGATTGAAAAGAGTCTCCGGGAGCTTGCAGCAGACGGTTTTACCGGAGTGGAATTTATGACCTTACATCCGGATGAGCTGGATCTTCCGGCAATCAAAAAACTGACAGAGGAGCTTTCGCTTAAGGTCGTGCTGGTCTGCACAGGCGAGATTTACGGACAGCTAGGGCTTAGCTTTACCGATCCGGATCCGGCGCGACGGGCAGAGGCTATCCGCAGGAGTAAGGAAATTATCGACATGGCAGCCTTTTTTGGTGCGAATGTAAATTTCGGCAGAATCCGCGGGCAGTATATAAGCGGAGTAAGCCATGAGGAAACGGAAAAGCTCGCGGTGGAAGCATTCAGAGAGCTGTCAGACTATGCAGCCCCCAAAGGCGTGATGCTGGCACTGGAACCGATCACGATTATGCAGACCAATTTCATCAACACGACGGAGGAAGGGGCACGCATGGTGGATCGTGTGGATCGACCTAACTTTAAGCTGATGCTGGATGTATTTCATATGAACCTGGAGGAGAAAGACATCTGTGAAACCATACGGCAATACAGCAAGGACTATAACATCCATGTGCATCTTGCGGATAATAACCGCCGCTTCCCTGGTAACTGCGGACTTGATTTTAAAAAGATTATTAGAACTTTTAAAGACTGCGGCTATGATGGAGCATTCACAACAGAAATCTATCAGATCCCGGATCAGGAAGAGGCTGCTAAGGGCTCAATCAGGTATCTGAAACCTATCTTTACGGAAATCTATGGAGGTCTTAAGTGAAAAAAATTTGTCTGATTCATACGGTAAAACCGGTGGCAGTCTCTTTTGATCAGCAGCTTAGGGACTTCCTTAAGGAAGATGTGGAAATCTACAATCTTTGGGATAGTTTCCTTGCGGATAACCCCAATGAGATCGGAAGCTTTACCATTAATAACCGGAACCGACTGTACAATGACATCAAGTCTGCAGAGATGACCGACTGCGATGTTATTGTGGTTACCTGCTCTACACTGACACCCACGGTACGTCTGATCCGACCGTTTATCGAGAAGCCGCTTATTGCCATTGACGACGCTATGGGTAGAGAAGCCGTGCGGCGGGGCAGCAGAATCCTTGCATATGCATCTGCGGCATCTACGGAGGGGCCAATGCGGGAGAAGCTTCAGGAGGAGGCTGACAAACTCGGTAAGGAAATCCACATTGACTTCCGATCCAATCATGAAGCATTTCTCGCGATGAAGGCGATGGATATGGAAACGCATGATCGGCTCCTGCTGGAGGGTGCCAGGGAGATCACAGGCTATGATGTGATTGTACTTACGCAGGCCTCCATGGCGCATCTTGAGACTAAGATCCAGGAAATCACCGGCATCCCGACACTGTCGAGTCCAAAGAGATGCATGCAGGAGATTAAAGACACGCTGGACAGGATATTGTAATGAAGCTTCTGTATCGGCGGGGACGCAATCCTGCAGTGCAGAAATTTAAACATATATGACGTAAATCTATGGTCGTACCATAAGGAGGTAGCACCACATGGAAAAAGAAAAAAAGGAATATCTGGACTCTCTTTGCCTTGAGTTCAGAAAGACCCTGATCAGGACCTTACATGCCATTCAGACCGGACATCCGGGTGGATCACTCTCGGTCTGTGAGATTCTGACAGACCTGTATTTTAATGATGCTAACATCTCGCCGGAAAATATGAATGACCGTTCCCGCGATAAGATCATCCTCTGCAAGGGACATGCTGCACCAATGCTGTATATCAATCTTGCCAAAAAGGGATTTTTCCCTATGGAGGAGTTAAAAACGCTGCGGCAGATTAACAGTCGTCTGCAGGGACATCCATGTACAAAGGAAACGCCCGGCGTTGAAGCATCTACAGGACCGCTGGGAGCCGGATATCCGCTTGCGCTAGGCGTTGCGCTTGCGGACATGCATGACGGCATCGATGCCTATACCTATGCAATTCTTGGAGACGGAGAAATCAATGAGGGCGTTGTATGGGAGACTGCGATGAATGCAAGCAAGTTCCACGCAAATCGTCTTATCACAATTTTAGACTGGAATGGGGTACAGCTGGATGGCACCAATGAGGAAATCATGCCCATGGGAGACGTAGCACTCAAGTTTAAAGCATTCGGCTATAATACGATTGAGGTGGACGGACATGATGTATCCGCCATTAGTGCCGCGATTGAGGTTGCCAAGACCTGTAAGGATAGACCGACAATCATCCTTGCACATACTGTTAAGGGCAAGGGCATTTCCTTTATGGAAGGAGATCACAGCTGGCATGGCAAGGCAATCGATGATGCGCATTACGAGCAGGCAATGAAGGAATTGGGAGGTGAAGCATAATGAGCAAGCAGATCCGTGAAGTATATGGAGAGGCACTGGTAAAGCTTGGTGCAGAGCATCAGGATGTAGTAGTTCTGGATGCGGATGTTTCCGGTTCCACGAAATCCGGGATGTTTGGCAAGGCCTATCCGGATCGTTTTTATAACTGTGGTATTTCCGAATATGCTATGATGGGTATGGCTGCAGGCATGGCAAAAAGCGGCAAGATTCCGTTTGTCAATACCTTTGCGGTATTTGAGACGACGCTTGGACTGCTTGCGGCAAGAACCTTTATGTCGTATTCCGGTCTTCCGGTTAAGATGATGGGAGCGTACGGAGGACTGTCCGATGCGTATGATGGAGCAACCCATCATTCACTTGAAGACATAGCGGTTATGCGTACCTTACCCGGAGTACGGGTTATGGTTGCATCCGATGCGGCAACAGCAGAGTGGATGGTTAAGGCTGCGATTGAGACACCGGAGCCAATGTATATCCGTTTATCGAGAGATGCAGCACCGGACTGCCATCCTGCAGGTGCCAAGTTCACGCTTGGTAAAGGTATGATGGTAAAGGACGGCACGGATGTAACGATTATTGCCTGTGGACTGATGGTAAGTACAGCAATGGATGCGGCACAGGAGCTTCAATCCAAAGGCATCAGCGTAAGAGTGGTGGATATGTATAATATCAAACCAATCGATGCAGAACTTATTATAAAGTGTGCGCAGGAGACGGGTGCGATTGTAACAGCGGAGGAACACAGTGTGATCGGCGGCCTGGGCGGAGCTGTTTCCGAGGTTCTGGCTAAAGCGGGGGCGCTGGTACCGGTGGAAATGATCGGCATGCAGGATACGCATGGAGAGTCCGGACCGTATAAGGAGCTGCTCCGGAAATATGGTCTCGATGCAGCTGCCATTGGCAAGGCATGTGAAAAAGTGATTTCAAGAAAATAAGAGATTGTCGGAGAAATCACAGTATATTCTCGCAATTAAAGTATATTAAAGTACATTATTACATAGGAGAACTGATATGGAGAAATCCATGCATCGATTTATGAAGCCCGGCACCATCCTCGGAGTTTCCTATAAGGAGCTCGGGCAGGGGAGCGGTCCCATCCTTGAGACGCTGAAAAAACTCGTGACGGATCCTTACTTTGAGTGTATCGAACTCTCTCATATGCAGGATCCTGAGGTTTTCCGCCAGGCGGCAGAGATGATTCATACTGCCAACATGGTGACGGCAATCGGAGGACAGGGGAGACTTCTTGGCCCTGGGCTTAATATCAATGATCTCGATGAGGATCGCCGCAGACAGGCTGTTGAGACTCTCAAGGATGGCATTGATGAAGCGTATATTGCAGGCGCGGTGGACTTTCAGTTTCTTGCAGGACGATATGAAACGGATACAATGGAAGCATCTATGCAGGCATTGTTCCGGTCTACGGAAGAGCTTTGTGCGTATGCTGCATCCAAAGGAGATCTTAAGATCGTCTGCGAGGTGTTTGACTATGATGTCGCTAAAAAATCACTGATTGGTCCGGTTGACCGGGTAAAACGCTATGCAGAAACCATTGGCAGGAAGTATGATAACTTTGGTATCCAGGTAGATCTCTCACACATTCCGATTTTACGGGAGAGCATCGAGGAGAGCATCCTGCCGATTGCAAAGTATATAAAGCATGCACACATTGGTAATGCTGTTGTTGCGGATCCGTCCTATCCGGCTTATGGAGATGAGCATCCGAGATTCGGATTTCCTCACAGTGAGGTCGGAATACCGGAAATTGTTAAATTTTTAAGGACACTTCTCGAAATCGGATTTTTAAATGAAGATGATCCTCCAATCGTGAGCTTTGAAGTAAAGCCCTTTGGAGCCGAGGATCCGGATGTGGTACTTGCCAATGCCAAACGGACGCTGGACCGCGCCTGGGAGCTGGTTTGATTTTATAGAATAATGCATAGTGTATGAAAACGCATTTCTTAAAATGCATTTTTAACAACAGTAAAGGAGCAGAAAATGAAGGAGTCAATTCACAAGTATTTTAAAGTAGGCACAATTCACTGGATGAGCTATCCGCGCATGGACGGAATGCAGTCCCTGAGAGAAATCTGCAGTGATGATTTTTTTGATGCGATTGAGGTGAATATTAACAAGCTCGGCGATATCAATACCGATACGGCTAAGGCAGCCAAGGCTATGCTGGAGCAGTCGCACCTCAAGGTCTGCTATGGTGCGCAGCCATCACTGCTCGGACCAAAGCTTAATCCAAATGATACAGATGAGGAAGGCCGCAAAAAGGCAGAGGAAGCTCTTATCAAATCTGTTGACCGTGCGGAGTACTTCGGGGCTAAGGGAATTGCTTTTCTTGCCGGTAAATGGGCAGAGGAAACCAAGGATTTCCAGTATCAGCAGCTGTTAAAGACTACAGGTAATGTCTGTGACTATGCAGCTCAAAAGGGCATGAGTGTAGAGCTCGAGGTGTTTGACTATGATGTAGACAAGGCTTCTCTCATCGGACCTGCTCCGTTGGCGGCGCAGTTTGCAGCGGATATGCGGCTTAAGCACCATAACTTCGGACTGCTGGTGGATTTGTCTCATTTCCCAATCTGCCACGAGGACTCCAAGCAGGTAATCCGTACCTGCAGACCATACATTACACACCTGCATTTTGGTAATGCAGTTGCAGATCCTGAAGCAGAGGGCTATGGAGATCTGCATCAGAGACTCGGCTATCCTAACAGTGCCAATGATATCAAGGAGCTGACAGAGTTCCTGCAGATTGTCAAGGACGAGGGATTTTTTAATGCAGAGGATCCAATGGTTCTTTCCATGGAGGTTATGCCTACCAAGGTTGAAGACGAGGAAATTGTGCTTGCCAATACCAAGAGATGCCTTAATCGCGCATGGGCAATGGTTAAGGATTAAGCAGCGGTAACAGACCTTAAAGCAGTAAAGGAGAAATTAAAATGAAAATCATTGTACTTGATGGATACACCGAAAATCCGGGCGATCTTAGTTGGGATCCGATAAAGCAGTTTGGCGAGGTTACCGTATATGATCGAACCTCTTATGTGGAATCTCCACTGATCGCAGAGCGCATCGGAGACGCCGAGGTTGCGGTAATTAATAAAACTCCGATCAGCAAGGCAACCATTGATGCCTGCCCTAATTTAAAGTGTATTGCAGTACTTGCAACAGGCTA
The DNA here is from genome assembly GCF_052064775.1 of Oribacterium sp. HCP28S3_H8. Lineage (NCBI taxonomy): Bacteria > Bacillati > Bacillota > Clostridia > Lachnospirales > Lachnospiraceae > Oribacterium > Oribacterium sp. HCP28S3_H8. The sequence goes on along the minus strand of NZ_JBQHUZ010000006.1, from coordinate 151,781 downwards.
TAATGTTGTGGATTATAACTATGCCAAGGAAAAAGGTATTGTTGTACTCAATGTACCAACCTATGGCACCCAGATTGTCGGACAGTATGCTGTCGGACTATTGCTTGAGATCTGCTCTCATTATGCGGCACATGATGCTGCAGTTAAGGCAGGCCGCTGGGAGCACAATGATGACTGGTGCTTCTGGGATTATCCGATGATCGAGCTGTATGGTAAAACCGCAGGAATCATAGGCCTTGGAAGAATCGGACAGTCTACTGCCAGGATCCTTAAGGCTATGGATATGCGGGTGCTTGCAAATGATAAGCATGAGAGTGAAGCTGGTAAGCAGCTTGCAGAATATGTTGACCGGGACACTCTTTTTGCAGAGTCAGATGTAATCTTCCTTCACTGCCCGCTGTTCCCGGATACGGAGGGACTCATCAATAAAGAAAATATTGCCAAGATGAAGGATGGTGTGATCATCATTAATAACAGCCGTGGGCAGCTCGTAGTGGAGCAGGACCTTGCAGATGCTCTTAACAGCGGCAAGGTATATGCTGCCGGTCTTGATGTAGTGTCCACGGAGCCGATCAAGGGAGACAACCCGCTGCTTAAGGCAAAGAACTGCCTGATTACACCACATATTTCCTGGGCAGCACAGGCAGCGCGTCAGAGAATCATGGACATTACGGCGGATAATATCAAGTCCTTTGTTGAGGGTCATCCGCAGAATGTCGTAAACAAGTAAGGGAAGCTTCTGACAGCAAATACACTTTTTCCTGCAATGATAGAACAAGCTTAATAACCGGAGAGGATGTGTGTCCTCTCCGGTTCGGCGTTTTATCAGGCAGTTCTTACGTTGCTAAAATATGACAGTAATGTTAAAATTTATGAAGTGCTCTGCGGGAAAGAATGGAGGATGAAATGGTTAAGATACGGATTTTTCTGCCGCATCTGGAAATTAAGGATCTTTTTGAGGAAGTTATCCGGAATTTGCCGGTGTATGAAGATATCCGGATTGAGACCTGTTATGTTTTTGGCACTCCGGATTTTCTCAGCAGAAACTGGGATGATGATATCATGATTGCCCGGGGAATGACATACTTAAAACTTAAAGACAGCTTCCCGACAAAGCATATAGTAGAGCTTAAGTTCAACAGTTTTGATATACTGGACGCCTTACTTGCATGCCGGAAACGAGGCTATCACAGAATTGCATTGTTTCTAACCAATGTAGTGCTGCATGATCTTCCGATACTGGAGAATGTGTGCAATGCCATTATAACACCGTATGACGTGACCGATGAGGAGGACTCTATGTTGAAAGTCCGGCAGGCGCTCAAGGATGGTGCGGAAATTATGGTGGGAGCAGGCACGGTCTGCGGAATATGTGATCGACTCGGAATATCCCGCATTCACATTAAAATCAAGAAAAATGCCATTGAGGAGGCGCTGAAGGAGGCTATCAGCACAGCTGTTACCATGAACCGGGAGCGCGAACGCTCCAGTATTATTCAAAGTGTATTTAATAACTCCGAGGATGGACTGATTGCCACGGATGACAGAGGCATGGTGCAGTATGTCAACAACTGGATATACCAGAGCTTCAAGCTTTCAGCCTTTGATCAGATCAGCGGGAGAGCGGCAGGTGATTTGCATGCATCCGAGCCGTGGAAAAAGCTGGTTTCGGATGTGCATCATGAGCAAGAAGCGGTTATGAAGCTGGAGGGGCAGAATGTCTATGTGCATGTGAAGCCGTACCGGGAAAATGATGTCACTTCCGGAGCTCTCATTCGCCTTAGAAACACCAATCAGATTATCCAGGAGGAGGGAAAAATCCGTCAGCAGCTGGCGAAGGAAGGGCTGATGGCCAAGTATCACTTTAAGGATATCCTCGGCAGCAGCAAGGCGATCCGTGAAAATATTGAGATGGCAGAGCGATACAGCAAAGTAAATTCCAATATTCTGATTCTTGGCGAGACAGGTACGGGCAAGGAGCTTTTTGCAGACAGTATCCACAATGCGAGTCTGAGGGCAGATAAGCCATTTGTTGCGATAAACTGTGCAGCGCTGCCAGAGAATCTTCTGGAGAGCGAGCTCTTTGGCTACGAACCGGGGGCGTTTTCCGGGGCATCTCGTCAGGGGAAAATCGGACTGTTTGAGCTTGCGGATAAGGGTACACTCTTTTTGGACGAGATTGGAGAAATGCCGATCGCGCTTCAGGCAAAGCTGCTTCGCGTACTACAGGAGAAGGAAGTGCGCAGGATTGGGTCTACGAATGTGCATTCGGTGGATGTGCGCGTCATATCCGCCACCAATATTGATATTGAGCGAGAGGTGGAGGAAGGAAAGTTCCGTCCGGATCTTTACTATCGTCTTGATCTCCTCGACATCCGTATACCGCCACTCCGGGAAAGAAAAGAAGACATCGAAGAGCTTTTCAGTTCCTTTGTGGCTAAAATTGCCTCAGAGATGGGACGCAAGGTACCGCATCTCACGGACGATGCCGCGGAAATGCTTAAGAATTACAGATGGAAAGGAAATGTCCGGGAACTTCGTAATATCTGCGAGCGTCTTGTAGTATTAAACGACAGTGATATTGTGGATGCAGATACGATGAGGCTGCTCAATATTTTCCGGGATCGGCCGAAGTCCCAAAAAGAAGCAGTTCAGACGAGGACCTATACCACGAGTAAAAAGGTGAACCAGACAGAAATCGCCCGAGAGCTTGGGATCAGCCGCACCACACTATGGAGACGAAACCGGAAAAAAGAAGGAGGCACAACAGCATGAATCTGGACAATGGATTATATCTTGAGCAGAGTCTGGCTCTCTCAATGTATCAGATCCAGTCTCTTGAAATTCTGGCAATGGATACACAGGAGCTGCGCAATCTTTTAAAGGATGAATATCTGGAAAATCCGATGTTTGACTATCATGGAGAGAGTGGAGCCCGGCCCCGGGAGATGATGACCTACCAGAAGAACTATCAGGATGCCATGGATGATAAGGATAAGTTTCTATCCAACATCCCGATGCCGGAGGAAGGGAAGATACGCAGATATCTGTTGGGACAGCTGCCGCAGCATATCAGCAGACAGGATGAGGAACTCGCCGAGTACATGATTGACTGTCTGGATGATGAGGGATTTCTTACTATATCGATGGAAGAGATTGCCAGAGGAGTTGAAAGATCTGTGGAGGACGTGAAACGGATGCTTGCCATCCTTACAGAGATGGAACCGCACGGCATTTTTCAACCAGATCGTCAGCATTGCCTTATGAAGCAGATGGAGCTTGCCGGTAAAGCTGACTCCAAAGCATACAGCATCCTGCAGGATTACTATACAGAGCTTTTGAATGGAAAAATCAGCGTGATTACGCGAGGCATGAAGGTTACCACCGCAGAGGTGCGGAAATGCATTGAAGAAATTGCAGAGCTTAACCCACATCCATTGCAAGGTTTTGATACCGGAGAAAATCGCTATATTGAGCCGGATATTATCGCAGAGAGTGAGCATGGCGTCTGGACGATCCGTTTAAACGACGACTGGGTCGAGGACTACGGAATCAGTGATTACTATGTTTCTATGATGAAGACAACAAAAGATCCGGAGCTTCTGGAGTATTTTGAAAAGAAGCTTGAGAGAGCAAGACTTCTGATCGGCAATATTGCACAGCGGAGAAAAACCATTGAGAGAGTGGTCAGTCAGATCCTCAAGAATCAGGCGGAATTTTTTAATGGACATGGTCCGCTGCTTCCTATGACCATGAGCGGGCTTGCAGAGGAGCTGGAGATCAGCCCTTCTACTGTAAGCAGGGCGTTGAGAGGGAAATATCTGCAGTATCCGGGAGGGACTGTTCTGTTAAAGGATTTGTTTTCCACAAGTGTATCCAGAGTACAGGGAACAGAGGGAGAGGTGAATGTATCTGCAGCAATGATTCAGCAGAGGATGAAGGAACTGATTCAGGCAGAGGATCGGTCCCATCCGCTCAGTGATCAGGCGATTGCGGAGCTTCTTAAGGCGGAAGGCATCCGGATTTCTCGTCGCGCGGTTGCCAAATACCGGGAGGAGCTTGGAATCAGAAGCAGTTTTGACAGAAAAGCTAAATAACGAGGAATGTAACTTATAGCAGGCAAAATTATCATGCAGTGCATTTATGCAAAAATCCCAATGCAGTGAAATAATATCAAATTAATTAAATTGAAACGTTCAGTGCAGGCAAAACCTGCAATGAAACAAATTGGGTGAAACAAAGTAAAACAGTGTGGATGAATGAAACAAAAGCAGTGTCTGAAACAAAAGTGTTTCAGACACTGCTTTTTTAGTGAAACGGAAACTCCGGGAGGAAGCATTGGAGCAGGATGATATGCGCACATCCTAGATCAAAATTATATACAAAAATTGCATAAAAAATTAGGTTAAATAACCAATAATCCAGCTTCAAGGGAAGAAATAAATATACTGGCATAAGCGTTGCTTTATAAATAAGCAGCAAGATCAATTAGATCGCATATCAAGAAAGACAAAATGTAGGAGGAACTAAGATGACGGAGAGACCGGTACTTGGAATTTTACTGGGAGATGCGGCTGGCTGTGGACCGGAAATTGTAGCCAAGATGGCAGCTGCAAAAACCTTTGATACATACTGCAGACCTATCCTGATTGGAGATGTAAGAGTACTTGAGCGGGCAATGGATGTGTGCAAGGTGAGAGATCAGATCAGACTGCAGGTTATTGATAAGGCAGAAGATGCAGACTGGAGCAAGGGACTGCCGATTCTGGATCAGAAGGATGTAGATCCGGCGGAGGTTCCGTTTGGAGTTAAAACCATTGTCAGCGGCAAGGCAATGCTGCATATGCTGGATCTGGGAGTACAGCTCTATCAGGAGGGCAAGATCGAGGGATTCTGTTTTGTACCGCTTAACAAAGCAGCACTTCATGATGCGGGATGTCCATTTGAGAGTGAGCATCACTACCTGGCGCATCTGCTTGGACATACAGAACCGTTTGGAGAGATTAACTATACAGACGGTCTTATGACAACAAGAACTACAAGCCATATACCGATCAAGGATGTGAGTAAAAATCTTACCTTTGAGAGTATCAGCCGGGCGATCCGACTGATTGACACAACACTTCGGAACTCCGGACTTGAAAATCCAAGAATCGCAGTAGCGGCATTAAATCCACATGGAGGAGAGAATGGAAACATCGGTACGGAGGAGATTGACGTGATCCGTCCAACTGTGGAAAAGATGCAGGCTAAAGGATACAACGTTTCCGGACCATACCCGAGTGACACATTGTTTATCAAGGCTTTTGCTGGTGATTTTGATGGTGTCGTAACCATGTTCCATGATCAGGGGCAGATTGCTTTAAAGCTTAAGGATTTTGGCAGCGGTATCACAATTGCTGGTGGTTTTAAGATCCCGATCGTAACTTGCGGACATGGAACCGCCTATGACATTGCCGGCAAGGGTCTTGTGAGAACATCATCCTTTGAGGAAGCAGTCAAGATGTGCTCCAAGATGGCTGTGGCTAATGAGACAAAGTAAAAGAAGTTTTACAAGGAGGGAGTAAATCATGGAAATAGGTATTGTATTACTTGTTTTCTTTGTGCTTTTGTTTCTTGGGCTTCCAATTGCCTATGATCTTATCTGCGCATCTTTTCTGTATATTATTTTCTTTTCTAAAATACCCATTATCATTGTGGCACAACAGATGCTTCAAGGAGTGGATTCATTTACATTGCTTGCGGTTCCGTTTTTTGTCATTGCTGGAGTATTGATGCAGGAAGGAGGCATTTCAGATAAGATCGTCGACTTTGCTAAAAAACTTGTCGGACACTTACCTGGTGGAATGGCAATCGTCACGACCCTTTCCAGTATGATTTTTGCCGCAATGACCGGTGCGGGAGCTGCCACCACCGCAGCTGTTGGCGGCATTATGATTCCGGAGATGAAAAAAGAAGGCTATGGAGATGGATTTGCCTGTGCTTTACAGGCAGTTGGCGGAGTATTTGGACCAATTATTCCTCCAAGCATACTGATGGTGTTGTATGCGGTAGCTTCCGGGGCATCGGTTGGAGATATGCTGATGGCAGGAGTGATTCCTGGTATTGTATTGGGAGCCATTTTGATAACAGTGGAAGTAATTATCTGCATCCGAAAGGGCTATAAAGGCTCCTCTAAAAAAGCCAGTGGCAAGGAAATAGCAGATAGTTTCATCAAATCTATTTGGGCAATGTTTGCTCCACTTCTGATTCTTGGCGGAATCTACTCGGGCATCTTCACTCCGACAGAAGCATCTGCCGTGTGCTGCTTCTATTGTCTGATTATTGGAGCATTTGTTTATAAAGGATTCAAACTGAAAGAAGTTCCGCACATCGTATATAAGGGATGCAAGAGTGCAGCGGGTATCATGCTGATTGTAGCAGCAACGCAGATCTTCGGATGGGTATTGACAAGAGCACAGATACCACAGAAGGTTGCAAATTTCTTTGTAAGTAATGTCCACAGTCCTTTGGTGTTTATGATTTCAGTGATTCTGATTCTTTTAGTAGCTGGATGCTTCATTGATGCCGTTCCAAATATGCTGATTTTTGCTCCGATTTTTGTACCTGCAGCGCAGGCTTATGGAATCAATTTAGTATATTTCGGCGTCATCATGGTTGTTGCTCTTTGTGTAGGCCTTGTAACACCACCTGTTGGGATCAACTTGTTTGTTGCAAGTAATGTTGGAGATACACCGGTTCACCGTATTATTCCGCATATTTGGGGATTGCTGCTGACTTGTGTTGCAGGACTTGTTGTACTTATGTTATGTCCTGGATTCTCGACATGGTTACCATCAGTTCTTCATTCGTAATTGTATTCATAATTTATTTAAACTATACGTGCAGGAAGCACATAAATAAAGGAGAAATTATATGAAAAAATCAATGAAAGTGTTGGCAGTTGTGATGGCAGGAGCAATGACTGCGTTGACAGGATGCGGATCCATTGGATCTGCTCCATCTGCTTCGGCAACTACAGCGGCAGCAGAATCAGGAACATCTGCTGAAACGCAGGCTGCAGGTGATGAAAGTAAAAGTGCAGAAAGTCAGTCGGCTTCAGGTGTAGATGAATCTATCCCTAAGACATCGCTGAATGTAGAGGGAGATGAAGTAGAACTGTCGCTTTTTGCTGGATCTATTCCGCAGAACACAGCGACAGGAGAAGCACTTGGTTTAATGACGAAGTATATTAATGAAAACTCCAATGGAACGATAAAAGCAACAGATTTCTATGATACAGCACTTGGAAATGCAACATCCATGGTACAGGGACTGCAGCAGGGAACGATCAACATTGGTGTGTCAGGAACAGCATACTTCTCAGGACTGGTTCCAGATGTAGATGTTTATCAGCTTCCATTCCTTTTCTCTGATCTTGCAACTGCACGAGCTGCGACGGCAAGTGACAGTAAATCATGCCAAGCAATCTTTGAAAAGCTTGAATCAAAAGGACTTGTAGGACTTTCCTTCTGGGAGAATGGTTTCCGTGAACTTACCAATAATGTAAGAGAGGTATCTAAGCCAGAAGATTTAAAGGGTATTAAGATGCGTACACTGCCGAATGATGTGCAGAAGGCGACGTGGGAAGCAATGGGAGCTATTACATCCCAGATTGATGCATCAGAACTTTATACTGCATTACAGCAGGGAACAGTGCAGGCGCAGGATAATCCTCTGCATGAAATTGTAGCTCGGAAATTCTATGAGGTTCAGCCATATGTAACTCTTACTGATGCTGTCTATACTCCATTCCTCATGGCAATGAGCAAAACAACTTATGACAGTATGTCAGAATCACAGCAGCAGCTTATTAAGGAAGCTGCGGACTGGGCAAGAGAAAAACAGATTGAAATTACAGACAAAAATCAGGCTACCGCACTTCAGACATTAAAAGATAATGGATGTAAGGTTCAGGAAAATCCAGATAAAGATGCGTTTAAGGAGATTGCCAAGACAACATGGCATATATACACAGATGCTAACGGTACTGAAATTCTGGATATGATTGAACAATAATGATAGGCAGTAACACTTTGTAAATGAATATGACTGGGATTCTGTTGCATAAAAATATATCATAGGACCAACAGAATCCTGGGATTATATTAATGTGAGGATAGTATGAGACGAATTATTGATTTAACCAATCCGATTGAAGAGCATTGGAGATATGGCATAAAGTTTGAGGAGGTAGAATCCTTTGAAAAAGGAGACCAGTGGCAATCAACAGCGTATAACTTGAGATCTCATTGGTTTACTCATATGGATTTTCCAGTTCACTTTCAGGATCATGGCAAGGATTCTAATGATTATCCTCTTGACTACTATGCGATTACTAATTGCTTGGTGCTGGATCTAAGCTATGTAGGCGACAATGAAGGAATTACGGCAGAGATGCTGGAAAAAGCCAATGAACCCTTTAAAGATCAGCACTTTGATTCGATTTTGATTCGTAGTGACCGGCCCAAAAAGGTAAGCTGGAAGACAACAGAATTTTGGGATAATTCCTGCTATGTTACGGAAGACGGCGCAATCTGGATCCGAGATTATGCTCCTCGTGCTGTGGGTTATGATTTTGCTCAGGACTATGAGATACGGCTTATCCGTAACAGAAAACCGGGGCAGATTATTACACAACCAGTGCATCAGCATGTATTGGTAGAGGGACAGATTCTGCAGTTTGAGTACATTACTAATCTTTGGAATATCAAACATCCGACCTGTACACTGATTTGTCTGCCTTTAAATACGCAACATGCTAATGGCACGCAGATTCGGTTGGTTGCAGTTGTTGATGAATAGTCAGAGATTGCGAAAGGAAGCATGATATCATGAAAATGATTAAAAAAATTCTGGCAACCATTTTTGGATTGGTTGGCACAGCAATGATTCTGATTGTGACATATGCAGTATTCTCAAGAGATGTTCTTAAAATTTCAGTTGCATGGTCCGACGAAATGCTAAAGCTGTTAGATATTTGGATGATTTTTGTTGTATCTTCAGTGGTTTTTTATGATGAAGAAACCATTGCGCTGACGTTGCTTGAAGATTCCAATAAGATTCGGAGCGATGGACCTAAATATCATATTATAAAAATCATTCAATATTTAATTACCGGTGCTGTGAGTATAGAGCTGATTAGAGAATTGGTAACGATTATTCAGACACAGATGACCACTTGGGAGGTTACCACGGTAATCAAGTATCCATTATGGATCTTAAACTTAGGGATGCTGATCGGATCGGTTTTGACTGCCATATTTGCAGTAATCAAGATAGCAGATGCAGGAAAGCATTTCCATGAAGCACCGGGTATTCTTGAGTAAACAGATTTAATCTGTGAATCAAAGTAAAGAGTAATGAATAATTTCCGTCAGTTAATAGTGTGGAGGATAAATTGATGAAATTCTTTATTGATACTGCAAATGTTGATGAGATCAGAGAAGCAAATGATATGGGCATTATTGCCGGTGTTACCACCAATCCATCGCTGATTGCCAAAGAGGGGCGAGATTATATGGAGACTCTCAAGGAAATCACAGAGATTGTAGATGGACCTATTTCCGGAGAAGTAAAAGCAAGTACCACAACTGCAGAGGGAATGATTGCAGAAGGACGAGAGATCGCAAAACTTCATAAAAACATGGTTGTTAAGATTCCGATGACCAAGGAAGGGTTAAAAGCAGTGAAGGTTCTTGCAAGCGAAGGAATCCACACAAATGTAACGCTTGTATTCAGCGCAAATCAGGCACTGCTTGCTGCGAGAGCGGGCGCTACATATGTATCTCCTTTCCTTGGAAGACTTGATGATATTTCAACCGATGGTATTAGCCTGATTCAGGATATTGAAGATATTTTCCAGATGTATCCGGATATTGATACACAGGTGATTTGCGCATCCGTTCGTCATCCAATGCATATTATAGAGTGTGCCAAGACAGGTGCAGACATTGCGACTGTTCCATTTAAAGTACTGATGCAGATGACTCAGCATCCGCTGACGGATATCGGCATTGCAAAGTTTGTTAAGGACTATGAAGCTGTTTTTGGGAAATAATAAATAAGGCAGATTAATGAAACAGACAGAACATTTCTGAGAAAGTAACATTTTCAGGAATGTTCTGTCTGTTTTTAAGCAGAGTGCATCTGGCAACGCGCTTTTAAAAATATAGACTTAAATAGCAATGCCGGCTCTGTTGAGCTCCCAGGCAATATGAGCGCTCTCTTCTAATTCCTCCAGACAATAAAATGCATCTAATATATCTTTTCCTGGGACAACCGGACCGTGCTTTTTTAAAATAAATCCATCACTATCATGAATCCGACTTCGGAAGGCTTGAAACAGAGCTTCGGAGCCTGGCGCAGCATAAGGTACAAAACCAACTGAGCCGAGTTTCATCCGCAGATAAGGTGTATGATCAGGAATCACATCTGTTTCGTCAGCAGCAGGAATAAAGCTCCATAATACGGAGTAAGTACTGTGTGTATGAATTACAGCACCAATGCTTTCTGATTTTTGATAGAGGGCAATATGCAAAGGCCATTCTTTACTTGGCTTCTGATCGGACAGAGCTTGTCCATCCAGGGAAAGAGGTACAAAATCATCTGCTGAAATTGTTCCTAGACAAGTTCCGCTGGCACTGATATAGATTGTATTGTTGTGGCGGAAGCTGATATTAGCCGAAGAACCGGATGTTTTGTTACGTGCAAAGAGACTATGCGAAACCCAAACTGCATTTTCGGCCTTTAATTGTAATGTATTATCCATAAAAAAGACTCCTTTTCCAATTGATGTATTTATAAAGTTGAAAGGTTATATGTTTTGAGTCATCTTGACAGCTCTGACAAAAAAGTCAGTTTGTCCAAAGTTGCCGCTCTTTAAAATAAGACGAATGTCAGGACGTTCTACTGGAACCATTATAGGTACTCCCGGAGCGACACTTTGACCGATATAGTAAGATGAGAATTTCAGAGCTTTTGTCACTGCTCCAGAGGTTTCTCCACCTGCTGATATAATCCTAGTATATCCAGCTTCAACAGCACGTTTTGCAAGCTCCGCTGTTGTATATTCAAGTAAAGCTGCTATTTTTTCAGCACCATGCAGTTGATATTCTTTGACTTTTTCTGGAGTGTCTGAACTGTAAGCCAGTACAAAAGTATTATCAGTAGTATGTGCTGAGATATAGGACCAGATTGTATCTACCGTTTGTTTTCTGTCCAATAGTAGGACGGGATCAATTTTGATGGTTGGTAAACCTTGAGATTGGTAAAATGCAATCTGGTCAAGAGTTGCTTTAGAACAGCTTCCAGCAAGCAGAACAGCACGTCCTGGTGTGCTGCTTTGCGGAATTTGATTATCTGCAGGTACTTTATTTGTCCAAAGCTTGGCAAGTGGCTGTAATATTCCACTGCCTCCTGTCAGTAGTTTTAAATGGAAAAATGTCTTTGCAATTTGTGCACAGTCTTCTTCAGTCTTACATTCAGGAATTAAATAGTATGGAGCTGCAGATGCTGTAGAAATTGCAGTTTGATTTAAAGATAAGTTTATTGGATAGGAGACATATTTGCTTTGTGGTTTCATTAATCGTTCAATGCTTGAATCCCACATTGGAGTAAGCGGGTGATTTTTCATCGGGCTTTGATCCAAAGGCACACCATTTACCATAAGCTGTCCATTTTCTACGGTCCGTCCATTGACAGGAAGTGCGGGACACAGAATGGAATATGAAGAATGCGTCAGATCCATCAGAGCATCAGCCACCGGACCAATATTGCCTTTGGGAGTAGAATCAAAGGTTGAACAGTATTTAAAATAAATTTGCTGGACACCTTGAGACAGTAAATATTTTGCTGCTTTCAGGCTTTCAGATATAGCAATATTAGTTTCTGCTGTTCGCGATTTTAAAGCAATTACAATTGCATGAGTCTCATTTGAGTCGGAAATCACAGAATCAGTCGGAATACCATTAAATAGCCTGACGCTAAGCCCGCCTTTAACCAGGAATGAAGCGGCGTCACTAGCACCAGTAAAATCATCAGCAATACATCCTAAAACAGCCATAAACCCTCCTTTAAAACATTAGCTATAATAGGTAGAAGCAAACTACATGCCAAAGGTATGCTGGATGATCGTTAAAGTAAGGCATGAATGCAGCATGCTTATATATCAAAAAACAACTGAGACAGATTAAGGAGTCAAGCCATGATGAGAATTTTATTTATTGTTCCCTATCCAGAACTCAAAGACATTATTGCAACCGTTTTAAAACATTTCCGTGACAATGAGAAAATATCGGTTGATATTGATGTCAAGAGAGTTGAGGAGGTTGAGAAACAGCAGCTTAAAAATTTGGAGCAGTATGATGCCATCATTGCGAGAGGATATTCGGCACTTCTTACTACAGAACGATATAAGAATATCCCGACAATCCGACTTAATATTTCAAGCTTTGATATTCTGCAATCGGTGAAAATCTGTGTGGAACGCTATCATGCATCAAATATTGCGCTGATTGTTACGGATCGTAAATTATATGGAATTAAGAACTTTGAAAATTTATTTAATGCAAGGATCGTAGTATTTGATTCCATACGACACGAAGAATTACCAGAAATTATTTCTAGGGCGAGGAAGGAATATTGTGATGCAGTGATTGGAGGTTATTCTGCATCAATTGCAGCTGAGCATGCCGGCATCAGATCTGTTGTAATTCAGACTGGAGAAGACGCAGTTCTTCAAGCTCTTGAGGAAGCAGTACAGACAATCCGTCAGATCCGTGCGGAGCAGACTCGAGCTGAGATGTATAAGGCAATTGTGTATTCATCCAATGATGGAATTTTGTTTGTTGATGCAGATGGAATCATCAGAGTAAGGAATCATGTAATACGCAAAATGAACGGAAATGTCAGCTTAATGCATAAGCTGTTGAAAGAACAGGTGCCGTGGCTTTATGACATTTATCAAAAATCCATAGAGCGGATGGAACCATTAAATGTACAGGTTTTGCAGATTCCACATACTAAAATAAAGGTTTCTGTAATAGCTCAACCGGTTATTGTTAAGCATGAAATCAGCGGGGTGCTGCTAAATATTTCAGATATTACGCGTATTCAGGAACTAGAAGGACAAATTCGTAAAAAGCTTGGTGAACGGGGATTATGTGCTAAATATCAATTCAAAGATATTATTCATGAAAGCCCGATTATGGATGAAGTAATACATAAAGCTCAGCGATTTGCAGCATCAGATGCCAATGTCATTATTGTTGGTGAAACCGGAACAGGCAAGGAGCTGTTTGCCCAAAGTATTCATCTTGAAAGCCAGAGAAAAAATGGGCCATTTGTAGTAATAAATTGTGCGGCAGTGCCTGATAACTTACTGGAAAGCGAATTGTTTGGCTACTCTGAAGGTGCTTTTACCGGTGCTAGTAAGGGTGGTAAGATGGGGCTTTTTGAACAGGCGCATCATGGAACACTTTTTCTTGATGAAATAGGGGAGATTCCTATGGCTACACAGACCAAGCTTTTGAGAGTTTTGCAGGAGCATCAGGTACGTAGGATCGGGGACGATAAGGTTATAAATGTTGATGTAAGAATAATTGCAGCGACTAATAAAAATCTGAGAAAACTATGTGATGCCGGAAAATTTAGAAGAGATTTAATGTATCGACTGGATGTGCTTAGATTGTTTGTGCCCCCGCTTAGAGAACGGGACAATGATGTTAAAGTGATTTTTGATTATCTTATGCAAAGTATCTGTAAAGAACATCAGCACCCAAGCATACGTTTAGAAGAAGAAGCGTTGCCTTTGCTCAAGGAATATCCATTTGTGGGGAATATACGAGAGCTGAGTAATATTGTTGAGAGGTTGTACGCGATGAGCTCAGGGACAAGTATTTCTCGACAGGCATTATATGAAGCTCTTTACCCGGAAGAGTTGAATGACTCGGATTTTTATTTGCTGGAGGGAGAAGATAAAGGCGCAGTGGACAGTATACATGATCATACTGATGAAGAGGATGAAAAAAAGAAATTTTTGGAGATTTTAACAGAATGCGGATGGAATCGCTCTAAAGCAGCTGAACGATTAAATTTGAATCGTTCAACAATCTGGAGAAAAATGAAAAAATACGGATTGTTGTGAATATTGAGAACGAACAATAAAAAATGGAGACATATGTTGCAATAATTTGATGCATACTGCAACAATTCAACGCATCATACAACATTTGGCAGAATCTCTCTATTTTTGTTTTTACATGTGAAAATTGACATTTAGGCTATTAAGAGGGAATAAAAGTTAGCTTGAGGGGAGAGAAATGACTGAAAAAATATATTAATGAGACTTGGCACTACTCTTGCTGAATATATTGTCAAAATAATTCAAAGGGGGTTGGTGTTATGTCAACAGCGTATGTACTCATTGTTTTTGCATTTGCGATAGTGCTTATGATCATTCTTATTTCTAAATTCCATTTAAATGCTGGAATTGGAATATTGCTTGCGGCCATTGGACTTGCGATTGCATTAGGAACTCCGTGGGAAGAAATTGAAGATACCATCAATAAAGGCTTTTCCGGCACCATAAAATCAGTTGCAATAGTGATTTTCCTTGGATGTACTATGGGAACAGTCCTCGAAAGGACAGGTGCTGCGATAACCATTACAAAATGGATTATCGGACTTGTTGGAGAAAAGAATATAATATGGGCGATCGCATTTTCATCATTTATTCTCGGTATCCCAATATGGGCTGATACTTGTGTCATATTACTGATTCCGATTGTATCTTCTCTGGCATTAAAAACAGGGAATTCAATGATGAGTTTTGGTACGACACTGTATCTAGGAGCCTTGGTTACAGCTTCGTTGGTTCCACCGACACCTGGACCGGTATCCGCAGCAGCTTTGCTTCAGGTGCCACTTGGTCAAGCGATTTTATGGGGGTTAATAGTTGCCGTTCCAAGTGTTATTGCCGCAACATTATACTGCATGACTCTTAAGGAACCGGTAGCACCGTTGAAAGAACATCTTGTGGCGGCACAGGAAGCGGAGGGAAAGAGTCTACCCGGTTTAGGAATCTCATTATTACCGATTCTGTTACCGCTAGTGTTAATTCTATGTAATACAGCAACGGCAGTCGTATTGCCTGATACCGGAATTGCTCATTTTATGGCATTTATAGGAAGCCCATTAGCTGCTCTTTTGGCAGGATGCTTTGCTTCGCTATTTTTAACTGGAGACAAATGGAAAACACCGGAAGTGTTGGATAAATGGGTGGATGATGGCATGAAGGCAGCGGCAATGCCGATCATTGTGACCGGCATGGGTGGAGCACTTGCAACTTTTGTAAAAAATGCGGGTGTTGCTGATAAAATTGCAGAACTTATTTTGCAATCAGGATTTCCACCGATTCTTATTCCAATCATAATGGCAGCAATTATTCATGTGGTTACGGGTTCAAATGCGCTGGGAGTAATGACATCTGCTGCGCTGGTTCAACCTATGTTGGCACAATTGGGAATTTCACCAGTCGCTGCATTTCTTGCATGTGGTACAGGTGCATTAATGTTTAAACACGCCAATTCCTCAGGATTCTGGGTGACGGTCTCAATGTCAAATATGAATGTAAGTCAGGGAATCAAGGCTGTTGGTGGGGCATCTACAGTAGCTGGCTTTACCGGCGCAGTACTAACATGCATTCTCGCAGCAATGCATATTATCTAATTCATTGATGCAATGCATATTTCTATAGTGTGGCTGAATGATAAAAGCTGATAATAGGAGAAATAATATTATATATGAAGAAGTTTATTACGAGAGCAGCAAGATTAAATGGACCGTATGATATCGAACTCATTGAAAGAGAATTGGATTGTGGAGAAAATGACATTATAGTAAAAAATCATGCAATTGGTATTTGCGGATCGGATAAAAATTTCTATCGTGGATTTATGCCACCACAGACGTCGGAATTTCGTCAAGATCCAAAATTTCCATTCTTGCTTGGCCATGAGAGCGGTGGGACAGTCGTTGCAGTTGGTGACAGAGTTTCTGAGTATAAGGTTGGAGATGAAGTAGTATCATTTGGTTGGAACAATAATTATGCAGACTATTTTAAAGCACCAGCATTTATGCTTCAACCTTCTTTACCTGGGTTAGACCCGGATGTGCAGGCTCTAGGAGAACCAACAGCATGCGCGATGTTCTGTGGTTTAAATACAGGAGTTCAGCTTGGAGACACAGTTGTTGTTATGGGAGCCGGGTATGCCGGACAAATTGTTTCACAGTGCTCTAAACTCAAAGGGGCGCATACTGTGATAGTAGTAGATGTGCTTGAGGGAAAACTGGATCTCGCGAAATCATTAGGCGCTGATATTGTCATTAATTCTAAAGAAGAGGATCCTGTTGCCAAAGTCATGGAGCTGACAGGAGGTTGTGGATGCGATGTTGTGGTGGAGTGCGCAGGTACCGCAGAATCTTTTAATCAGTGCAGTGCAATGATTAAGCATAATGGAAAGTTTGTCTTCTATAGTTGGGTGACAACACCAGTCACCTTGAATATTAGCAGATGGCATGATGATGGACTACAGTTTATCAATGCATGTCTTGTACATCATACATGGAGAAAAAGGTATGATTGGTTTCCAGAATGTATGAGACCGATTATTCAGGGAACAGTGAAGATAAAGCCACTTATTACCAATGAATTTCCACTGGCAGACTTAAAGAAGGGCTTTGACTTTGCAGATAAAGATGACTCTGCAATCAAGATACTTTTTAGACCTTAGTGAGATCATGCAGAATGGAGAGAATAGAATATGGATTACACAAAGTTACTGAATGACAAAAGCGGGCGTATTTCAAAGGTAGGTATTATTGGAGCAACTAAAGGTTATGGTTACACATTGCTTGCACAGATTCCAACAGTGGCTCATATGCAGCTTAGAGCAATCTGCTCAAGACATACGGATGATTGCTTTAGAGTATTAAAGGAAATAGGTTATGACGAAAGTAAAATGGTGCTATGTGAAACGGAAGATGATATCAAACGAGCACCTGAAGATGCAATTATTATCACTTCCGATTATCATCTGGTGATGGAAACTGGAATTACAGCTATGGTGGAAAGCACAGGCAATACCAGCGTAAGTACGGATGCCGCAATTACTGCTATAAAAAAACATATAAATGTATACATGGTTTCTAAGGAAACGGACAGTGTATGTGGACCGTATCTTAATCAGCTCGCCGAGAAACATGGTGTTGTATATTGCCTTGTTAATGGAGATCAGCCACGTAATCTACTGGATTTGATTTCATGGGCAAGACTGCTCGGCTTGGATATTATTTGTGCTGGAAAATCTTCTGAATATGACTTTATTTGGAATCGTGATACCGGAGAATTTCTATATAACGACGGAAATCATGAACCTGAATTGCTGCCAGATATGCAACAGTATTGGCACTATCAGGGAGTTGAGACATTAAAGGGCAGGGATAAGTTGCTGGAAAAATACAGAGAGGTCATTTCGGCAGATTTATGTGAGATGAATCTTGTTTCTAATATCAGTGGATTTACACCTGCCACGCCATTTATGCATTATCCTATTTGCAAACCGAGCGAACTTGCCAATATCTTTATACCTAAAGAGGATGGAGGTATCTTGGAACATACAGGCGTTGTTGATGTATTTTACAATTTAAGAGATATTGATGAAGCAAGTTTTTGCGGAGGAGAGTTTATCATCATACGTGCTAAGGATGAGAAAATGTGGAAAATTTTAGCAGGTAAGGGACATGTAATGAGTAGCAATGGGAAGTATTGCTGCATTTATTATCCGTACCATTTTATGGGATTAGAAACACCTGGTACAATTTTACTTGGTGATTTGATGGGAATAGGAACACATCCAGAGTGTCGCCAAGTCAGTATTCTTGCCGGGGTGGCTAATGTGAATTTGTGTGCCGGTACAGAACTCATTGTCCATGGACACCATCACGAGATTGATGGATTAACGCCAAAACTTCTTGAATCTGCATCGGCCGGAAATGCAGCACCTTTCTATCTACTGAATGGAGCAATTTTGAAAAAGGATGTTACCAAAGGTAATCCAATTACTCAAGAAGATGTAGATTTGACGAGTAGCCCGGTTTATCAGATCTTTAAAGAGGGATTTGTAATGAAGTAAAGATATTTCGCAGACGTACTGCTGCATCGTGAAAATTAATAGGATTTACATACAAATAATAATCATAGTAAAAACAGCGGTCATCAGGGATGGGTTCCTGGTGGCCGCTGTTTTCACTATAGCCGAAACATGAACTGCAACATAATATGAAACAAAATTGTTTCATAAAGATGAGTGAATGATTGGAATAGTGCAAAATGACTTTTATATGCGGATATTTTAAACTAAAAATAGGAATAAATATATTGAACTGATGATTGACTGATTATATAAATAATAGAACTGCTAAAAAATAACAAATAATACGATGCTATTTAAACAAAATATATAATCATGGCACAGAACTTGCTTGATATATAAATATAGCGCAAGAACAGATCGTATTTTAATGATTTAACAAGGAGGCAGGACAGAAATTTATGAATCAGCAAAAGCAGTCTGTAAAAATAACAACACGGATTTTTATACCGATATGTATGTTTCTGATTGGAATAGTATTTTCAGTTCTTGGATTTAAACAGTATGGTTTCTGGGATCATGAACCGAAGCCCGGATTTTTTCCTGCGATTTTTGGCATTGTACTGATGGTTTCCAGTGTGCTCGCTTTTATGCAGGTAATCCATGAGACAGAGAAGGTAGAATATCATCTTTGTGAACTTGAAGTGATTATTGGCGCGGCAATGCTTATCATAGGCTCCATGATTATTGGTATGATTCCGATGATTTTTATTTATCTTTTTGGATGGCTTAAGATCATGGAAAAGACGCCGCTGAAGACTTGCATCATTATTATGGCAATTGTTGGAGCAATTGTAATTGGCGTTTTTGTCATGTGGCTGCAGGTGCAATTCCCATGGGGACTGCTGGAAAATATCATAGGCTGAAAGGAGAAATCAAAACATGGATAATTTTAGACTTCTGGGACAAGGGTTTCTCGTTGCACTGACTCCGCAAAACATTGGAGCCGCACTGCTGGGAGCGGTACTCGGGTTGATTGTTGGTGCAATGCCAGGTATTGGATCACTGGCAGGTGTTGCGCTTCTTTTGCCGCTTACGTATAAATTTAATCCGGCAACTGCGATTATTATGCTTGGCGCGTTATATTATTCCAATATGTATGGAGGATCCTTCAGTGCGATTCTTTTAAACATTCCAGGAGATTCTCCTGCAGTTACGACAACCTTGGATGGTTATCCTATGGCAACAAAGAGGAAGCGCCCGGGGCAGGCATTGATGACTGCTAATATGGCTTCTTTTATCGGAGGAACCATCGGGATTTTAATTCTAACCTTTACCGGGCCTGGGCTTGCCAAGCTTGGAATCAAATTTGGACCATCTGAAATGACAGCAGTGCTGCTTATTGCAATGACTTCTATTTCCTGGTTGGTTGGAGAAAATCCGATCAAGGGACTTGTCATTACAGCATTTGGAATTTTAGCTGCATGCATTGGTATGGATACGCTGTCCGGAGCGCCAAGATATGATTTTGGAAGTATGCACCTTTTGGGAGGTATCCCTTTTACGCCATTTGTCATAGGTACGGTTGGATTTGCGCAGGTTATTAAACTTGCCAACGACCGTCAAAAGGATGATAAGGAGCGCTCGGAAAATGCAGTCAGGACGAAGCTTTCCATCAGAGGAGCGCTGTTGACGGCACATGATTTTAAAAGGCTTCTGCCACCGGCTATAAGATCCGGACTTATGGGTACGTTTGTAGGCGTCCTTCCGGGAGCCGGAGCTACTACAGGATCCTTTATGGGATATGCAATGCAGAAGAAGTTTAAGAGTGAAGAACCAATGGGAACCGGGGCAATTGAAGGTATTGCAGCATCGGAAGCTGCCAATAACGCAGCGGCTGCCGGAGCATTTGCGCCTCTTCTGGCACTGGGAATCCCGGGATCTGGTACAGGCGCAGTGCTGCTTGGTGGTCTGATGATGTGGGGACTTCAACCGGGACCGCTGCTATTCCAAAATGATCCTGATTTTTGCTGGGGCTTAATTGCATCATTATTCTTATCGAATTTGCTGACGCTTGCAATTGCAGTTGCTGTTATTCCATTTCTGCTTAAGATCTTGAGTGTTCCAACCAAATACATGATCCCGATTATTACGGTTGTATGTGTGGTTGGAGCGTATAGTACATCAAACTCCATGTATGGAGTAGTTGTAATGTTTTTGTCTGGAATCTTCGGATATCTTCTGGATAAAAATGGATTTCCATCAGCACCTATGCTTCTTGCGTTTGTACTTTCGCCGCTGCTTGAAAATAACATGCGGAAGGCATTTATCCTTTCTAGCGGTTCGGTAAGCATCTTTTTTACAAGACCGATTACACTAGTACTGATGGTGATATTTTTTGGATTGATTATTGCATCTCTTATCAAACAAATGCCATCTAAAAGGTTGACAGCGAGCGCCAAAAAAGGAATTGCAGGGGATGATGCAGCATCTGTGAAGCCAAGTCAGCAATAATAATTTTTATGAACTTAAATTTTAAATCATTTCTTACTTAATGGGAGGAAAACATGAAAAGAAAAGTATTATCGGCACTATTGATTGGAGCGATGACCGCGGCAGTATTGGTAGGATGCGGTTCATCTAAAGCTGGAAGCGGTTCAACTACAGCAGCTGGCAGTTCCCAGGCAGAAAAAACAGAGACAAGCGCCGCTGCAGGAACAAGCGCGGAAGCTTCTTCTGACACCGGAACAGAAGCGGCAGGTTCAGAATCAGCCTGGAAACCGGAGAAAACGATCAACTGGATGGTTACTTCGTCTGCAGGTGGCGGTTCTGACCTGTTTACCAGAACGATTGGTGACATCATGACCAAGGAAAATCTAGTAAATGGACAGACGATTGTAGTGACCAATAAAACAGATGGTGCCGGCGAGATCGGACGAAATGAAGTAGCGACCACAAAGAATAACGCAGATTATCAGCTGCTTACCTTTAATAGTGGAGATTTGATGCCGATGGTTACGAATACAAAGAATCGTGCGTCTAACTTCCGTATACTCGCTGTTATGGCAGTTGATAAGCAGCTGCTTCTCTCTGATTCAGCTACTCCGTATAAGGATTTTGCGGAAGCTATTGAAAAGGCTAAGAGTGGCACGGTTGTTCATGTTGGTGGATCCAAGGGCGATGACATTGCGACGTTTAAAAAACTTCTTGAGGAAATTGGAGTTACCGAAGATCAGATGACATATACAACCTATAATTCAACCGGTGATGCCATTACAGCAGCGTTAGGTGGACATGTTGACTATGTTATGGCAAAGCCTGCTGCATGCACAGAGTATGTTACTTCTGGAGATCTTAAGCCTGTACTTGCACTCTCGACAGAAAGATTTGGCGGAAATCTTGCAGATGCACCAAAGCTTAGCGAAATTGGTGATTATAAAGACGTAGAAGTGCCAGTTTGGCGTGGAGTTGCTGCTCCTCAAGCTATGAGCGATGAAGCTGCACAGTACTGGTCAGACACATTAAAAGCTGTATCAGAGACTGGAGATTGGAAGGAAAATTATATTTCAAAAAATATGCTGATTGCGGATTTCATGGATACCAAGACAGCAACGGACTATGTCACCAAATTTGAGTCTGATTACCTGGCAACGCTAAGCAAGTGATTGTGTCTACTATGCAGAATAATTTCTTCTTTCTTTGGGAGGGAGCCGTAAGAAAATGCTACGGCACCCTCTTTTTCTGTCTTTGGAGATGAATGCAATTTTTTGAAACATATTTGAAACAGAATAGTGAGCGTTTCACTGAATGTACAAAAATCCATAGATTTAGACGCTCGATTTTAAAAAAGAATAGATATATAATCTGATTTTAATGCAGATAAATTGAAAAAATTGAGCTAATTGCTCGTTAAAAAATAATAAATATATTATATAGTAGTGAAAATATATAATTTGGCATCTGAATTGCTTTGAATATATATAAAATATAACGACCGAACAAGTTTCAATTTATCAGGAGGATTAATATGAAAAAAAGATTAATGTCACTAACAGCATTATTAATGTCTATTTGCCTTGCCGGATGCGGGGGTGTAACAGTAGGAGGCGGTTCGACATCATCTGCATCATCCACTACAAAAGCAGTGGAAAGCAGTGAAGCTAGCTCGGAAACATCTGAACAAAACACCGATACTTCTGCTGAAGCGCAAACAGAAACCTCAGCGGATGGATTTTATAAGGGAAAAACTGTACAGATGATTGTGCCATGGGGCGCTGGCGGAGGAGCCGATGTTGCAGTGCGTTTGGTCAGCAAATATATCGAAAAGAATTTAGGATGCACAATTGTTGTAAATAATGTTACTGGAGGAGGTGGCTCTATTGGATTAAACCAGATGCTTAGCTCTAATGCAGATGGTTTGACATTGGCGTATGTTGCTAATACAGATTCCAATGGAAACATCATGCTGGATGGTGTTTCATATGGCATTGATAGTTTTGCACCTATTGCTCAATTTGCAGCAGATCCCCATGTGTTGGCGGCTTCCAAAGCATCTGGTATTACGGATCTTAAGGGATTAATAGAGGCTGGTAAAGATGGAACTACGCTTTGGGGCATTGGCGGTGCCTGGACCAACTGGGATTTTCTGAAGTTGGAATTTGAGAAAGCTACAGGAACAAAGTATAAGAGAATGGCATACGATGGTGGAGCTGCAGTTATAACTGATTTAATGAATGGAGACTGTATGGTGGGGACACCATTGGTATCAGAAGCGCTGACTGCCATAGATGCAAAAGAGATCGTACCCATTGCGGTGAGCAGTGCTAAGAGAGTTGAGTCGCTTCCGGATGTGCCGACAATTGCAGAACAGGGGTATGATGGATTTGAATCTGTAATGTGGAGAGGTTTTGCAGCTCCTGCAGGAACAGATGAAGCAGTTTTAAAGCAGTTTGCAGAAGGAGTCGGAAAAGCCTGTGAGGATAGCGATTTCCAGGCAGAAGCTGCCAAGGCTGGCGTTACAGTATCATATAAAAATTATGATGATTTCCAGAAATTCTTCAAGGAAAATCACGAAAACGTAAAGCAGCTGTATGAGGCTAATAAGGATGCTGCAAAGTAATCTTTTAATCTAAGCTCCACTTGTATATGGGATAAAAGACACGGCTGGCTCTTGATTTGCCAGTCGTGTCTTTCATTAAGAGGTAAAGAAAATGAAATATATGAAAAAAAGTACTCCGGATATTATTATTAGCATTATCCTGTTTATTTTCTTTGGCACATTGCTGCTTCAGGTTCCGGAGATCCCAAAGGTTTCCAGAGGATATCCATTTGCTCTTATCATAATTTCAATGATTATGACAGCGATATTATTGATTCGTGCTATCCTGCGACTTAAGAAAGAAGGTAGGCAGGAAACACAGATTGTTACACAAGCAAAAACCATAATTCCGTATATCGTATTAATTATTGCATATTTATTACTGCTTCCGAGAATCGGCTATGTATTGGCTACCGTTTTGTTTATGATATTATCTTTTATCTATCTTAGATTTAAGAGCAAAATTGGAATGGTAGTTATTTCAGTGGTGACTACAGTGCTGCTGTATTTTGTTTTTACCAATTTCCTGGAAGTTATCCTGCCATTTGGAAAATGGATCAATATTGCATTATAAAAGGAGCTGGTTATGCAGGATATTCTCATTGGATTTTCAAACGTTTTACAACCTATTAATATTTTGATTTGTCTTGGCGGATTGGCAGTGGGAGTCTTATTTGGTGCACTGCCGGGCTTTTCCGCGACAATGGCTGTTGCTATTTTTGTACCGTTTACATACGGAATGGAACCTGGAGCAGCACTTCTATTACTTAGTGCACTATTCTGTGGTGGAGTATATGGAGGTTCTATTCCAGCGGTACTGGTAGGTATTCCAGGAACTCCGGCATCTGTGCCAACAGCTATGGAGGGCAAATCGCTGGTAAAAAAAGGAGAAGGTGGCAGAGCGCTGCACCTTGTTACATTAGCTTCTTGTTTTGGTGGCTTTATGAGTGCTTTAGCACTTCTTATTTTTGCACCGCTGCTTGCTCAGGTTGCAAAGATGGTGGGTCAGCCGGAACAGATGATGGTGGCGATTTTTGGACTTTCTGTAGTGGCTATGCTTGCAGAAAACAATTTGTTTAAAGGTGTCATGGTTGCGGTAATCGCTTTAATTCTGGCAACCTTTGGACAAGATCCAGTACAGGGATTTCCTAGATTTACATATGGTTTTTCTCAATTAACCGGAGGATTTTCAGTTGTTCCTGTTCTGATCGGCTTATTTTCTCTGCCTGAAGTATTTAAGATGCTGGAAGATCCTTATGGAAAAATGGCAGAGACGGGAACAGTTGGATCCATGAAGCTCAAGAAAGAGGACTTTTTCAAAAATATAGGAAACTTGTTTCGCTCGGCGATTATAGGAATTGGAGTAGGCATTATTCCGGCAGCAGGACCTGATATTGCAGCCTTCCTTGCGTATAATGAAGCGAGAAAGGCATCCAAGCACCCGGAGGATTTTGGACATGGATGTGCTGAAGGAATTATATCCGCAGAATCAGGAAATAATGGTGCCACAGGTGGATCCCTCATCCCACTTCTCACCTTGGGTATTCCTGGATCTGCACCTGCAGCTTTGTTTCTTGGAGCAATGATCATCCATGGGGTGCGCCCAGGTCCTACGCTTTTTTCGCAACATGCGGATACGGTTTATACGATGATTGTAGGATTTGCTGTTATTAATTTGCTGATGTATCTTGTGGGTATGATATATTGCAAATTTGGCAGTACAATCTTATTGATTCCGAAGTCTGTACTGGCAACGATTATAGTAGTTCTAGCTGTTTGCGGAACCTATGCCACCAACAAAAATATGTTTGATGTATGGGTTATGTTCGGAGCTGGTGTGCTTGGGTATCTCATGGAGAGAAATCAATTCCCAACTTCACCTGTTGCATTAGCGCTTTTACTGGGTAGTACGATGGAAAAAGCAATGTCTCTCACAAAAACGATGTATGAAGGACGCATGCTGAGTGTGTTTACAAGACCCTTGTTTGTGATTTTATTTGCGTTGACAGTATTCTCGTTTGTATTCCCGTTGGCAAGACAATATCGAGATCGTCACAAAAGACACAATGCTGCACAGGAGTAAAACGTTATGAATAAATTAAAGGCTATCATTACTAAAGCTGCACTGGTTGGAGAAAATCTGGAATATAAGGAACACACATGTTTACTAGTGAAAGATGATCGCATTGAGGATTTTGTCACAGAATCAGAGATGGAACACTTATCTGAAGATTGGCAACGAGTTGATCTTAGAGATGCTGTAGTTCTTCCCGGAATGTTTGACTGCCACAATCATCTGGCGTTGGATGCAAGGATTCCAGGACATCTTGGAATGATGGAGCAGAGTGAATGTGAGCATACTGTTCTCGCCTTAAGAGGCATGAAAGATGATTTGATGTCTGGCGTTACAACTTCAAGATATATGGGGGATAGACACTATATAGATGTTAAGCTTAAGAAACTTGTGCAAGAGGGTAAGGTTATTGGGCCAGATCTACTGGTATGTGGAATTGGCATGCGAGCAGCACATGGACACGGATTTGTAGGGATGCCTCATTCAGGTGTAGAAGATTTTCGACGTACATGCAGAGAAAACCTTTCAATGGGTGTTGATCATTTAAAAATATTTATTACTCCGGGCACTCCAGTAGCTTCCCCTGAAGAGTTTATTCCTTGCTATTTAACGATGCAAGAAGTTCGTACAGTAGTAGAAGAAGCGGCTTCTGTTAATGTTAAAACAACAGCCCATTGTATCGGTGGCAAAGGACTGGATTACTGCATAGATGCAGGAGTAGATGTTATTGACCATTTATATAGTGTGACACCGATGCAGATAAAAAGGCTCGAGGAAGATTTTGACGGTTGGGTAGACATGACATCAGGCATAGTTTTGGATGAATCAAGAGAGGCATTTACGCCGGAAGCGCAAAATATCAAAATGCGTAGAGCGAGAGAGTATTCAAGAAAATGTATTAATCAGGTTTATCAGAGCGGAAAGATCCGCTTTACACTTGGCACAGATGCATACCACGGATATTTATATCGAGAAGTTGGCTATGCCGTAGAGGGTGGAGCAACTAGTATGGACGCAGTGAAGGCAGTTACTGTTAATGCTGCTAAAATGACTGGTACAGATCAGATTAAAGGACAACTTGCAAAGGGTTATATTGCGGATATCATTGCTGTTCCGGGGAATCCAATTGAGGACGTAAGCTTGCTCGGACAGGTTTCTTTTGTAATGAAGCATGGCAAAATATATAAGCAATAAATGACAGTGCCACAAAATGTACCTGAAATTCGTTCTGTCCACTAGCATATGCGGAGCGTATCGGGTAAGATAGCTATGACTTTATGGTTGCTGAAGGAAGGAGTCTTGTATATGAAGCTTGCCATTGGAAATGATCATGCAGCAGTTGAGATGAAAAAGGAAATCCAGAAGTATCTGGAGGAGCAGGGTGTGGAAGTTGTAAATGTTGGTACGGATTCCACAGAGAGCTTTGATTATCCGGTTGCGGGATATAGGGTAGGAAAACTGGTCAGCGAGGGAAAGGTGGATGGAGGCATTGCCATCTGCGGAACCGGAATCGGTATTTCACTTGCGGCAAATAAGGTAAAGGGCGTCAGAGCGTGTGCCTGCAGCGAGCCATATTCGGCGGAGATGTCCAAACGGCATAATAATGCCAATGTCATTTGCTTCGGTGCTCGTGTGATCGGTATTGAAACAGCAAAGCAGATTGTGGATGCCTGGAAAAATGCAAAATTTGAGGGGGGCCGTCATGAGAGGCGTGTTGCCATGATCACTGAGATTGAGGAAACCGGAAAGCTTAAGGCTGCAGAAGAACAGTAAGAGATGAAAAAACAAGGCACGATAAAATAAAAATGTGCCTTGTTTTTTTATTTCACAGATCGCTTAGGTTGTAAACAACCTTTGTAGGTAAGGATACGTATATTCTTGCTTTACAGGATTTGCTGAGGATATTTATTTGAGCATTACTTATTTTATATCAGTGCAGTGAGATCGGTAATGCCGGACTGCTTCAGCGCGGTGAGGAAGTGAGCTTTGTCGCGGCTCATGATCAGTTCTTCCGGAAAGTGGATTTCTGACAGGAATGCAGGCAGGCGTGTAAATTTCCCGATTTTGCAGGAAATGTGGGCGTCCGTAGCAACGGAGATCGGCACATCCAGCTCTGCGCAGCGTATGGCAATGGCACGGCAGCGGCGGATCGCTCCCTCATCTGTATCCATGGTATGCTCATTGATTTCGATAAGCTTATGCATGGACTTTGCTTTTAAAAGGATTTCATCCACATCGACATCGAGACCGGAGCGTCCGATATGACCGAGGATAAATACCTTGTGGTGATCAAGCGCACCGAGATATGCCTTGGTACACTGTACCCGGTCTGCACCGTCAGCAAAGCGCTTGCCGTGGACACTTGCAATTACATAATCCATCTTTTTTGTGACATGATGAAGCAGAGTTTCTGGTCCGTATTTAAAATCATCGCCGGTGATGGTTTTGGACACTTCAATGTCCCAGCCAAAAAGATGCCCCGTGAGATCGACGATATCCGCTTCACAACCCTCAAGTAAGGTGACTCCCATCCATTCACGAGGCCATTCATGGGCGGTAGAAAGATACTGGTAGTTACGGCTGTCTGAAAAATCATGATACAGCATGGATGAGTAATGATCGGTGGAAGCAAGCAGCTCCAACCCCTGTGCTTTAGCGGCGCGGACGTTTTCCTCAATGGTTGAGTATGCATGACGGGAAAAGAGTGTATGCGTATGTGTGTCGCAGCGTATTGTATAATCCAAACCGAACCTCCTTTTACAATGAAATTATTATAGGGAAAAATTCAGGGTGACGTAAGCAAACATTCCCTTACATCCAAGTGAAGTTCAAGGGAAGTGTGAGCGGCAGGATGAATTTCCAAAACAATTCAAATCAACTGACCGCAATCATAGCACAGATATTCCTTTTTCAAAAGGTGGATGCTATAATTTTGATCATCAGCTGCCGTACACTCGTGACTTCTGTCGTGGGAAATGTGGGGCTTTACGCTATATAAGGCATGAATTAATTTATATTTAATACACTAAATGACAATAAATAACAATATACAAAATATCAGAGAAAGCTTCCTGTATACTTTAAAAGCAGGCTGTAATTGACAAAAGAAAGGCGGAGGACATGTCAGAATCTCTTGTTTCCAATGGAAAAGCAATACTAAAAAAAGGAGAGGGACGCCTTTTAAAATCCGGCGGTGCCTGGATCTTTGATAATGAAATCGAGTCTGTGTCCGGAGAGTTTGTAAATGGCGATGTGATCCGGGTAGAGGATTTTGATGGATTCTTTATGGGCTACGGTTTTTATAATGAAAACTCAAAAATCCGGATCCGGATGCTGAGCCGCTGGCGGAAGGAACCAATTGACCGCGCCTTTCTGTATCAGCGAGTGAAGGATGCCTGGGAGTACCGTAAAAATGTAGTGGATACCTCCTCCTGCCGGGTTATCTTTGGCGAGGCGGACTGGCTGCCGGGACTGATCGTGGATAAATATGAGGATGTGCTGGTGGTTGAGTCTTTGGCGCTTGGGATTGACCGCCTTAAGCCCATGATTCTTGATGCATTAAAGGAGATCCTGGCTAAAGATGGCATTCGCATCCGGGGTATCTATGAGCGGTCGGACGCACCGGTCCGCACAAAGGAAGGGCTGCAGCCGTACAAGGGCTTTATCGGGCCGGAGTTTGATACCAACGTCCTGATCACCGAGAACGGCATCAAGTATCTGGTTGATGTCGTCAATGGTCAGAAAACCGGCTTTTTCCTCGATCAGAAATACAACCGCCTTGCGATTCAGAAGCTCTGCAAGGGGAAGAGAGTGCTGGACTGCTTTACCCATATGGGGACATTTGCGCTGAATGCAGGCATCGCGGGGGCAAGCGAGGTTACAGGTCTTGATATCTCCGAACTTGCAGTGGAGCAGGCGAGAGCCAATACTGATCGAAACGGCCTATCAGACCGGGTGCATTTCCGAGTGGCGGATGTGCTGGACGAGTTACCTAAGCTCAATGCTTCCGGCGAGCAGTACGACGTGGTCATCCTCGATCCGCCCGCATTCACCAAATCCCGGACGGCAACGAAGCAGGCCATCAAGGGCTACCGGGAGATCAACATGCAGGGACTTAAGCTTGTAAAGGATGGAGGATTTCTTGCGACCTGCTCCTGCTCGCATTTTATGACGCCGGAGCTTTTTACAAAAACCATTGGGGAGGCGGCGAGGTCGGTGCATCGGAGACTCCGGCAGGTGGAGTACCGGACCCAGTGTGCGGATCATCCGATCCTCTGGAGTGGAGATGAAAACTCCTATTATCTTAAATTTTACATCTTTCAAGTGTGCATTGATAAGTAAACCGACTGCTTTTATAGCGTAATGTATGGAGATCGGCGTTTGTGTACACAGGATCATAAAGCTTCGGTTTGTCAGCTCAGCCGATCATTAAAAGACTAAGATTCAGAACTGGCAGTTTAAACTATAAATGCCTGAAATTATATAAAGGATTAAATTTATGAAAAAACTGATTTCATGGAATGTCAACGGTCTCCGGGCGGTGCTCGGAAAAAACTTCATGGAGGATTTCCGGAAACTGGACGCAGATGTGTTCTGTCTCCAGGAAACGAAGCTCCAGGAGGGACAGGTGGAGCTGGATCTCCCGGGATACCATCAGTACTGGAACTATGCGGATAAAAAAGGATATTCCGGGACGGCGCTTTTTACTAAGGAGGAGCCGCTCAGCGTAAGCTATGGCATCGGAGTGGATGCGCACGACCATGAGGGACGGGTCATTACGGCAGAGTTCCCGGAGTATTATTTGCTGACGGTCTATGTGCCAAACTCGCAGGGGGAGCTTAAGCGGCTTCCGTACCGGATGGAGTGGGAGGATGCCTGGAGAGAGTATATCCTCAAGCTGGAAGCAAAAAAGCCGGTGGTGTACTGTGGTGATCTTAATGTTGCGCATGAGGAAATCGATCTAAAAAATCCCGCAACCAATCATATGAATGCAGGCTTTACCGATGGGGAACGCGCCAAGTTCTCGAGGCTTCTCGACAGCGGCTATGTGGATTCTTTCCGTTATCTGCATCCGGATGCCGCGGATGAGTACAGCTGGTGGTCGTATCGTACTAAGGCCCGTGACCGGAACGTAGGGTGGAGAATCGACTATTTTGTAGTCTCTGAAAAGATCAAGGATCGTATCCGGGCGGCGTCGATTCATCAGGAAGTCATGGGCTCGGATCATTGCCCGATTGAGCTGGATCTGGATTTCTGAGATAGCTTATAGATTTGCCTTATAAATTCTACCTGAGCGGCAGCTTATCGGCATCGTATCGGTGATGGCAGGCAGATGAAATAAGCCCTGAAGGCACTACAAAAAGGATCCATAAAAGAGAATATAAAAGAGGAAAATTTTTGCGATTTTAAACTCCGGGAATCGGCTTTCATGATATACTTTAATCATCTATAAGCATTGAGACAACAGATCATCCATGACAGTTATAAGGAAGGCAGAATGTTGGGACTAAAGAAACAGGATGGAATGTATATTTTTACCGCTGCGGTTAAGACGGAGAGGTTATTTCTCAATCTGTATGAGGATAAGAGGAGAGTGAAGCAGATCCCGTTTGACCCGGAGCTAAGAATCGGCAATGTCTGGCGGCTGGAAATTTCGGAGGATATCGGAAAGTACAGCTATGCGTATGAGGCGGATGGCAGAGTCTTTTCCGACCCCAATGGAACGGTATTTACCGGCCGCAAAAAATTTGGTGTATTAAAGGATGGAACCCGGATTTTAAAGACACCGATCGGGGAGGCAGTGGCGGTTCCGGAGGAGTCGGAGGCGTGGAAAAAGGACCGTCCGCTGGGGACGCCGTATCATGAGAGCGTGATTTACCGGCTGCATGTCCGGGGCTTTACGGAGAGTCCTACCTCCGGGCTGGATGCGGAGGTCCGGGGTACCTTTCAGGGCATTATCGACAAGATCCCGTATCTTAAGGAGCTTGGGATTACGGCAGTGGAGCTGATGCCGCCGTATGAGTTTAACGAGGTGATGCTTCCGGTTATGGCTTCCGGAAATCCCAGGAGAGAGGAATTAAAGCCGACCGGTAAAATCAACTACTGGGGCTTTACCAGAGATGCGCTGGAGATGGCACCCAAGGCTTCGTTTACATCAGACCATAAAAATCCCAAAAATGAATTCCGGAAGATGGTGCTTGCGCTGCATGCCGCCGGGATTGAAGTGATTGTGGATCTGTATTTTACCGATGCGGAGTCACCCAATTATCTCAGCGATGTTATGCGGCAGTGGCGGATTACGTACCATGTCGACGGCATTCACATCATCGGTACAGCGCCGTTTCAGGTCATTGCGCGAGACGCATATCTTGCTAACTTCAAGATCTGGGCGGACAGCTGGGGCGATCTCAGGTCGGAGATGGACGGACATGGTAATCCGGCAGCAGGAGGTGTGTCACGGAAGTATCTTGCGGACTATAATGATGGATTTCAGAACGATATGCGGAGAGCCTTAAAGGGCGATGAAAATATGCTTTCGGCGCTTATGTACCGGATCCGGGAAAATCCGGGAGACCGGGCGGTGATCCATTATATTGCCAATGTTTCGGGATTTACGCTTGCCGACATGGTGAGCTATGACCGGAAGCATAACGAGGAGAATCACGAGCGCAACATGGACGGCACCGACAACAACTACTCGTGGAACTGTGGAGAGGAGGGCCGGAGCAGAAAAAAGAGCGTGAATCTCTTAAGGAAGAAGATGCTCCGCAATGCCTTTGTGCTGCTGCTGCTCTCGCAGGGAACGCCGTTGATTCAAGCCGGGGATGAGTTTGGCAGGACCAAGGACGGCAACAATAATTCCTACTGCCAGGACAACAAGATGACCTGGATTGACTGGAAGCTTAAGGAAAAAAACAGGGATTTATATGAGTTTGCCAAATACATGATTCATTTCCGTATGCGGCACGGGGTGTTCCATCAGGCAGCGGAGCTCCGAAATATAGATTATAGAAATACTGGCATTCCGGATATCAGCTTCCATGGAGAGAATGCATGGCAGCCGGCGATGGAAAATTACCGTAGAGAGCTTGGTGTCATGTATTCAGGCGCCTACGGACAGGATGATACCTTTATGGTGCTTTACAATTTCCACTGGGAGGTCCACACATTTGGGCTTCCGCATCCGCCGGAGGGCATGAAATGGGCGATTGCCATTGATACAGCAGCGGAGGCAGTCAACGGCATCTATGCCGAGGGTGAGGAAGCAGAGATCCCGGAGAGGGAAGCCCGGGTACAGCCGAGATCCATCCAGGTGTTGCGGGCGGTTCAGGATAAGGATTACAAACCTAAGAAAAAACGAAGCAGACATGTTAAATCAGGAGGGACGGAGTCATGACAGAGGAGCTTTATAATACTATGAACTGGGCCGATGTTGAGGAAATCACATATTCAGAGTCCACACAGCCAAAAAGAATCCTCGGACCACATCTTTTGGAGGAGGGGCTCCTTATCCAGGCATTTCTGCCGACAGCTAAGGATATCGAGGTCAAGATCCAGGGAGACCGGGTCTATCAGATGGAGCTTGCGGATGAGCAGGGATTTTTTGCCGTGCTGATCCCGGAAAAGGAGGAGTGGCATGGAGAGATACCGAAATACTCCTTCCTGATTACCTTTGATAATGACACCACAGAGGAAACCGAGGATCCCTATAGCTTTGCATCTATCTATACCGATGAGGATCTGAAACGCTTTAACGCCGGCATTCATTATGAGGTCTACAATAAGATGGGTGCGCATCCGGTAGTGATTGACGGGGTCGAGGGCGTGGAGTTCTCTGTCTGGGCGCCCAATGCGCAGAGAGTTTCCGTTGTCGGAGATTTCAATCTCTGGGATGGCAGGAGAAATATGATGCAGAAGCTGGGAGACAGCGGTGTATTTGAGCTGTTTATCCCGCGACTTAAGCCCGGCACGCTTTATAAATATGAGATCAAGCAGCTGCACAAGGACCCGTTTTTAAAGATTGATCCCTATGCCTTTGGATTTGAGCTGCGCCCCAATACGGCATCCATTGTCAGGGATATCGAGGACTTTACCTGGACGGATCAGGAGTGGCAGGAAAAAAAGCTTACGGCAAAGCCTAAGGAAGAGCCGATGTCTGTTTACGAGGTGCACCTTGGATCCTTTATCCGGAAGCAGCCGTTGATTAACGAGGATGGTACGGCGGTGAATGGATCGGAGTTCTACAATTACCGCGAAATCGCCAAAAAGCTTGCCGAGTATGTCCATAAGATGGGTTATACCCATATCGAGATCATGCCGGTGATGGAGCATCCACTGGATGAATCCTGGGGATATCAGGTCAGCGGCTACTATGCACCAACCGCTCGTTATGGTACTGCCGAGGATTTTATGTATTTCATGAACTACATGCATGAGCAGGGCATCGGAGTGATTTTGGACTGGGTACCGGCGCATTTTCCACGGGATAGCTGGGGACTTGCGCAGTATGACGGAACCGCGCTGTACGAGAGTGCGGATCCGGAGAGAGCTTCGCACCCGCACTGGGGCACGCTGATCTTTAATTATGCAAGATACGAGGCTTCCAACTTCCTGATTGCCAATGCCATGTTCTGGGCGGATAAGTACCATGCCGATGGGATCCGTATGGATGCAGTTGCGTCGATGCTGTATCTGGATTACGGCAGACAGGGCGGCAATGCACCGCGCAATATGTATGGCGGCAACGAAAATCTGGATGCGGTGGAGTTCCTTAAGCATCTAAACAGCCAGTTCCATAAAAAGTTCCCGGGCACGCTGCTGATCGCAGAGGAGTCTACGGCATGGCCCAATATCACAGGATCCGTAGAGGACGGAGGTCTGGGCTTTGACCTAAAGTGGAACATGGGCTGGATGAATGATTTCCTCTCCTACATGCAGTGCGATCCGTTTTTCCGTAAAAACAATTACAATCAGCTGACCTTCTCGATGATCTATAATTACTCCGAGGATTTCCAGCTGGTGTTCTCCCATGATGAGGTGGTACATGGCAAACGTTCCATGCTTGGCAAGATGCCGGGCAAGACGTTTGAGGAGAAGGCGCGGAATCTCCGGGCAGCCTATGGATATTTCTGGACGCACCCTGGCAAGAAGCTTCTGTTTATGGCACAGGATTTTGCGCAGTATGACGAGTGGTCCGAGTCGCAGGAAATCGAGTGGAATCTCCTGGAGTATCCGGTACATAAGGATACGCAGAGCTTTGTCAAGGATTTGAATGAAGTCTACCGGAGTCATCCGGCACTCTGGAAGCTTGATTATTACCCTGATGGATTTGAGTGGATCAACTGCAGCTACCGGGATCTGAGCCTTGTCATGTTTGTCCGTAAGACGGATAAACCGGAGGAAACCATCCTGGTGGTATCCAACTTTGACAATATTGCGCATCCGAAATTCCGGGTCGGCGTACCGTTCTGCTGCACTGCCAAGGCATTGATTTCGTCCGACGACAAGAAGTACGGTGGATTTGGCATGGTGCATAAGGTGGCACATAAAGCAGAGAAGATGGAGTGGGATGACCGGGAGTATTCGGTGGAGATTGACATTCCGTCGATGTCTACCACCATCTACCAGCTGACCCCGGCAACGCCGGAGCCTGAGCGGAAGAAAAAGGCTGCGCAGAAATCCGAGGCTGTAAAAGCAGAGGATACTGTAGTGGAAGGTCCAACAGGAGAAGATACAGCTGCAAAAGTAAAAAAGCCGGCGGCTAGGAAATCTACGGCGAAGCGATCTATTGCCGGGAAATCCACGTCAAAGGCATCCGCTAAGGAGAAGGCTTCTGCAGCTAAAACCCGCAGCGCGTCCTCACAGACCATAGGCAAAACGGCTAAGGCAAAAACGACCAAAAAGGCAGCAGCAGTAACAAAACGGCGGAAGGGATAAAATTCAGATATGAAAAAGGCAGGATTGCTTCTTCCGGTATTTTCACTTCCGGGGAAGTATGGCATTGGTTCTTTAGGTAAGGAGGCGATGGATTTCATCGACCTCCTTGCAGATACGGGTAATAAAATCTGGCAGGTTCTACCGATGGGACCGACAGGCTTCGGAGACTCACCCTATCAGGCATTCTCCGCTTTTGCAGGGAATCCATATTTTGTAAACCTGGAAAAGCTTACCGAGGAAGGACTCCTTACCGAGGAGTTTCTTGCAGATCTCGATTTTGGAGAGGATCCCGGGAGAGTCGATTATGGAAAGCAGTATGTTTCACGGAATCTCGCGCTGAGAGAGGCTTACCGGAACTTTAAAAAGCTGGAAGGCAGCTCTGTTTCCGAGCTTCTTAAGGAAACACCGGAGGAGACCCTGGAATACTGCAGATTTATGGCTATCAAGCAGGCAGAACAGGGAGAGCACTGGAATCGCTGGCCGGAGAAATTAAGAGACCATGATAAGGCAGCGGTGGAAGCATTCACCGGAGAGCATGAGGACGAGATCGGATTTCATGCGTTTGTGCAGATGGAGTTCCGGAAGCAGTGGCAGGAGGTTCATGACTACGCTAGAGTCCGGGGTATAGAGATCCTGGGAGATATCCCGATTTACTGTGCGGCGGATTCCTCGGATGTGTGGGCACACCGGGAGCTGTTTCAGTATGATAAGGATGGAGATCCGACCGGCGTTGCAGGCGTGCCGCCAGATGCATTCAGCGCGACAGGGCAGCTGTGGGGAAATCCGCTGTATGATTGGCAGCAGCATGCTGTAACAGGCTTCCAATGGTGGATTGACCGGATCGGCTACTGCTTCGACCTGTACGACGCGCTCAGGGTGGATCATTTCCGGGGATTTGAAGCTTATTATTCTATACCGTATGGTGATGAGACGGCTGAGAACGGCAAGTGGGTCAAGGGCCCGGGCATGGCGCTGTTCCGTGCGTTGTATGAGCACTTTGGGACGAAGAAGCTGCCGATTGTCGCGGAGGATCTGGGTGTCATTACCGATGAAGTACGTGAACTTATGGAGGAGACCGGGTTCCCCGGCATGAAGGTGCTGCAGTTTGCGTGGGATGCCGGTGCAGGGAATACATATCTTCCGCATAATTTCACAACGACCAATTGTATCTGCTATACCGGAACACACGATAATGATACGCTCAGGCACTGGTTTGAGACCATTCCGGACTGGGAGAGAAACTATATTTATCAGTATACCTCGAGATCCGGAAATGACTGGTACGCAATGCCGGAGCTTCTGATCAAGCGTGCCATGGGCACCATTGCGGACACGGTAATTATACCTGCGGCAGATTATCTCGGACTGGAGGGTGAAGCGAGGATCAATCAGCCTGGTACCAGCGGTGCGAACTGGCAGTGGAGGATGCAGGAGGACGCTTTTACGGAGCATGAGAAGCAGGTGATGGCTGAGATTGTCGGTGTCTACGGGAGATACCAAAAGGCTAATCCAAAGCCGGAGCCAGCAAAGGAAAAAGAAGCAGAAACTGAGGCAGAGGTGGAAGCGGAAGCACAGGCATCTCCGGAGGCAGAAAAAGAATAACAAAAACAGAGCTCCGGGCAGTGAAATCTGCCCGGAGCTCTTGACTTCTCAAGATGTTTATTTGTTTCTTTAAACTCTTTTTTCCTTTGGACGCTTAATTTACCGAGAAGGTTGCAGGTACCTCATTACCGGCGAGGTCCTTGACATAAACCTGCAGTGTATCGGTTTTCATGGAAAACATGACCGTCCCGGTGGATTTGTTGACATCGGTCGGGCGAATGTTGTCGCCATCGCCGTCGATCGCATAAATGGAATCAAAGTCCACGCCGGACTGGTTGTCACTGACGGTAAACTCAATGTAGCCAGCGCCAAGGTTTACGGAATCCTCATCAATGACCGGCGGGGTTTCATCCAGCAGATTGACCTGTGTGCGGCAGGTTTTAATCATGCCGTTTACAGAGGTTGCGGTTACGGTCAAGGTACCATTATCATCCAGTATTGCTGTATAATCAGATCCATCCTTGGTGAGCTCGATGGGCTCGCCCTCGAGAGTTGCCGTCAGATTTTTTAATGGCAGCAGTCCGCCGGGCTTTACAGAAACGGTGGCGGTTTTGTAATCGGTCGTATTGGGATCCGAGACCTCTACGGAAGGTGAAGCGGTCACAAGTAAAAAGATGATGCCGTTGATTACAATGTACGGAACCAGGAAACCGAACAGGAAACGCAGGATGCCGCTGCCGCTCTTTTTCTGCAAGCTTCTTCCGTAGGTATCGTATTTAAGATTCTGATAGGAAGACTTTCTGGACATGTTTCTCCTCTTTTTCACATCATTATGAATTTAATCAGTATAACAAAAACAGCCTTGCCTTACAAGGTTGAACTTGCTATACTGATTTTATCATAAGTCAGTTTCGATTTTCTTTTGACTTCACGTCAAATTTCTTAAAGTCAAAATCGAATCCCGTAAACTTTTCACTATGATTTTAATGATCCTATAAGGATCTTAATTTGTTTATTTTATATTCAAGATCCATCATCAGATCCACATTTTATCTTATCATACAGGAGGCAAAATGAGCGACGAACGCAATGAGCAGATCTCTCTCCCGGAATCAGAGCCGCAGCATGCGGAGGCATCGGAGAGCGCCCAGGATATGAAACCGGTTCGTAAGACGACTCGTAAAACCACGACACGGAAATCCGTTTCCAAAAAAGCTAAAGACAAGCAGGATTCCAATAGCAACGACTCCGATCCTCAGGATGCAGATCAAAATAGTCCGGAGCAAAATAGTCCAGACAGCAAATCTTTAGTCAAAAAGCATCCGGTAAAGCATACTTCGACTGAAGATGATCCCGTTGATGGGCATCCGGATCCAAAAGAAATCAAATCCGTAACAAAATCTACTACCAGACGGAGCCGCAGTACAAAAAAGGCGGTGAAGAGTGCAGAAGACGCTGTAACCGATACTGCAGCCGAAACAGCAGGCAAGCTGGATCCGGTGGATGCCAGGCAGGAAGGCGCAGAAGATTTCCATGCCAAAGGTAATGGGGACTCTGCTGTAGAAAGCAAGGGTGGAAATACAGGATTGGAGACATCTGCCACAGCTTTGGATGTGAATGCTTCTGTTTCCGCAGCTTCCACTGACAACGCTTCTATCGAGGCATCAGTGCCTGCAATAGCGACACCTGCTGAAAGCGCTTCCACTATTGAGTCAGCGATGGCAGCTTCGGTAGACGCGGGATCTGCTTCCGTGGCGTCTGCTTCTAACGGAACGGGAACAGCAGCGGCATCGAAGGAAACCGCAAAAAGACCGGTGCGGAAGCATACTACCCGGAAGCAGACAGTGAAGGAGTCGACGATTCATCGGACACAAGAGTCCGGGGATGCTGCAGTGTCAGGAGATGTCAAAGCATCCACACAGGAGGATAAGCCGGCGAATAAAGCGGACGCGAAAAAACACACGGTACATATCATTCGCAGAAAACACCCGGTAGCGGCGGCAGAAGCGGCGCCCACAGCACAGACGACCACAGCTTCTGCAGCAACCGGAATTGCAGCTTTACCGGCGAACCGGGCAGACAGCCAGATTCCGGAAGCGATACGTAGGGATGTACCGGAACAGGCAGTGGAAAACGCGTCAGAGCCTATAGAGGGTCCACGGACAGAGGACACGGCGGGAGAGCAAAAAGAGGATGCACGCGGAAATACCGCGCCGGAGGAGAATAAGGGCGAGAATGAGCCTTCCATCATGCGGGATCCCAATGCCAAAGCGTGCGGCGGTATCCTGGAGGTGATGCAGGATGGATTTGGCTTTATCCGTTCCGAGAATTTCCTGCCGGGAGATCATGATGTCTATGTCAATCCGCAGATGATCCGCCGATATAACCTTAAGACCGGAGATATGCTGCGCGGGTATTCCAAAACCAGAAATCCCAATGAGCGCTATGGCGCGCTTATGTATGTGGAAACCGTTAACGGAATTTCTCCGAGAGATGCGGCGCGGCGTCCGGATTTTGACCGTTTGACACCGATTTTTCCGAATCAGAGGATCCGGTTGGAAACCGAGGGTGTTAAGGCACCGACCTCACTCCGCATCCTGGATCTCCTGGCTCCGATCGGCAAAGGACAGAGAGGTATGATCGTTTCGCCGCCTAAGGCTGGTAAAACCACACTTTTAAAGCAGGTTGCCAAGGCAATTGTACGGAATGAGCCCAAGATGCATCTGCTCATTCTCCTCATTGATGAGCGTCCGGAGGAAGTTACGGACATGAAGGAGGAGGTTGAAGGCGGTATGGTGCAGGTCATTTACTCCACCTTTGATGAGCTTCCGGAGCATCACAAGAGAGTTGCGGAGATGACGATCGAGAGAGCCAAGAGGCTGGTGGAGCAGGGAGAGGATGTTACCATCCTTTTGGATTCCATTACAAGACTTGCGAGAGCTTATAACCTTGTGGTTCCGGCATCCGGCAGAACCTTGTCCGGAGGTCTGGATCCTGCAGCGCTGCATATGCCAAAGCGTTTCTTTGGTGCAGCTAGAAATATGCGGGAGGGTGGCTCGCTTACCATCCTTGCAACCGCACTGGTGGATACCGGCTCCCGTATGGATGATGTAATTTATGAGGAGTTTAAGGGTACCGGCAACATGGAGCTTGTGCTGAACCGTGAGCTTCAGGAGCGGAGGATCTTCCCTGCGATTGATATCCTTAAGTCCGGAACACGCCGGGATGATCTGCTTTTGACGGAGCTTGAGCAGAAGGCGCTGGACATCATTCACAAGGAAACCTCAGATGAAAAGAAGGGCTCTGCGGAGGATGTCATTAATCTGTTTGAGCGCTCTCAGAATAATAAGGAAGTCTGTGAGTTCCTTGTAAATGGTAAGCCATTTACAAGACCCGCGGCTCCGCAGGGGAAGCTTGTCGTAAAGGTGAACCGCAGGATCTGACAAAAACTTAGGGCGAGCCGCATGGCGGTATCGCCCGGGTAGCAATGACCGGGCTTTCCGCTTTACAGACATGTTTGGACCATGGGCAGTACCGCCTGTGTATAAAGTTTGCCGGGATAAGTTAGTCGAGAGAGATCACGAGGCATATAAATTAACCGGGAGGGGCTTGCCTTTTCAGATGCTTTATGTTATCTTGATTAGGCTTATGCTGGTTGTTGTACAGAATCAGCAGAGAAACTTAAACTAAGTGACCGGTACTCCGGTCAACGAGAGCGCATGGTTGGAAACCATGCAGAAAGAGGTAAATCATGAGAGAGGGTATTCATCCTAAGTATTACCAGGCGACCGTTACCTGCAACTGCGGTAACACTTTTGTAACCGGATCCACAAAGCCGGAGATCCACGTCGAGGTTTGCTCCGCTTGCCATCCGTTCTATACCGGCAAGGAGAAGTCCGCTTCTGCTAAGGGTCGTATTGATAAGTTCAATAAGAAGTTCGGTCTTAATAAGTAATTATTGCAGGTTACAAGACATGAGAGACAGGGGATACGCTGAGGCGTGTCCCCTGTTTTGATATTACAATCGCCAATGTCATATAAAATTCATATGTGCTTTATTGAATTGTCCTTGCTATTCGGTTACACTTAGTAGCATGGAAAATACAGAAAATATCAAAAACAAGACAATAGATGCGGCTAAGAAGTCCTGCTGTCAGATCTACAGCGGAATTGGCGGACAGGCCGTGATTGAAGGCATCATGATGAAAAACCGGCAGGAGTATTCCGTGGGAGTGCGTAAGCCGGATGGCACGATTGAAGTAAAAAAGGACAGCTATACATCTCTTACAGACCGGTATCCGGTGTTGAGACTTCCGTTTATCCGGGGCGTTTTTTCCTTCTTGGATTCGATGATCCTTGGCATGCGCTGCCTTACCTACTCGGCAAGCTTCTTTGAGGATGATGAAGATTCCGAGCCATCGGGGCTTG
Source organism: Oribacterium sp. HCP28S3_H8 (assembly GCF_052064775.1). NCBI lineage: Bacteria > Bacillati > Bacillota > Clostridia > Lachnospirales > Lachnospiraceae > Oribacterium > Oribacterium sp. HCP28S3_H8. The sequence continues at coordinate 110,512 of NZ_JBQHUZ010000006.1, read as the reverse complement.
AGCTCTGGCTGGACAAGGTCTTTGGAGAGAAGGTCGAGCAGGTGATTTCCGGGATTACCGTTGCATTTTCCTTTGTGGCGGCTATCCTGATTTTTGTGCTGCTGCCGACGCTTGCGGTAAGCTTTTTAAAACGATTCATTGCGTCGGAAACGGTCATCGCACTTCTGGAGGGTCTGCTCCGTGTGGCGATTTTTATCCTTTATATCAAGCTTGTTTCCCGCATGCCGGATATCCGGCGGACCTTTGAGTATCATGGAGCGGAGCATAAGTGCATCAACTGCGTAGAGCACGGACTGCCGCTTACGGTGCGCAATGTGGCTGCGTCCTCCAAGGAGCATAAGCGCTGCGGCACAAGCTTTATTGTTTATGTCATGCTGATCTCCATTCTGTTATTTATGGTGATCCGTGTGGACAATCTTATGCTTAAATTCTTAAGCCGTATTATCCTGATTCCGGTGATTGCCGGTGTTTCCTATGAAGTACTCCGCTTTGTCGGTCTGCATGACAACTGGTTTACCAAGCTTCTGTTTATCCCGGGGATGTGGATGCAGGGGCTTACCACCAAGGAACCGGATGACAGCCAGATTGAGGTTGCCATTGCGGCAGTGGAAGCGGTGTTTGACTGGAGAGCCTTTGAAAGGGACCATTTCGGACTGGAGGCAGAATGACCTTTAGGGAGATGCTGAAGCAGGCGGAGGCGCGCCTTACAGAAGCGGGTGTCACGGATGCCGGGTATGATGCGAGAGTCCTGCTGGAGCGGGCGTATCATCTTGATACGGCAAAATATCTTGCGGTGTCCGGAGAGACGCCGGAGGAGTATGTGAGAGACCCCGCAGTGAGACAGGCTGCGGCAGAAACATTCGCCAAGGACCTACGGAAGCGGGCGGAGAGGATCCCGCTGCAGCAGATCCTCGGCGAGGTGGAGTTTTACGGACACGTATTTAAGGTGAATGCATCTGTCCTCTGCCCTCGTCAGGACACCGAGGTGCTTGTGGAAGCTGTGATCCAAGATCCTGCGCCCGGTAGTGCGTTGCTGGATCTCTGCACCGGGAGTGGATGCATTGTAATCAGCATCCTTGCAGCCAGGGAGATTTCGCATGCATTGGGAATCGATATTTCCGAGGAAGCATTGAAGGTTGCGGAGTTTAACCGAAGACAGGTGCTGGAGCCGGAAAAACAGGACAGGCTTACGTTGCTGCGTTCGGATCTTTATGAAGCAGTGCCGGAGTATCTCAGAGAGCGTAAGCTTCCGGGCTTTGACATCCTGGTATCCAATCCGCCGTATATTCCAAGCAGGGTTGTGGATACGCTGGAGCCGGAGGTCCGGGAGCATGAGCCGAGGCTTGCACTGGATGGTGCCGAGGATGGGCTTCTGTTTTACCGGAGACTTCTTAAGGATGCCAGATCGTTTCTTAATCCGGGCGGTCGGATCTATTTTGAGATCGGCTACGATCAGGGCGAGGCAGTGCGCCGGATGATGGAGGACAAGGGATTTCATGATGTGGAGGTCATACGCGATTTCGGCGGTAATGACCGGGTGGTAAAGGGATATGTTTGAACGATTAAAAGATATGGAGAGACATTATGAGGAAATCATGAAGTCTCTCACGGAGCCGGATATTGTATCCGACATTACAAAATATACAAAGCTTATAAGAGAGCAGGCGGAGCTTGAGCCGATTTACAAGGCATATAAGGCATATTGCGAGGCGGAGGCACAGGAGCAGGATGCGCTTACGCTGCTTGCGTCGGAGCAGGATGCGGATCTCCTGGAGATGGCAAAGGAAGAGCTGCAGGATGCCAAACAGAAACAGGCGGAGCTTGCGGACAAGATCAAGCTTCTTTTGATTCCCAAGGATGAAAACGATGATAAAAACATCATTATGGAAATCCGCGGCGGCGCCGGTGGCGAGGAGGCAGCGCTTTTTGCCTCGGAGCTTTACCGGATGTACATTTCCTATGCCGAGCGGCGTGGCTGGCGGACGGAGCTTGTGTCTGTCAATGAAACCGGTCTGGGCGGATTCAAGGAAGTCGTGTTTATCGTCAACGGCAAAGGGGCATATTCGCGCCTTAAGTATGAGGCAGGAGTGCACCGCGTACAGAGAGTGCCGGAAACAGAGAGCGGCGGCAGGATCCATACCTCTACGGCAACAGTTGCTGTTATGCCGGAGGTAGAGGATGTCCAGGTCGAGATCAATCCGGCAGATATCAAGATGGAGGTATTCCGATCCTCCGGTGCCGGTGGACAGCATATCAACAAGACCTCCTCTGCGGTGCGGCTGATCCATATCCCGACGGGACTTGTGGCAGAGTGCCAGGAGGAGCGTTCGCAGCTTCAGAACCGGGAAAAGGCAATGCGGCTCCTGCGTGCAAGACTGTATGAAATCGAAGCGACAAAGCAGCATGAGCAGCTGGCGGATGAGAAGCATGAGCAGCTGGGAACCGGCGATCGTTCGGAGAAAATCAGAACCTATAATTTTCCGCAGGGACGGGTGACGGATCACAGGATTAAGCTCACATTGTATTCGATTGATGACATTATGCATGGCAATCTTGATCTTGTCATTGATCCGCTGATTACGGCGGATCAGGCCGCAAAGCTTGCAAAGCTTGACCAGGATCAGATTCTATAGGATAACGCAGGAAGTGTGATGACAGTGGAGAATAATACATCAGGCAGGATGGAACAGGCGGGAGAGACTAAGGGCAGAAGTCGGGCAGCAGGCAGGAGACGTGGCTCCCGTCGACCCGGAGAGCAGAAAAAGCATCGCAGTGCGCCTGTCCTTATCGCGCTGCTCTTACTTTTGCTGATCGGCTGTATCGGTGGCGGATATGTATACGTAAAAAAGTATATGCCGACCAAGGAGCGCGCTGATCTGAATGAATATTTTGATAATGTTGCAGGCAACAATATCCTCATTTATCTTAATCAGGAAATTGTAAAAAATGATAAGGGCTATCTCGTCATCGGCAGATACCAGAACGGGCAGGTCTATCTCCCGTTTGACTGGGTTATCGGCACTCTGAATCGCAGATTCTACTGGGCATCGGATGTAAAGCAGCTGTTTTACTCCGAACCGGAGGAAACCATCAAAATTTCGGAGGGGGATCCGGCGCAGGATGGTGCGCAGGCCTTTTTTTGGGATGGCAAGGACCTGTTTCTCAATGTCACGCTGGTTTCCCAGTACACAGATATCCGCTATCATGCCCATACCGATCAGACCAACAAGCGTATTTTTATCTTTGATAACGATACCCCGGAGAAGCAGGCGACACTGAAAGGAAAGGAAAGCGTCCGCGTGCTGGGCGGTGTCAAGAGTCCGGTGCTGACAGACCTCGCCAAGGGAGATACCGTTACGGTGCTGGAAACGCTGGAAAACTGGAGTAAGGTTTCCACCAATGATGGTTATATCGGCTACCTTCGTAATAAAAAGCTCTCGGAAATTACCGAGGTGACTCCGGAGGACAATTTTACCGCACCGGTATTTAAGCATATCCTGCGGGAGGACGGCAGCAAGGTTGTAATGGGCTTCCATCAGATCACGACGGCAGCAGGTAATGCTACATTTGACACGGTTACCGCCAATGCAGGTCCGATGAATGTTATCGCTCCGACCTGGTTCGTGCTGACCACCAGTGAGGGAGATTTCCTGAGCTATGCTTCAGAGGACTATGTTTCCAAAGCGCATGCCAAGGGCTATCAGGTCTGGGCAACGGTCAACAACTTTGATTCCGGTAAAATCGATACCTCGGTGCTGCTGCCAAACTCTGCGTTACGCGAGCAGCTGATCAACGGGCTTATATCCACCGCCCAGCAGGTTGGTATTGATGGGTTGAATATCGATTTTGAGCAGATCCCCCAGTCACTCGGCAGAGACTATGTGCAGTTTATGAGAGAGCTCTCGATCGCCTGCCGTAAAGCCGGAATCATACTCTCGGTGGACTGCTATGTACCGTATAATTACAACAGCTATTATGATATCGGGGAGCTTGGCACATTTTGTGATTATGTTGTAATTATGTGCTATGATGAACATTACAGCGGAGGTGAGGAAGGCTCCGTTGCTTCCATCAGTTATACAGACCGCGGCATCCAGGAAGCGCTTAAAAACATCGCTCCGGAGCAGATCATTATTGCGGTTCCATTTTATACGAGAGTCTGGATTACACAAAACGGAAAGACCACATCGGACGCGATGGGGATCAAGCAGGCAAAAGAATGGGTTACCTCCAAGGGCATCGAGCTTAAATGGGATGAGACGACCGGGCAGAATTATGGAGAAATCCAGGACGGTGACAGCGTAAAGAAGGTCTGGATGGAGGATGAAGATTCTCTGAATCTAAAGATTAAGCATATCCGCGAGGCCGGTGTCGGTGGTGTTGCCGCATGGAAGCTTGGCCAGGAACCAACAGGCTTCTGGGATATCCTGAACCTCAATATGCAGGAGATTCCGGAGCCCGGTGCCAACGGATAAAATGTAGATTAACATGATAAGATATGTCAAAACCGACATATTCTGAGTATTGTTTGCAGATGGCAGAAGCAAAAGCGAAAGCAGTGCATGTATGCATCCTGCTTACAGAAAATTTCAGGAAAGAAGATACAGATTATAATGGAAACCATTGTTAAAGGCATTGAAGGTGTGAAGCAGGCAGCGGAAATTATCCGCCGCGGAGGGCTGGTTGCTTTTCCGACAGAGACGGTCTATGGTCTCGGCGGCAATGCGCTGGATCCCGAGGCATCCAAAAAGATTTACGCGGCAAAGGGCAGACCGTCGGATAATCCGCTGATTGTGCATGTCGCGGATATCGAGCAGGTAAAACCGCTGGTAAAAGAGTTTCCGGAGGGTGCGCTCAAGCTGATGCAGACCTTCTGGCCGGGACCACTCACGATTATCATGCCAAAGTCCGACATTGTTCCGAGGGAAACCACCGGAGGTCTTGACACGGTAGCCATTCGCTGTCCGAGAAACCAGTGTACGCTTACATTTATCAGGGAAGCAGCACTCCCCATTGCGGGTCCCAGTGCCAATACCTCCGGGAAACCAAGTCCGACAGAAGCTTCCCATGTGCTGAATGATTTAAACGGAAGGATCGACATGATCCTGGATGACGGACCGGTCGGCATTGGCGTGGAGTCGACGATTATTGACCTTACGGGTGAGGTACCGACACTACTTCGTCCGGGCGCGATTACGATTGAGGAGCTGGAGACGGCTCTTGGCACACATGTGGAAATCGACCCGGCGATCATTGCCAGAGGTGTCAAGGAGGGTGTGCACCCCAAGGCACCGGGCATGAAATACCGGCATTATGCGCCGAATGCAAGGATGTCGCTGGTAACGACGAAGCTTCTGAAGGAAAAGGATTACCAGGTAAGCCCGGAGGAGCGGAAAGCTGCAGATCGGCAGATTGCGGATTGCATCAATCAGAAAACCATGCGGGCGGCTGCGGAAGGGAAACGGGTCGGAGTCATTTGCTGTGAGGAAACCAAAGCGCTCTACCATACATCCTGCGGCGACAAGAGCGTTGATCTTAAGGTGATCGGATCCAGGCAGGAGCCGCTTTCCATGACGCACAATCTGTTCCGTATCCTCCGGGAATTTGATCAGGATGCGGTGGATGAGATCTATTCCGAGAGCTATGGAGACCAGGGAGTGGATTTTGCGCTCATGAACCGGATGCGTAAGGCTGCCGGCATGTCGGAAATTGTTATAGAGTAACAGCATGGAACGATCTTTCAAACGATCGTAAAGCTATCATAAAGCGTAACAGGATCTGGGGATCTGGAAAGGATTACGGTATGGACTCCGGTAAAAGAAAAGATTATATCACGTGGGATGAGTATTTTATGGGTGTTGCGGAAATGTCCGCAAGACGCTCCAAGGATCCCAGTACGCAGGTCGGAGCCTGCATTGTCAGCAATGATAATAAAATTCTGTCCATGGGCTACAATGGATTTCCCAACGGATGCTCGGACGATGATTTTCCATGGACCAAGATCCATGCTGAGGATGATCCCTATGATGCCAAATATTTCTATGCCACGCATGCAGAGCTCAATGCGATTTTAAATTACCGCGGTGGTTCTCTCGAGGGTGCCAAGCTCTATGTCACGCTGTTTCCGTGCAATGAGTGCGCCAAGGCATTGATCCAGGCGGGGATCCGGACCTTGATTTACCGTTCGGACAAGTATGCGGATACGCCAAGCACCAAGGCTTCCAAGCGAATGCTGGATGCGGCAGGTGTCCGTTATTATCAGTATCAGCCAAGCGGCAGAAAGATCGAGCTTGAGCTGTAGGCTAAGAGAGGGCACAGTGCAATGTTTATAAAAGGAGAAACCAAGGAAGCAAGAGACCGGCGTGTGCAGGAAATTGTAAAACGTCTGGATGCACACTATGGCAGTCATCCGCCGATTTTTCTTAAAAATGAAAACCCCTGGCAGCTTTTGTTTGCTACCATCCTTTCCGCGCAGTGTACGGATGCGAGAGTCAATATGGTAACAGAATCATTATACCGGAAATATACCTGCCTTGAGGACTTTGCCAAAGTCGATATCAAGGAACTCGAGCAGGATATCAAACCCACCGGCTTTTACCATAATAAGGCAAAAAATATCAAGGCATGTGCAGCGGCGCTTCTGGAGCGGCATGGTGGCGTAGTGCCGGATGATATTGAAGCACTTACCAGACTCCCCGGAGTCGGACGTAAGACAGGTAACCTGATTCTGGGAAATGTATATCATAAACCATCCATTGTGGTGGATACGCATGTAAAACGGGTATCCAACCGTCTGGGGCTTGCAGATTCTGCGGATCCGACCAAAACGGAATATCAACTGATGGAGGTGCTGCCGGAGGATGTGTGGATCCGCTGGAATACCCACATCATTTCCCTTGGGCGCGCCATCTGTCACTCGCAGAACCCGGAGTGCAGTGTATGTTATCTGAGAGATTTGTGCCCCTCTCGTGACGGAAATGACCCGGAGACCTGGAGACCGGCATCGGAGCGGAAAAAAAGAGGAGTCACGTATGACGGATTGTGATATGTGCAGCAACTTCAGCTATGATGAAGATCTGGACGAGTGGTGCTGCGAGGCGGATATGGATGAGGATGATATGGCGATGCTCTGGAATCATCCGCATGCGCATTGTCCGTTCTGGCATTCCGCGGATGAGTACCGGACAGTGAAGCATCAGTCAATAGGGCATCTGCCGGGATACAGCGACGCAGGACATTTTACAGCACCGCATACAGATTTTGACGATGACTATGATGGTGAAGCGTAGGAAGTGAAAAACGAAACCAAATCCTTCACAAAATAAAATCGCACAAAATAAAATAATAAAGTGAGTGAAGTATGACGGAGCCAGCCGGATTTCCTGTTAAAATCCGGCTTGACAATTTCTGAACATATGATAATATACTCATATGAACAGAGATTCATTATAAAAAAGAGGTACGACATGTCAGAATTTATGGATGAACAAAAATTTAATCATCTGATTCAAAATGTATCTGAGGATGAACTCTGTGATCTTGCGGAGCTGTTTAAGGTTTTTGGAGACTCTACACGAATCAAGATCCTTTATGATCTGTTTCAAGGGGCAAAAAACGTAACAGAAATCTGCGAGGATCTTGAGATGAACCAGTCGGCGATTTCTCATCAGCTTAAGATCCTTAAAACCTCCAAGCTGATTTCCTCACGGAGAGAGGGAAAGGCGATCTATTACATGCTTGCGGATGATCATGTCAAAACCATCATTGCCATGGGTAAGGACCACATTGAGGAGTAAGATCCGACTCATCGATGATGTGATGTGAAAGAAGGCAAGTGCTTTCATTGCTGTTTTACTGCCAGATCAAGGCAGAGAAATGGAGAGCTTTATGAAAAAGAAGTTTAAGTGCGACATTGACTGTGCTAACTGTGCTGCCAAGGTGGAGGATGCCATCAAAAAGCTGGATGGCGTAAATGATGCCAAGGTGAACTTCATGATGCAGAAATTTACGTTGGATGCCGATGATGCACGTTTTGATGAGATTTTAAAGCTTGCAGTGGAAACCGGCAGAAAGATCGAGCCGGACTTCTCCGTAGAAGTCTGAGCTGCAGCATCTTACCTGCTCTATGTATATTGCGGCGCGGAATCCCTGAAAGGAGCCGCGCCTTTTATCTATCGCTATCTATAAAAAGGAGATACCTATGACGCCTAAGCTCAAACAAGAACTCCGGAAGATCCTTACAGGCATCGGAATTTTCTTTGTACTGCTGATTCTTGATAAAACTGGTGCGGTTCCAGTCGTTTTTCACAACCGCCTGTTAAGCTTTTTATTGTATCTGATTCCCTATTTTATCTGTGGATACCCGGTTGTTCGCAAGGCGCTGCTTGGGATCAAAAACCATCAGCCGATGGATGAGTCGCTGCTTATGGTGATTGCGACCATAGGCGCATTTGCCACAGGGGAAAACTCTGAGGCCTGTGCGGTCATGGCGTTTTATCAGGTGGGCGAATGGTTTCAGAGCTATGCTGTCGGTCAGTCCAGGAAAAATATCGCGGATCTTATGGATATCGTCCCGGAGGAGGCCAATGTCGAGCGGGCAGATGGCACCGTGGAAACGATAGACCCGGATGAGGTCTCTGTAGGCGATATCCTGGTGATCAAAGCGGGAGAAAAGATCCCGGTGGACGGCGAGGTGCTGTCTGGTGAATCCATGGTCAATACCGCAGCATTAACCGGTGAGTCTGTGCCACGTTCGGTACATCCAGGAGAGCAGGTGATTTCCGGCTGTATCAATGGCGAGGGACTGCTCCGGGTTAAGGCAAGTAAGGAATTTGAGGATTCTACAGTTTCCAAGATTCTGGAGCTTGTGGAAAACGCATCGGAAAAAAAGTCCAGAACCGAAAACTTCATTACACGATTTGCGAGAGTGTATACACCGATCGTTGTTTACGCGGCAGTCGCGCTCGCCATCATTCCCTCGATCCTTACAAGAGATCCTGCGACGTGGATTTACCGCGCCTGCACGTTCCTCGTGGTATCCTGCCCCTGTGCGCTTGTGATCTCCGTACCGCTTGCGTTTTTTGGAGGGATTGGGGCCGGCAGTAGAAACGGTGTACTGGTCAAGGGATCCAATTATCTTGAGCTTCTGGCACGGCTGGATACCGTGGTTTCCGATAAAACCGGGACGCTGACAGAGGGAAATTTCAAGGTTTCAGAGATTTTGCCGGCGGAGGGTGTGGATCCGACAGAGCTTCTCCGGGCAGCAGCGCTCGCCGAGGGCATGAGCACCCACCCGATTGCGGTTTCCATCCGTGAGGCACTGTCTGCTGCATCAGACTTTGAGGTAAATACCCGTCTTGTGACGGAAACGGAGAATGTCTCCGGGCAGGGTCTGATCGCCAGAGTCCAGGGAAGAGCGGTGTATGTAGGAAATGCAGGTCTCATGACGGCGCACAGTATCAGCTTCCATAAGGCACAGGACCCGGCGGCGACGGTTGTTTATGTTGCCGAGGAGCAGCGGTATCTGGGCGCAATTCTGATTAAGGATCAGCTTAAACCAGAAGCAAAGGAAGCCATCCGGGAAATGAAGGCAGAAGGTGTCCGGAATATCGTCATGCTGACCGGTGATCGGCAGTCCGTCGGAGATGCTGTAGGTAAGGAGCTTGGGCTTGATACGGTTTATGCGGAGCTTCTGCCGCAGGATAAGGTCAGCAAGGTAGAGGAGCTTCTCAAAGGGCTGGACCAGTGCGGACATCAGCAGGGTAAGGCAGAGCTTGCCTTTGTAGGAGATGGCATCAATGATGCTCCGGTGCTTGCAAGAGCGGATGTCGGTATCGCCATGGGCTCTATGGGTTCGGATGCAGCGATTGAGGCGGCAGATGTGGTTATCATGGATGATGACCTCCGGAGGATCCCTCTTGCGATCCGGATTGCACGTAGGACAGTGGGGATTTCCACACAGAACATCGTCTTTGCTCTTGTAGTAAAAATCCTGATTCTGATCCTTGGTGCGCTCGGTATTGCCAACATGTGGGCGGCTGTATTTGGAGATGTCGGGGTTGCGATGCTATGCATCCTTAACTCCATGCGACTCCTCCGGATTAAACGGAGCATCGGAGCTGATCAATGAGCGCCTGCATACTATCGGAGAGCGACAGGTCCGAGCGATACACCAGATTGATGTCAGACTGAATCTGCTTTGTCTCCCGGAGAGAGAGGTAGCAGTTGTACCGGCTGGCTGGATTATGACAGTATTTCCGATTTTTCCGTAAGATGATCTGAAATATACTATAGCCTCTGTGGAATAGCCCGATCATTAACTTTCATGGAGGAGGGGCTATCCGTGGAAGAACTCTGGATATTGATCCAAGATCATTAGATGTGTAATATAATACATATATGGTAAAGGAGAAAAGTATGGATTACGCAAAGGAATCACTGAAAAAGCATTATGAGTGGAAGGGAAAAATCGAGATTAAGACACGCGCATCGGTATCTACATCGGAGGAGCTTGCCCTTGCCTATACACCGGGAGTGGCAGCACCTTGTCTTGAGATTCAGAAGGATGTCAATAAGTCCTATGAACTGACCAGAAGGTGGAACACGGTTGCAGTTGTTACCGATGGTACAGCAGTCCTTGGTCTTGGCGATATCGGACCCGAAGCAGGTATGCCGGTAATGGAAGGAAAATGTGCTCTCTTTAAGGCATTTGGAGATGTGGATGCCATCCCGCTGTGTGTACGCTCCAAGGATCCGGATGAGATTGTGCATACCATTGAGCTACTGCTTGGATCCTTTGGCGGCATTAATCTGGAGGATATTTCTGCTCCACGCTGCTTTGAGATCGAGGAGAAGCTGAAAAAGATTTCGGACATTCCGATCTTTCATGATGATCAGCATGGAACCGCAGTCATTACCCTTGCCGGTCTTATGAATGCGCTCAAGGTGGTGCATAAGGATATCAATGAGATTAAAATCGTCACCTCCGGCGCGGGCGCTGCAGGCATTGCCATTATTCGCCTGCTTATGGCAATGGGGCTTAAAAATGTGATCATGACCGATCGTCACGGTGCAATTTATGAAGGGAGAGACAATCTTAACCCGATTAAGGAGCAGATGGCTAAGATCACGAACTTTAATCATGAGTCCGGCTCGCTTAAGGATGTTATTAAGGGGGCAGATTGCTTTATCGGAGTTTCCGCACCGGGCACACTGACACCGGATATGGTTCGTTCCATGGCTAAGGATCCGATTATCTTTGCCTGCGCCAATCCGACACCGGAGATTTTTCCGGAGGATGCCAAGGCGGCAGGCGCGGCTGTAGTATCTACCGGACGCTCGGATTTCCCAAATCAGATCAACAATGTACTCTGCTTCCCGGGCATTTTCCGTGGAGCCTTGGATGTACGTGCATCGGATATCAATGATGCCATGAAGATTGCGGCAGCCAAGGCAATTGCCGGGCTGGTTTCTCCGGAGGAGCTGAATGCAGATTATATCCTGCCTAAGGCGTTTGACCCGAGAGTAAAGGATGCCGTGGCAAGTGCTGTAGCACAGGCGGCGAGAGAGTCAGGCGTAGCCAGGATCTGAGAGAAGTACTGCTCACTGGTAAAGTAGAGGATAGATTTGTATAAAGCTTATAATAGCGTAAAGATTATCATAGTATAAAGAGCATAAAAGGCCGTTCCGGATGTGCAGCGATGCAATCCGGGACGGCTTTTTTGTTACTGCTCCTGCTGTGTATAGTTTTCAATCTTTTCCAGATCCGGAGCTTTTTCTTCGTGATGCTTAAGGTACCATGCCTTGATTTTCTGGAAGGTTTCCGGGCTCAGGACGTGCTCAATCCGGCAGGCATCCTGCCCGGCAGTGTATGCGTTTACCCCGAGGTCCACGAGGACATTGGTAATTACCACATGCTTCTCATAGGTGCCTTTTGCAATCTGCATGCCGTCCTCTGTCAGGTGGATATATCCATGTTCATCCATCGTAATCTGCCCTTCCTCGCGGAGGCGCTTCATGGCGATGCTGACACTTGGTTTGGAAAAGCCGAGCATGTTGGCAATATCAATGGAACGGACAAAGGGATGATCCATGGAGAGCATCAGGATACTTTCCAGATAATTTTCGGAAGATTCATGAGTTTCATGTGCTTTCATTTCAAGTTTTCATCCTTTCTTTTTATATAAGAAGTATAACACAGTGGTCAATGGTATATATAGTTAAGATTAACTAACTTTTTTGAGGGATTCTATTGACATTAAAGTTAGTTAATGCTAATTTAATGTAACGAAAGAGTTAGCTGAATATAACTCTCGTATTTATTTACTTATGAAAGAGGGTAAAAGGTATGCCACTATCATTGTGCGGACCTGGTGAGTATCAGGTGATGCGTATTACCGGGGACGAGAAGATCCGACAGCACCTGGAGGCTTTGGGATTTACACCGGGCAGCAGCATTCGCGTGATCTCAAAAAATGGAAGTAATCTGATTGTGCAGGTTAAGGAATCCCGTCTTGCAATTGATGGAACGATGGCAAAGAGAATTATGGTCTGAGCGTTCATTGAAGAACGATAAGATAGAAAGCGTAAAAGCTTGGGAGGTATTTTGAGTATGACGCTGAGAGAAGTCCAGCCTGGACAGGATGTGGTTGTAACTAAAATTACCGGCGAGGGTGCCGTGAAACGTAGAATCATGGACATGGGCATCACAAAAGGCACGCCGATTCATGTGAGGAAGGTTGCTCCGCTTGGGGATCCTGTAGAGCTTACGGTCAGAGGCTATGAGCTTTCCATACGGAGGTTTGATGCTGAAATGGTAGAAGTGGAAGCAGGAAAGTAAAAGGAAGGAGACAAAGCACATGGCAATAACAATCGCATTAGCCGGTAATCCGAACTGCGGCAAGACAACACTATTTAACCAGCTTACGGGAGCAAATCAGTACGTTGGTAACTGGCCGGGTGTAACGGTAGAAAAAAAGGAAGGCAAGCTCAAGGGACACGAGGATGTTACAATTGCCGACCTTCCCGGCATTTATTCTCTCTCTCCGTATACGCTGGAGGAGGTTGTCGCGAGAAATTACCTCATTAATACAAGACCGGATGCTGTTTTAAACATTGTGGATGGTACCAATCTTGAGAGAAACCTGTACCTTACCACACAGCTTAAGGAGCTTGGAATCCCGGTCGTGATTGCTGTGAACATGATGGATGTGGTCAATAAAAACGGCGACATCATCCGGCTGGAGAAGCTCGGAGAGGTTATGGGATGCAAGACGGTAGAGATTTCCGCGCTTAAGGGTACTGGGATCAAGGAAGCTGCGGAGCTTGCAGTGAGGGAAGCCCGCACAGGGACAGATACTGAGGTTGTACATCATTTCTCGGATGAGGTACAGAATGCGATCCTACAGATTGAAGACAGGATTGCTCCGTTTGTTCCGGATGGCGAGAAGCGGTTCTTTGCAGTGAAGCTTTTTGAACGGGACGATAAGATCCGTGATGAGATGTCGGGAAATGGAAAAAATGTTGATGTCGAGGATATCATCAAGGAAGTGGAGAAATCGCAGGATGACGATGCGGAGTCTATTATCACCAACGAACGGTATCTTTACATCCAGAAGATCATCGGGCAGGTTTATACTAAGAAGCATGCAGGTGAAATGTCCGTTTCTGACAGAATCGACGCTATTGTAACCAACCGCTGGCTGGCACTTCCAATTTTTGCGCTTGTGATGTGGTTTGTGTACTATGTCTTGATCAGCACGATCGGTACCGGCGCAACCGACTGGGTGAATGATGTTCTGTTTGGCTCGGATCCCTGGTCGTTTTTCGGACTTGTTGAGCTTCCGTCTATTCCGGGAGCGATCGGCGCTTTGCTGGATGTGCTTGGCACGGGAGATGTGCTGAGAGGACTGGTACTGGACGGTATCGTTGCAGGACTTGGTGCGGTTCTTGGATTCCTGCCGCAGATGCTGGTGCTTTTCTTTTTCCTTGCCTTCCTCGAGGGCTGCGGATACATGGCGAGAATTGCATTCATCATGGATCGTATTTTCCGGAAGTTTGGTCTCTCCGGTAAATCCTTTATCCCGATGCTGATCGGCAGCGGATGCGGCGTACCGGGCGTCATGGCGTCCAGAACGATTGAAAACGAGCGTGACCGTCGTATGACGATTATGACGACAACCTTTATCCCATGTTCCGCAAAGCTTCCGATTATTGCACTTCTTGCGGGCGCGGTGTTTGGCGGAGCGTCCTGGGTTGCACCGTCCACGTATTTCCTTGGTATTGCGGCAATCGTTTTTTCCGGTATTGTGCTTAAAAAGACCAAGTGGTTTGCAGGTGATCCGGCACCATTTGTTATGGAGCTTCCGGCATATCATCTGCCAAGACCTGTGGACATCCTGAAGTCCATGTATGAGAGAGGCTCCTCCTTTGTTAAAAAGGCAGGTTCCATCATCCTGCTATCAACCATTGTGATCTGGTTCCTGTCCTCCTTTGGCTTTGGCCCGGATGGATTTGGAATGGTGGATATGGATACTTCCATTCTTGCAGCGATCGGACGAGCAATTGCATGGATCTTTACTCCGCTTGGATGGGCTGACTGGAAGTCCGCAGTTGCAGCTGTAACTGGTCTTGTTGCCAAGGAGAATGTTGTCGGTACCTTTGGTATCCTTTTCCATTACGATGGTGCAGAGGAGCTTGCAGAAGCCGGAGATCAGATCTGGAATCTGGTTCGTGCAAACTATTCCGGTGCGGCAGCAGGCTACAGCTTCCTTGCATTTAACCTTCTCTGCGCACCTTGCTTTGCGGCAATCGGCGCAATCCGTCGTGAGATGAACAACGGAAAGTGGACTCTGAGAGCCATTGGCTGGGAGTGCGGACTTGCATACTGCGCCGGACTTGTGATTTTCCAGCTTGCAGGACTTGTGACAGGAGAGACAACATTCAACGTATTTACCATCGTGGCGATCGCATTGGTTGCGCTTGGCATCTGGGGATTTGTAAGACCGTATCATGAGGCTACCGAGCTTTCCAGCAGTCTCAATGCGGCAGTAGAAAAGGACTTTGCCAGAAAGACGGCATAAACAAAACATGTAGTTTTGTGCCGGGACTTGCAAGTTTCCGGCACATGCAATAGAGTAAGCTTTGGAAGGAGGCAGCTATGGGTGATCTTATTATAGGAATTCTGCTTGTGATCCTTGTGATCGCGATTCTTCATAATATGAAGAAAAATCATGATAAATACGGGGCGTGTGCCTATTGCAGTTATGCGCGTTCCGGACACTGCGATCATGTCGGGCATAAGGAGCTGGACCTTGCTGCTTCAGAAAAGAAGCTCAATAAAACGCAGATGGAGATCCTTGCAAGACACAAACGGAACTACAATTCCAAATAAAGATAAGAAACGGAGAGATCCGCATCGGGAGGGGCTGTATTTGTTACCCCTCCCTTTTCTTTGTTCTTTGGGAATGTTTCTTTCATGCGGTCTTTCATGCGGTTCCGAAAAGATCAGGAAAAGCCGGATTAAAGAGCTGCATTTATTGAAAGAACTGTAAAATCTGTGCTACAATAAGGTATCTTTGCAAAAGGAAAAGGGAGATCGATATGGCTAAGAGCAAATACATTGCATACATTGGATCATATTCCTATACCGGGTCCGCCAAGGGCATTACCATCTGTGATGTGGATGTGGCGAAGGGAAGCTTAAAAAAGAGAACGGAAATTGAGGTTAACAACTCATCGTACCTGATTGCTTCACGGGATCACAGGACACTCTACTCAATTGCAGATGAAGGGGTTGTTGCATTCCGTATTTTACCAAACGGAGCACTGTCAAAGCTTAATACGAGAAACATCCGCGGTATGCGAGGCTGTCATCTGTCTCTGGATCAGAATGATGAATATCTGATGGTTTCCGGCTACCATGATGGCAAGGCGACCTTACTGAAGCTTGAGAAGGACGGTTCCGTCGGTCCGATCATTGATGGTGTCTATGACAAGGGGATCGGATCCGTTGCGGAGAGAACCTTCCGCCCGCATGTTTCCTGTGCGCGAATGACGGATGACCAGAAGTATATCCTTGTGGCTGATCTTGGAATTGACCAGGTAAAGGTGTTCCGTTTTGACAAGATGGACGGTAAGATGCGTCAGATCGATACGATCCGCTGTGAGCTGCAGTCTGCACCGAGATTTTTCCGATTCTCTCCGGACCGGAAATATCTGTATCTCATGTATGAGATCAAAAACGTCATTGATGTATTTTCCTTCCATGAAGGACAGACGCCGAATGATATTTCCTTTGAAAAAATCCAGACCATCAGCACGCATAATGACCCAAGCAACAGTCCGCTGATTGCTGCCTGTCAGATGCGCTTTTCACCGGACCCGGAGGCAAAGCACCTGTTTGTTTCCAATGCGGGCATTAATACTGTGACGATTTATGACCGTGATGTGGAGACGGGACTTCTGACCATGAAGGGTTCACTGCCGGTTTCTGGAGTATATCCCAAGGATTTCTGCATTTTCCCGGATGAGAAGCATATCGCGGTGGCAAACAATGAGTCCGGCACGATTACGTTCTTCTCCGTGGATTATGACAATGGTCTGCTTATAATGAGTGACCGGGATATTGAGGTGGATGAGCCTAACTGTATCTGTATTGTAGAGCTTCCGGAAAATTAAAGTTATGGCAGGAAATATATTTGGAAAACGTTTCAGAGTAACAACCTTTGGAGAGTCGCATGGTAAGGCGCTAGGCGTTGTGATTGATGGCTGCCCTGCGGGCTTAAGCCTCTCGGAGCAGGATATACAGCCGTATATGGACCGCAGAAAACCAGGGCAGAACCTCCGCACTACACAGCGTAAGGAGGATGACAGCATCGAGATCCTGTCCGGCGTGTTTGAGGGCAGGACGACCGGCACGCCGATTGCCATCATGGTAAGAAATGCGGATCAGCGTTCCAAGGACTATTCGGAGCTTGCCCATGTGTTCCGGCCGGGACACGCCGACTTTGGGTTTTATGAGAAATACGGCTTCCGGGATTACCGGGGCGGCGGCAGATCCTCCGGACGGGAGACCCTTGCGAGGGTTGCGGCAGGCGCCGTGGCAGCTAAAATTCTGTCCGAGCTGGATATTACGGTTGACGCGGAGGTAACGGAGCTTGCGGGGATTGATGTGACGACTCCCGCAGGGAGAGAAGCCGCAAACGACAGGATCCTGGCGCTCCGGGAGGAGAAGGACTCTGCCGGCGGTGTAGTAACCTGCTTTGTTAACAACATGCCGACAGGTATCGGAGAGCCAGTGTTTGACAAGCTGGATGCTATGCTTGCACATGCCATTATGTCGATCGGTGCGGTAAAGGCAGTGGAAATCGGCGACGGAACCAAGGTTTCCAGGGCACTCGGATCCGAGGACAATGATGGATTTGAGAGCGTGGTGCTGGAGGATCTGGATCTCACAGAAGATGAGGACGAGGAAGATACAGACAGCACCGCATCCGGGGCGGACAATGATGAGAGCGGCATGGCAGAGATTCAGATGACCTCCAATCATGCCGGAGGCATCCTCGGGGGCATGTCAGATGGCGCGGAAATTGTCCTCCGGGCATATTTCAAGCCGACACCATCTATCGCAAAGCCGCAGCAGACTGCCAATGAGGATGGAGAAAACATCACCATTGAAATCAAGGGCCGCCATGATCCGACGGTTGTGGAGCGTGCGTGTGTGGTTGTGGAATGCATGACAGCGATCACCATCCTCGATGCCCTTATGGACAACATGACCGCGCAGATGGACTATCTCAGGACAATTTATCAGTGAGGTGCTGCGGAATCGCCCGGTAATGCGGAGGAATCTCCGTGGATAGCTTGAGAACTTAAGCAATAGAGAGTATAATGCAAGAGCCTGTGAGCGTATCGCCCGCAGGCTCGATTTTATTTGTTCCGGCAAGGCATGATGGATATGCGCGGGATGCCGGAGCCTAAACTATCAGTAAAGAAAGGCTATGATTATGGCAGACAAGAAGCTTGTGGAGCAGATCACTCCTATGGAGGAGGATTTTGCCCAGTGGTACACAGACGTAGTCAAAAAGGCAGAGCTCTGTGATTACAGTTCCGTTAAAGGATTTATGGTCATCCGTCCGGCAGGATATGCACTATGGGAGAACTATATGCGGGTTCTCGATGCCGAGTTTAAAAAGACCGGTGTGCAGAATGTTTCCATGCCGATGCTGATCCCGGAGTCGCTTCTGCAGAAGGAGAAGGACCACGTCGAGGGATTTGCGCCGGAGGTTGCATGGGTAACCGAGGGCGGATCCAAGAAACTGGAGGAGAGGATGTGCGTACGTCCAACCTCGGAGACACTGTTCTGCGATTATTTCTCCAAGGTTGTAAAATCCTATCGTGATCTGCCGCAGCTTCTGAATCAGTGGGTTTCGGTTGTCCGCTGGGAAAAAACCACCCGTCCGTTTTTAAGAACCCGTGAGTTCCTCTGGCAGGAGGGTCATACCGTACACGCTACCGCGGAGGAAGCCGAGGAAAGAACCATTCAGATGCTCAACATCTATGCGGATTTCACGGAGAATTATCTTGCAATCCCGGTTGTACGTGGTCAGAAAACCGACAAGGAGAAGTTTGCCGGTGCAGTGGCAACCTATACCATTGAGGCACTGATGCATGATGGACAGGCGCTGCAGTGCGGTACCTCCCATAATTTTGGCGCGGATTTTGCCAAGGCATTTAATGTACAGTTCCTGGATAAGGATCAGAAGCTGAAGCCGGTTTATGAGACCTCCTGGGGTTATACTACGAGAATGATCGGTGCGCTGATCATGGTACATGGGGATGACTCCGGTCTTAAGATTCCGCCACGTATTGCTCCGACACAGATCTGTATTGTGCCGATCCAGCAAAAAAAGGAAGGCGTTCTTGATAAGGCGTATGAGCTGCGTGATGAGCTGATCAAGTCCGGATTCCGTGTAAAGGTAGATGACTCGGACAAGAGCCCGGGATTTAAGTTTGCGGATCAGGAGGTCAGAGGCATCCCACTGAGAATCGAGGTCGGACCTAAGGATATCGAGGCGGGACATGCCGTGCTGGTACGCCGTGATACAAGAGACAAAGTGCAGGTACCGTTTGAGAGTCTGACTGAGGAGACCGGCAAGCTGCTTGAGACCATCCAGCAGGATATGTTTGACCGGGCAAAGCAGTTTCTGGAGGATCATACTTCCGCCGCTCAGGATATGGACGAGCTTGTCAATATCGTAAATACCAAGCGTGGCTTTGTTAAAGCTATGTGGTGCGGCTGCCGTGAATGCGAGGATAAGCTGAAGGAAATGTCCGGCATCACCTCAAGATGCATCCCGTTTAAGCAGGAGCAGATTTCCGACCGCTGTGTTGTCTGCGGCAAGCCAGCCACCAAGATGGTTTACTGGGGCAGAGCATATTAAGACACATTACTAATCTAAGGATTTTGATCCAGTCTGGTTTCTCCGGACTGGATTTTTTGTTATAATCAGAGCATGAAGACGATCAGATTACCAATTGCAGTAAACAAAATTATTTCCCGGCTCGAGCATGCAGGCTTTGAAGCCTATGCGGTGGGCGGCTGTGTCCGGGACAGCCTTCTCAAGCGAAATCCGGATGACTGGGACATCACAACCTCGGCAAAGCCTGCGGAGGTAAAAAAGCTTTTCCGGCGTACGATTGACACCGGGATTGCGCATGGAACGGTAACCGTATTGATGAGCGGAGAGGATACACTTTTAACCGGAGAGCGGGGCTATGAAGTCACGACCTATCGGATTGACGGCGAGTATCTCGACGGCAGACACCCGTCCTCCGTGACGTTTACCCCATCGCTGCATGAAGATCTGGCACGCCGCGACTTTACCATCAATGCCATGGCATACAATGACCGGACGGGCGTGATTGATGATTTCGGAGGCATGGAGGACCTCGAGCAGAAGATCATTCGCGCGGTAGGAGATCCGGAACAGAGATTTACAGAGGATGCACTGCGTATGCTGCGGGCACTCAGGTTTTCCGCGCAGCTCAATTTTACGATTGATCCGGATACTTATCAGGCGATCCGGAAGCTTGCGCCAAATCTCTCGCACGTATCCAAGGAGCGGATCCAAACAGAGCTAACCAAGCTCCTGATGTCAGATCATCCGGATCATATTGCGCTGGTATCCGCAAGTGACCTTGCGCCGTATATTGCAGCGCATTTTGATGAGGCGTTTGATGTGCCGAGCGAGCTTGCTGCTCCCAGCCCGTATATACGGCAGTGGATGCCGGACGGACTGCCCGGGGAGAAGTATCTCAGGTGGGGGACCTTTCTGAGAGGCGTACCGGTGGATGCTGGCAGGATCCTGCGGGAGCTCCGGATGGATAATGACACGATCAAAAAGGCAAAGATCATTGCGGCGCTTTTCCAGGAGGATCTGCCGGAGAACATGTACGAAATCCGGAAAATTCTGTCTGTGATCGGATATGAAGCCTATGGAGCCTTCCTGGATGCGGATGAGTGCCTGTGCCGGGATGTCTTTGGCGAGGAGAGCGCATTCCGTGTAGAGAAAATCCACACTGTACGGAAACATATCCAGGCGATCAGGGAAGCAGGAGACTGCATTTCGTTAAAGGAGCTTGCGGTTAAGGGACAGGATCTGATCGAAGCCGGGATCCCCAAGGGACCGGCGGTTGGGGAGATGCTGCACCGTCTGCTGGAGGATGTGTTGCGGGTGCCGTCTCATAATACCAGAGAGATCCTTATGGCGATTGCCCGGCCGTAACAGAACAGAGATATTATGTATCGGGACAAGGTTGGATAACCAGCTTGCATTCGCCGATTTTATTGTGTATTTTGCCTGTAACAGTGCTTGCAATGGCTATGTAAAATCGGTAAAATTACAGATAGGTGTTTTTGATTTTAACTAAAACATAATAAATGAGGGGAGATATCAGGTATGTATCTGGATGATTACAAACGGTGGCTGGACGCCGATCTTAAAGATGTGGATCTCAAAACCGAGCTGAGAAACATTGAGGGAGATGACGAAGCCATCAAGGACCGCTTTGCGGTGAAGCTTAAGTTTGGTACGGCAGGTCTCCGCGGTACGCTTGGCGCCGGAACCAACCGTATGAATATCTGGGTCGTACGGCAGGCAACGCAGGGCGTGGCAGACTGGGTAAAAACGCAGGGCGGCAGCCAGACGGTTGCGATAAGCTATGACTCCAGACTCAAGGGCTGGAATTTTGCCAGAGATGCTGCGGGTGTCCTTGCAGCCAATGGCATCAAGGTGCGTATTTATGATGAGCTTATGCCGGTGCCGGCACTCAGCTTTGCAACAAGATATTATCACTGCAATGCGGGCATCATGATCACGGCATCACATAATCCGGCAAAATACAACGGTTACAAGGCGTATGGTCCGGATGGCTGTCAGATGACGGATGATGCGGCAGCCGTTGTGTATGACAGCATTCAGAAGACAGACGTCCTGACCGGAGCAAAGTATATGAGCTTTGCCGAGGGCGTGGAAAGGGGGCTGATTAAGTTTGTAGGAGATGACTGCAAGCAGGGACTTTACGAAGCCATTGAGGCTCGTCAGATCCGCCCGGGTGTTGCTGCAAGCTCCGGACTTAAGCTGGTATACTCTCCGCTTAACGGCACGGGACTGGTTCCGGTAACGCATGTGCTGAATGACATTGGCATCACCGATATCACCATTGTACCGGAGCAGGAGTATCCCAACGGATATTTCACAACCTGCCCGTATCCTAATCCGGAGATTTTTGAGGCACTGCAAAAGGGACTGGAGCTTGCCAAAAAGACAGGTGCAGATCTGATGCTGGCAACAGATCCGGATGCCGACCGTGTAGGTATCGCCATGAAGTGCCCGGATGGCAGCTATGAGCTGGTTTCCGGAAACGAGATGGGTGTGCTGCTTCTGGATTATATCTGCGCCGGCAGGATTGCGCAGGGTACCATGCCGGCAAAACCGGTTGCGGTTAAGTCCATTGTTTCGACACCGCTTGCCAACGAGGTAGCGAAGCACTATGGCGTAGAGCTTCGTGAGACACTGACCGGCTTTAAGTGGATCGGAGATCAGATCGCACAGCTGGAGGCTGCCGGGGAAGTAGATCGTTTTATCTTTGGATTTGAGGAGAGCTATGGATACCTTGCTGGCTCCTATGTAAGAGATAAGGATGCGATCATCGGATCCATGCTGATCTGCGAGATGGCTGCATATTATCGCTCGATCGGATCCTCCATCAAGCAGAGACTGGAGGAGATTTATACCCAGTATGGACGGTATCTTAATAAGGTCGACAGCTTTGAGTTTCCGGGACTTTCCGGTATGGATAAGATGGCGGAGATTATGGAGCAGCTGCGTAAGAACCCGCTGACAGAGATTGCCGGTAAAAAGGTAGTGAAGGTTACGGATTATGAGAAGCCTGAGGAAACCGGACTTCCGAGAGCCAATGTACTGATCTATACGCTAGACAGCGGTGAGACCGTAGTAGTTCGTCCATCCGGTACGGAACCAAAGATCAAGGCGTATTATACGACACTTGGCAAGGATCTTGCAGAAGCACAGGCAGAGAAGGATAAGCTTGCGGAGGCACTGAAGCCTGTTTTTGCATAAATATCTGCCTGCGTTTATATTGAGCCGTTTGTAATGATTCAGGAGTCTGGAAGCAGGCTCCTGATTTTTTATAAGATACGCTCAAGACACACATTTCATTAGAGGACGTTTATTAGAGAATGTTTCATTAGAGGAATCAAGCATGCTTACAATACGTGACTATACCGTGCTTCAGTGGCTGATTTTTTTTATGACATATGCGATCGGAGGATGGATTTTTGAATCGACCTATTGTTCCATCAAGAGTCTCCGGCTGATTAACCGCGGCTTCTGCCATGGACCCTGGATCCCGATCTACGGGACAGGCGCGACGCTATTGGTACTGCTGGCGTGGCCGTACCGGGAGCATCAGCTGATCGTTTTTCTGGTAGGGGTGCTGGGAGGCAGTCTGCTTGAGCTTGTTACCGGATATGTCATGTATCATCTGTTTCATCTTAAATGGTGGGATTACAGCAACAATCCATATAACTTCCATGGGTATATCTGTCTTTATGCCTCTATTGGCTGGGGCTTTGCAGCGCTGCTTATTACAAATGTCATACATCCGAGGGTGGCGGCGATCTCTGCGCACTGGACCTATACCGGATTTGTCGTGATCAACACGATGCTATATACACTGTTTATCGAGGATGTGATTTTTTCAATCATCGGAGCTATGGATCTCAGAAACCGGCTGGAGCAGATGGCGGAAAACAGTACAGAAATTGAGAAACTGAGAGGAAGTCTTACAGAGATCCGTCGGAGACTGGAGGAAACGCAGGTGACCGTATCCTTGGGAATGTCGGAGGCAAGAGAAATCGCGGAAACGGAGGGTACACGTGCCGCAGCGCGTGCTGTCGGAGAGGTGCTTAATGCGGAAGCCCGTAAATCACTGGAAAACCAGAGGAGACAGCTGGAAGTAAGACTTCGTCTCCTGTCGGAGGGCGGCAATGAGAAACTTGAGCATGGAACCGGCAGGATGGGCTGGTGGAGTAAGACCATGCTCCGTAATAATCCGACGGCAAGCTCATCCTGGAGGGGTTTCCAGGAGCTGAAGGCAGCCGCACTCAGAAAGAAGGATGCGGTAAAAGAACGTATGGATGGCAAAGGATAAGGATGATCTTCTGATAGACATGTTTCAAATATGAACCATTATACTTTCACTACATAATGAGGATTAAAATTGTATCAAAATTAAACAATTATCCATTGGCCTTGGTTGATTTTTATACCATGCTAATGGATAATTTAGTTACATTAAGTTTTGAGCTTCTGCTTCTTAGGAGGATACTGTGGATATTAAAACGGTTGCCCTGATTTTATTCCTTTTGATGTATGTGGTAATGATCGTCAAATCCGAATGGAAAATTTATGCCATCTGGGGCGTGGCGGCAGCATTTGTGGTTTTAGGCATTCTCCAGAGAAATCCGCTGTATATACTCTCGGTTGTAAACTGGAATGTACTGATGATGATCGGCGGAACCATGCTGGTTGTATGGTTCTTTATAGAATCCAAGATGCCAAATCTGCTCGCGGATATCATACTGGATAAGTGTCCCAATGTCATGTGGGTGATCATCCTGATGTCACTTTTTGCTGGAGCGGTTTCTGCATTTATCGATAATGTCGCAACCGTACTGATGATTGCACCTGTGGCGCTGGCCGTCTGCAAGAAACTTAATATTTCTCCGGTTTCCATGCTGATTTCCATTGCCGTATCCTCCAATCTGCAGGGTGCCGCAACGCTGGTTGGTGATACAACCTCCATTATGCTTGGTGATTATGCGGATATGAATTTCATGGAGTTCTTTGTGCTTCATGGACGTCCAAGTATTTTCTGGCCGGTTGAGCTAGGGGCTCTGATGACGGTGCCGGTGATGATGCTGGAGTTTCATCATCTGAATCAGCCTGTGGAGGCCCGTGAAAAAACAGTTGTCGAAGATATGTTTCCTACCTTTGCATTGTGCGGTATCGTTGTATGTCTGATTATCGCTTCCTTTATCCCAAATACACCAAAGATTACCAACGGACTGATTTGCTGCAGCATTGGTGTCATCTGTATGATTTATGACTACGCAAGACACCATGAGCGGAAAAACATCGTGCATGCACTGGCTTCAGTGGATACCGAGACACTGCTTGTACTGGGTGGTTTGTTTATTGTCATCCGGGGCATTACCGATGTCGGGATCATCGCGGATGCAGCCAATCTGATCATTAAGTTCGGTGGGGACAATTTGTTTGTACTCTATACCATTATTGTCTGGGGTTCGGTTGTGATTTCTGCCTTTGTCGATAACATCCCGTATGTAGCGACCATGCTGCCGATTCTGAGCGGTATTACAGCTACACTGGGGATTGAGCCGTATGTACTGTATTTCGGACTTTTAACCGGTGCAACCCTTGGAGGCAACATTACTCCGATCGGTGCCAGTGCCAATATTACTGCCGTTGGTATGCTCAAGGCAGGAGGACATGATGTCAGCTTCGGCGATTTCATGAAGATCGGTCTGCCGTTTACCCTGGTTGCAGTTATTACCGGTTATCTGTTTACCTGGTTCGTCTGGGCATAAAGACATATCGACATAAAGAATCTTGGGA
Source organism: Oribacterium sp. HCP28S3_H8 (assembly GCF_052064775.1). Classification (NCBI taxonomy): domain Bacteria; kingdom Bacillati; phylum Bacillota; class Clostridia; order Lachnospirales; family Lachnospiraceae; genus Oribacterium; species Oribacterium sp. HCP28S3_H8. The sequence goes on along the minus strand of NZ_JBQHUZ010000006.1, from coordinate 85,289 downwards.
GGTCACATGAAAAGCAGAGACAGACTTCTGATACTTGCGGATGATTTGACCGGAGCGCTGGACTCCGGAGTACAGCTTGCACGCAAGGGTCAGAATGTTGTGATCCTGACAGACCGGGACGTACCATTTCCGGAGGAGGCTTCCGCCGATGTCATGGTGATTGACACGGAAACGAGACACGTAGATCCCGGGACTGCGGCACAGATTGTGGAGACACTTGTCAGGATAGCAGCACAGCACGGTTATGAACGAATTTACAAAAAAACGGATTCTGGTCTAAGGGGAAATATCGGTGCCGAGCTGGAAGCAGTGCTTAAGGCAAGCGGCAGAGATCATCTTAATTTTATCCCTGCATATCCGGCAACGGATCGTAAGACGATTGACGGTGTGCAGTACGTAAATGGGCAGCCTCTGGCGGAAAGCATATTTGCGCATGACCCGATCAATCCGATCACGGTGAGCCGGGTGGATGAGCTGATTCATCAGCAGAGCCGGGTGCCTGCCGGACCCGCAGAGGCGCAGGGACAGGCAAAAAAAGGCATCGTGGTTTATGATGCGGAAAGCAATGAGGATTTGAAGCGTATCGCCGATGAGCTTGAAAAAGAAGATGATTTTATGCTGACCGGCGGATGCGCCGGATTTCTGGAAGTATTTCCGGTTGCAAAGCAGCAGACTTCGATACCGGAGATCAGGCTTACACAGAATCGGCTTCTGGTACTCTCCGGATCGGTCAATGAAATTACCCGTTCCCAGCTTACATACGCGAGGCAACAGGGCGGACTTTCCGTTCATGTCCCGATGGACCTGATTGTTAAGGGGAAATGGACCCGTAATGAGAAGCAGAGATATTTACATGAGCTTATCCAGAATGCCGGTGACAATCCGCTGATTCTCGTAGATACACTGGGAGAAATCTCCGAGGATCTCACACTGGATCCGGGACAGCTTGCGGAAGTGATCGCAGAAAATATGGGTTGTCTTGCAAATGAGATTGCGGATACATTGCCGTCGTATGTTATGATGATTATAGGTGGCGATACCTTGCAGGGCTTTATCCGGAGCCGGCACATCCAGGAGCTGCATCCAATCGCAGAGATTGATCCGGGGATTGTGGCAGCCTCGTATGAGGAGTCCGGTACGGAGCATTACATTATCACAAAGTCCGGAGCTTTTGGTTCGCCGGATCAATTGATTCGTATCCTTAACTGGATACAAAAGCATCAGAAGTAATGTCCTGGATCGCCGGGATTTTACGATAGAGTTTGAACTGTTCATTCTTTCAATATAAGGAGGAAAAAAGATGTCACTTGAGAAGTATAGTTTAAAGTTACCTAAGGCAGTGTTCAGCGGAACAGACTCCATGGACAACATTCCTGAAATTTTAAAGCAGAATGGTGTAAAGAAAGTTGCAGCATTTACGGATAAAGGTATTCGCACACTCGGTCTTTTTGACCTTGTGGAGGAACAGCTTAAAAAGGCAGAGCTTCCGTATGATATTTATGATGATTTTCCACCAGAGCCTAGCTATCAGGCCGTACAGAAGGTCATCGACCAGTTTAAGGGCAAGGGATATGACTTTATCGTTGCCTGCGGCGGTGGTTCTGTTATGGATACAGCCAAGCTTGCTTCCATCCTTGTGACAGACGAGTATGGCGTAAAGGAGCTTCTGGATGATCCGAAGCGCGCTAAAAAGTGTGTTCCGATCCTTACGATCCCGACAACAGCAGGCACAGGTGCAGAGTGCACACCCAACGCGATTGTCGGCGTACCGGAAAAAGAGGTTAAGATCGGTATCGTAAATGACAACATGATGTCCGACTATGTTATCCTTGATGCAAGACTTATCAAAAACCTGCCGAGAAAGATCGCCGCGTCTACCGGTGTGGATGCAATGTGCCACTGCATCGAATGCTTCACGTCCAACAAGTCAAACCCATTCTCCGATACCTTTGCTCTCCGCGGCTTTGATATCATCATGAACAACATCGAGAAGGCATGTGATGATCCAACGGCACTTACAGAAAAGAACAACATGCAGATCGCTGCATTTTACGGCGGTGTTGCCATCACCGCATCCGGTACAACTGCGGTGCATGCACTGAGCTATCCGTTAGGAGGCAAATATCATGTTGCGCATGGAGTGTCCAATGCGATGCTTCTGATTCCGGTTATGAATATGAATGCCGAGGATCCTGCATTCCGCGCAAAGCTTGCAGCTGCCTGGGATGTCGCTTATCATGGAGAGGAGCGTCTTGCTACTGTAGATGAGAAGGCAAAGGCTCTGATCGACTGGATGGATCGCATTGTAAAGCACCTCGAGATTCCGACAGATCTTAAGGAGTTTGGCGTTAAGCCGGAGGATCTTGATTGGCTTGTAGAAGCAGGACTGCAGCAGCAGAGACTGCTTGTCAATAATATGAAGCAGGTTACTGCGGATGATGCACGTAAGATTTACCAGCAGGTTATGTAATGGAGACGAAGATGAGCATAAAAACGCTGAGCGGATTAACTCCGGATGGACAGATCTACTTTGATGATGAAATGAAGCTTACGGAAGCTATGCTTCCACCGGGACCCTGGCCTACAGCACACGCACCTGCGCTGCTTGAGACCAAAGAGGGAACCATTCTCTGCTGCTGGTTCGCAGGCACCTATGAGGGCGGCGCGGACATTAATGTAGTGGTTTCCAGACTTCCCAAGGGTGCTGACCACTGGGAGGAGCCGGTGAATGTTTCCAACGAGAATGATTTCTCGGATCAGAATCCGTCCCTTTTCCTTGCACCAAATGGTGAAATCTGGTGCATGTATACCTCACAGCTGGGACGTCAGCCGGGTAAGGACAACATGCAGTACACTGCTGTCGTAAAGAAGCAGGTATCTACGGATGACGGACGCACCTGGGGAGCACCGGAGACGGTATTTGACGAGCCGGGAACATTTTCCAGACAGCCGATTCAGATTCTGTCCAACGGCAGGTGGATTTACGGAAACTGGATCTGCACTGACTCCGCAAGCGGACTGTCCGGCGATCCGAGCGCATTTCGCATTTCTGACGATGCCGGTAAGACCTGGAGGAGAGTGGATATGCCAGAGTCTAACGGCAGAGTGCATCCCAATGTTGTTGAGCTGGACGATCAGCCGGGTCATCTGATTGCATTTATGCGTTCCAGAGAGGCAGACTGGATTTACGCAAGTGAGTCCTATGACTTTGGCGATAGCTGGTCTGTGCCAAAGCCAACCGTACTTCCTAACAATAATTCCAGCATCACCGCGATGAAGCTTAAGAGCGGCAGACTCTGCATTATTTACAATCACTCCAGCGCACCGAAATCCTATACCAAAAAGGGTGCATGGCCGGGACTTCGCTGTCCGGTAACCATTGCCCTTTCTGAGGATAATGGTAAAACCTTCCCGCTGATCCGCAATGTCGAGCGTGGCGAGGGCTATGTAGGCGAGGAAAACCGCGGCAACAATATGCAGTATGAGTATCCGTACATTATGCAGGCTTCTGATGGCATGTTGCATGCTGCCTGGGCTTATAAGACCCGTAAGGGCGTGAAATGGATTACGCTCAGTGAGGAGGATGTCATTGGTAAGGTTAGAGGCGCCAGCACATATAATCCGACGAGCGGAGAGGTTGGGGCACACTGATCCGTGCCATTCCATCAAAATGAAATCTGTGTAATGCACCGATACATAAAAGGTGATACATCAAACGTATAAAAATGCGTTATGGAAAAGCAGTCCATGTGTTGGGCTGCTTTTTTGCTGCACGTATATCGTTTTTCCGGCTGGTGCTTCCGATACCGGTAAAAATCCAGAATTAAAATCCACAATGTAAGTGAGGACCAGAGATGCAGGGAAGAGCTTAAGCTATTGGAAAGAGTCAGGAGATGATGGAATAAAGAAATAGCCTGGAATATGTTCTTTATTGAAACAGAAATGTTTTAGATGTATATATGTTTCAAAATATATCATAGATATGATATGATACCTATAGAATCAGTAGTACGGAAACGGGAGAATTTGAACTTATGAAATACAAAATTCTTGGCGTGGCGCCTTATGAAGCTCTCAACAAGATGATGGAAAATATAGCGGCATCCATAGATGATGTGGAGTATCACGGATTTGTTGGAGATCTGGAGGAGGGTGTACGAATTGTCAAGGAGCACGAGAAGGATGGATTTGATGCCATCATTTCCCGTGGAGGTACAGCACAGATGATTGCCAGAGTGACACAGCTTCCGGTGATCTACATTTCCATGTCGGTCTATGATATCATCCGGGCAATGAAGCTTGCCAACAATTATCAGGAGGCCTATGCCATCGTGGGCTTTGAAAACATCACGGAAACCGCGCATCTGCTCTGCGATCTTATTGAGAACCGGACAGAGATTGTCACGATCCATGATGAGGCGGAAGCCAAAGATGTGCTGGCGGGATTAAAGGCAAGAGGCATTCGCATGGTGATCTGCGATATGGTCACACAACATACGGCAAATTTGCTGGAAATGAACTCGATCCTGATCACCTCGGGGACGGAGAGTATTCTGACGGCATTTCATAATGCCACTGAAATCTGCAGAAGGTTTGTGAGCATACAGGAGGAAAACCGTTTTCTCCGCAGTATCCTTAAGGACAATGGTTCCAGCACCATTGTAATGGAGGAGGATGGAACCATCTATCTGTCGACCTGGGATGAGACAGCGGAAAATGCCGATGTGTTTATTAAAACACTGCGAAAGGAAGTGCAGGTGGTTCTCAGGGAAAACGACAGAAAATTTTTCCGGACCATTGATAAGGTACTGTACTCGGTGAATGCAAGAAAGCTGTTTTATAAGGATAAAAAGTATGTGGTTTTTTACTTTACCGCATCCAAAATCCCTCTTGCGACAGGCAAATACGGTATTCACTTTAACGACAAACAAGAAATAGACGAGGAGTATTACAACAGCTTTTACAGTATTGCAGGTGCGATGGGGCTTCTGAATGAGAAAATAGAAGAGATCTGCAAGTCAAAGTATCCGGTTATGATTTTGTCGGAGGAGGGGACCGGCAAGAAGCTGATCGCCGGACGGATCTATGCCAAGAGCAGCTTAAGTGACCATCCGCTGATTACGATTGATTGCGGAATTATGGATGATCGGGGATGGGAATATCTTTTGAATCATTATAATTCGCCGTTCAATGACAATGATAATACGATTTATTTTGAGAATGCAGACAAGATCCCAAAGGATAAGCATCGGAGGCTGTTGTCGTCGATCCTGGATACCAATCTGCAGCGCCGGAACCGTTTGATTTTTTCTGCCGTGGACAGCAATGATGCAACGGTACGCCAGCAGATTGAGGATTACCGTAAGAAGCTCTACTGCGTCAATATCGGGCTGCCGGCGCTTAGCACCAGGGCGGAGGAAATCCCGCTTCTCGCAAGCTTCTATCTCTCCCGGTTAAATATGGACCTCGGACGGGAGATCATCGGACTGGAGCCGGGTGCGATAGCGCTTTTGGAGCAGTACAGCTGGCCGCAGAATTACCGTCAGTTCCAGCGAATCCTGGTGGAGGCGGCATCGGAAACCACAACCTCCTACATCAGGACCGGCACGATTGCGGAGCTTCTGGAAAAGGAACGAGCAACGACGTCTTATCAGATGCTGATGTCGGAGATGTCTGATAAAACATTTCCACATATGACGCTGGAGCAGATTACAAAGAATATTGTTGAACAGATTCTGAAGGACAATGGAGGAAATCAGAGTAAAACAGCCCGACAGCTTGGGATCAGCCGGACCACTCTGTGGAGATATATTTCTAAAAAAGAAAATGGGTAAAGACATTGATTGTATACATTGAACAAGTGGTGCAAAATAGAACATATTGAAGCTTGTTTTAGAATAATTTTATAAAATGATTATTTATGAAACACAATAAAAACGCAGTCTCGTTGAAGAAGCATGCAAATGCGAATAAGATGAGTACAGTAAACATTTAGGGAATATATGATCCTTCGGAAGAGAAAAGTGGACAGTATTCCTAAATGAGGACGTATTAGGAGGAGATATTATGAGCGTTTCAATGATTACTGCGTTAGTCATCATTATCTTCATGGTCATTTTGATCATGTGGGATAAACTTCCGTTTGGTGCACCACCACTGATTGCCTGTCTTTTGATGGTAATTTTCCAGGTCGTAGATATTAAGACGGCATTTGGAGGATTTGCCAATTCATCCATCATCATGCTTGCTTCCTTCATGGCGATCGTTGCAGGTCTCCAGAAGACGAGCTTCCTTGGCAAGTTTAAGAACACGATTTTTAATCTTGCTACCCGTGGAGGTTTTAAGGCGTATGTGCTGATTATTCTTGCTGTCATGCTTGGAGATTCCATCTTTGGTACCGGATCTACAGCATATTACGTACTGGTGATCGGCCTTTTGTCAACATTGCCGGAGAGCAAGGAATTACCCCCTTCCAGAGTTCTGATGCCTGCCGGATTTGCAGCAAACCATCCGCTGATCCCGATTAATGTTGCACTGCAGTATGGTATTGTTACAGCGGTTCTGCAGGCGTCCGGAGCAATGGCTAATGTTGATCTTGTGAAGTTCTCTATTGTAAACCTTGCGCTTTCCATCGGCTTCCTTGCATGGGCACTGCTTGCATATAAGACACTACCGGATCATCCGATTGCAGCGGCAGAAAAGCAGGAGGAAAAGGGTACAGATGAAGTAAAGCTGACTGCTGGTCAGGAAAAAGCGACCTATGTGCTGTTTGTGATTGCGGTTGTCGGCATGATCCTGCAGAGTAAGATCGGCGATGCCGGATATGCAATTACAGGTCTTGCGGTTGCAGGTCTCTGGATTGCAAAGGTTATGACATGGAACGAGATTCGTGATGCGATCAGCGCTCCGATCATCCTGATGTCTGCAGGTGTTATCGGTATTGCAGATGCCATGGGAAGTACAGGTCTTACCGATCTTGTTGGACAGACCGTTGCCAATATGCTTGGATCTAACGTAAATCCGTTTATCCTGATCTTCGCATTCTGCATCCTTACATCTGTACTTGCAACATTAACCGGTTCCACTATCGGTACTGTATATGTATTTGCACCGCTTGCAATTACAACCTGCATGAAGCTCGGTCTTGATCCGACAGCGGCTGCAGCAGCCATTGTTGTTTCCGGATGGTGCGGACATTTCCTGCCGATTGATGGTATGCCAGCAATGATTATGGGCGCCGGTGATTATAATATTGTCGAGTTCTGGAAATATACGGTACCTCAGTACTTTATCAGACTATTGTTCCTTACGGTTGGAGCAGTGCTGCTCTTCCCGATGAAATAACGTAACGTCATGCTGCGAAGCAGTCAGTGAAAGCAAAGGAGAGGAAAACATGATTATTGACAGTCTTGAACACATTGAAAATTATGCGCCGATCCTTCCAAATCTCAAAGAAGGCCTTGCTGCCATCAAGGCAGCACAGGCTAAGGGAGAGCTTGAGGAAGGTCGATATGACTTTGATGGCGGATTTTTTAAAGTGCAGAAGGGCGTGACAAAACCTTTTACCGAGGGTACCTTTGAAGCGCACAGAAAGTACATTGATGTCCAGATTATCCTGGATGGCTCTGAGGAAATTTCATGGAAGGAGCTTAAGGAGCTTACAGAGGTAATTCCGTATGATGAAGCAAAGGACATGGCGCGTTATACTGGTACTTTTGAGCATCAGATCAAAATTACAAAGGGCATGTTCTGGGCTGCATTTCCAAGCGATGGACATAAGGCCATTTCGCATTCCAAAGAGCAGCAGTCTTTTACAAAAATCATTTTGAAGCTTCCGGTTGAGAAGTAAACAGTATTTTTAAGACACGACATGAAATAATAAAGGAGGATTACGCAATGAAGCAAGTTGACATTAAGGGCATTATCGTACCCATCATTACTCCGATGCATGAGGATGAGTCCATCAACACCGATGTACTTAAGGAGCAGGTTGATCGTATGATTGACGCAGGTATCCATGCGATTTTCTGCTTCGGCACCAATGGTGAGGGTTACATTTTAAATGGCAAGGAAAAGGAACTGGTACTCTCTACTGTAGTTAAGCATGTAAACGGACGTGTACCGGTATATGCAGGCTCCGGATGCATCTCCACAAAGGAAACCATCGAGCAGTCCAAGATGGCTGAGGCCTGCGGCGCAGATGTGCTTTCTATCATTACTCCGTCCTTTGCAGCAGCATCACAGGATGAAATCCAGAGACATTACGAGACTGTTGCAGCAGCAGTTCCGGATATGCCGATCGTACTTTACAACATTCCAGCACGTACAGGCAACAAGATTGAGCCGAAGACGGTTGCCAAGCTTGCACAGGTAGACAATATTGTAGGTGCCAAGGATTCTTCCGGTGATTTCAAAAATATCCTTGGATATATTGATGCAGGTAAGACAAAGACCAATGGTAAATTCTCCGTTCTGTCCGGCAATGATCAGCTGATCATCTGGACTCTTAAGGCAGGTGGTACCGGCGGAATCGCAGGCTGTGCAAATGCTTATCCGCATAACATGGCCATGATTTACAATGAGTTTATGGCAGGCAACTGGGATGAGGCTAAGAAATATCAGGATGCCATTGCTCCGTTCCGTGCCAACTTCGCAGGTTGCAATCCAAACACAGTTGTAAAGACTGCAGTACGTCTGATGGGCTACAATGTAGGTCTCTGCCGTGCACCGTTTAACATGATCCCGGATGCTAAGATCGAAGCGATCAAAAAGAATCTGGAAGAGAACAAAGCCAATGGTATGTGGTAATTGCATCGGGCTTGATTTATCCTAAGCTGATTATCTAAATATCCAAATAAAATGCAGCAGGGCTGTCTGCGTATGCGGGCAGCCCTGCTGCATTTTATGCCAGTTTCGACCAGGATTGCTACTCTGATTTCTTTTTTTGGTGAACACTTTTTGCATTATAGTTTAACCGTTCATATATGAAACAAACCCAGAACTCTTACAGTAATAATGTTTAATAATTGGTCAAATAATGCAGCTGAACACATTGAATACCGGCGTTGTGGTTTGCTATTATAATAACAGATCAGATATTTCTTATTACTGACGCAAAGGATGATAGAGGATTGAGACAGGTCCCGCCTTGTGCCAGGCTTATTTTAGGAGGAGAATATGGCAGACAGACCAATCGTTGCGATTTCTATGGGAGATCCGTTTGGTAACGGACCGGAAATTTCTGTTAAAGCTTTAAATGATAAAACTCTTTATGACAGATGCAAGCCACTGCTGGTTGGCGATAAGTCCTCTATGGAGTATGCTCTTGCGGTAGCTAAAAAGGTAGACAACATTGACCTTAAGCTTAATGTTGTAAAGGAGCCGGAGGAAGGTAAGTATGAGTATGGTACCATTGATCTCATCGATCTTGGTATTGTTCCTGCGGATCAGATCCCAAATACACTGAATGATCCCAATGGTCCTCAGCCATTCCATATTGGTGCTTGCAAGCTGGGCGGTGAAGCTGCGTTCCAGTATGTTGTTTATATTATCAAGCTTGCTATGGAAGACAAGGTTGATGCAACAGTAACCAATGCACTTTCCAAGGAAGCCATCAATATGGCAGGACATCATTACTCCGGCCATACTGAAATCTATGCAGATTATACGCATACCAAGAAATATGCGATGATGCTTGCACATGAAGATCTCCGCGTAGTACATGTATCTACACATGTATCTCTTAGAGAGGCATGTGATCGTGTAAAGAAGGATCGTGTACTTGATTGTATCCATATGGCTAATGAAGCATGTAAGGCACTCGGCATTGCTAATCCTAAGATTGGTGTTGCCGGACTTAATCCGCACTGTGGTGAGGACGGCATGTTTGGCCGCGAGGAGATCGAGGAGATCCAGCCTGCCATTGATGAGGCACTGAAGGAAGGTATCAATATCCCGGAGAAAAAGCCGACTCCTCCTGATACTGTATTTTCCAAAGCCCTTGGCGGATGGTATGACATCGTTGTTGTAATGTATCACGATCAGGGACATATCCCACTTAAGGTTAAGGGCTTTGTTTACAACAAGGCAGAGAAACACTGGGAGGCTGTTGCTGGTATCAATATGACACTGGGACTTCCGATTGTACGAGTTTCGGTTGATCATGGTACAGGATTTGGTCATGCAGGAAACGGCAAGGCCAATGAACTGTCTCTTGTCAATGCTATTGATGCAGCACTGCAGATGGCATCCTATCGTAAGGCACAGAAGCAGCTGAATAAGTAAACAATGCTTCTTGAGATCAGAATATAAACATACGAAATCGGGAGAGCCTCCATTAAGGAAGCTCTCCCGATCTTTTTATAATTCTGATATCTAAAATCAACTGCTTTACATGTTGATGCGCAGGATCTTTGCAAGATCAAGAATCAGATCCGGTCGGCCAAAGCCGCCTGATTTTGTTATGCAGTAATAATAGGAATCCTGATACCGGAATCGGGAAATTACTGTTGCGGGCAGGAGCTCCTCCAAAGGCTCCAAAGAATTTACGGAGAGGTTCCGCATGACCCCCAGTACTGTATCGCCACCGGTAAGAAGCAATGTAGCTGTGACACCGTCATCAAGTAGTCGTTTTAACAACAAACCAAGATGATCAGCAACCTTCAAACGTTCTTCCTTCCGGACATCCGGTCTGCTTTTGGAGATTGCGGGCGGATTGACATCGAGAATCAGGATATGCTTCTGCTCGAGGGTTCGGATCCAGTCGTCTGTTAGTTTTTGCAGATTGTCTCCGGTGCCTATGCCATCTTCTAGCAGACGCAATGGAAGATGGATCCGTGGTATACCAAGCTTTTCAGCGTGATCCATCTGCAGCATAGAAACAGGATTTACAGATCCACAGAGCATCAGGAGGCGGTCCGGGTAGACCGGAGGCGGGGCTTTGGTGTCGGAGAGAGGTAGTAAATCAGCCAGTACCGAGGCAAAACCAGCACAACCGGCAAGTACGTGCAGTTTTTTCTTATTATAAAGCGAAACGGCAATTTTTTTTATGTCTGACTGACTTGCTGCATCATAGAGTATGATACCGGATCCGGACTCCGGGGCATCCTGGCTTTCAACAAGCGTGACGGGCATGGACGTGCCCTGTCGCAATATATCCGGGACACTGGAAATAAGTGTTGGTTCAAATGGATCCTCGCCAAATACAGATTTGGCTAGAGGCACGCCGTTCACATATTGTATCCCGTGAATGGTTGTTCGTCCCATTTCGGGAAATGCCGGAACAAAGTGAATGCATCCTCCTACAAGCTCTGCGACAGCCGCAAGCTCTGCTCCAACATTCCCTCTAAGCGCAGAATCTGTCTTTTTGTAAATATAGGGAATCCCTGCTTTTACAGCTTGTCCGGTAATTTGAGCGACGATTTTACCGGCTTCGTTACAAGAAAGGTGCCGTGTTTCTGTATCGACCACCAAAACCCGGACGTTTGCGTCCACGGCTGAAAAATCAATTTCCGGTGTGACGATCACAGATGACACAGCACCTTTTTTTGCAAATTGAACGCTTGTGTCCAGTGCGCCGGTAAAGTCATCTGCCAAAATCAGTAGTTTTACCATGCGCTGTCACCTCATTCCCTTCAGGAAGCAGCTTCACGCTGCGGTGCATCCGGATGAGAGTTTTGCTTCTTACCGCAGAGGTAGCAGTATGCAAGGAATATTACACCAGCGACAAGTCCGAGTACGTCGGAGATGTCCATCGGCAGGATGAACAATACAGCAATGACTCCCAGTACAATACGTTCCCAGACCTTCAGATCATGGAACATATACCCTGCAACGCAGCCTGCGAGACAGAAGGTAGCAAAAAGCAGCATTGCTGCTGACTGAGCGATTTGTATACCAGTGCCTTCCAGCAGGAGTGCCGGACGATATACAAACATAAATGGTACGATGAAGCCGGTGATGGCAAAGGTAAATGCCTTCCATCCGGTTTTCCATGCCGAGCCTCCGGCGATACCTGCTGCGGTAAAGGATGCAAGACAAACCGGCGGGGTGATCTGTGCTACTACGCCAAAATAGAAGATGAACATATTAGCAACCAGCGGGGAAATGCTTAATCCCTGGATGGCGGATATGAACAGTGTATTAGCAATCAGGTAGGCTGCCACAGTAGGCAGTGCCATACCCAGGATGATGCAGCCGATTGCCGCAACGAGCAGTGCAATAAACAATGAGCTGTTACCGGTACGGTCGATGATCTTGGCAATTTTTACTGCAATACCGGAGCGGACAACAATTCCGATCATGATACCGCAGGCAGCTGTCGGAATTGCGATATTTGCGGCCTGACGGATACCATCCAGCATTGTCAGCAGGAACTTCTTGCCACTCATGCGGGTATCCTTTGAGATAAAGCTGATTGCAACAGCGATCACTGTGCAGAGGATGCCGGCTCTCGGCAGAGACATACCTTTAATGATCAGAGCAACGAGCACAACAATGGGGATCAGACGATAAAGTCTAGGCAGGATTGGTGCACCATCATAATGCACATTGGGGTTTTTACCAATGTGTTTTTTTCTGGCAATCAGATGTACGACCATCAGAGCAGCGATGAAATAGCCAAGGGCCGGTATGATCGCAGCTGCTGCAATATGGATATACTGGATACCAATGATTTCCGCCATGATAAAGGCACCAGCACCCATAATCGGCGGCATGATCTGGCCTCCGGTGGAGGCTACAGATTCAACTGCGCCTGCTTCCTCGGGAGAGTATCCGGTCTTTTTCATAAGCGGAATAGTGAATACACCAGTACCGGTAACATTGGCAACGGCAGAGCCGGAAATCATACCCATAAGACCGGAGGAGATGACAGCGGCTTTGGCCGGACCACCTACGGTCTTATCACTAAGCTTTAAACCTGCATCTGTTAATACAGAGCCACCTCCGCAGTTGGCAAAGAAGCAGCCGAACATCAGGAAGTAGAACAAGGTGTTAAGTGATGTCCCGAGAGGAGAGCCAAAGATACCATTTTCTCCGAGGGACAGAGTTTCAATAAAGCGACTGTAGCTGATGCCCTGGAAATGGAAGATTCCCGGGACAAACTGGCCGAACCATGCATAGGCAATGAAAAAGAGGATGACCCAGAACAACGACATGGATACCACGCGGCGTACAGCTTCCATAACGCAGATCAGGAGCAATGTACCGGCAACGACATCGTCGGTTTTCATCTTATCTACAGAATACAGTCGGTAATTCAACGCCTCTGCATGAGAAGCATAATAAATAAAAATGTATATGGTAGCTGCAATCAGAAATCCATCATAAATCCACCATGCCTTGCTGTGGTTTTTAGACTTATCTTCCATCGGATTCATAAGCCATACAATCAGCATGGCAAGACACATATGAAGCGGAAGTTGAAACCATGGATCCAAAGGCTTGATCAGCTTGATGTAGAGCTGAAATACCACCCAGAAAAGAGAAAGCGCAATAATTGCGGAACGGCGCCATATAGGCGCCTTCCGCATGATTTTTGCTATTTTTGTTTCATCATCATCCTGTTTGGCCAGCTTTTTACCGAGCTCATCAGCCTTGGACAGCTTCGGTTCCTGTTCCGATTTCTGTAAGGTTTGATTTTTATTATCGCTCATAGCCGAACCTCATTATTTCATATAACCCATTTCCTTATAGTAACGCTCTGCACCTGGATGAAGCGGGCATCCGCCGATCTTCTGAGATTCCCAGGCTGTCTTCGGATCCCATCCGGACAGAGAAGCATACTCTGCAACCAGTGCATCACGATTTTCAGAGAGCACCTTGGTGATCTGATAAACTGTATCCGCATCAAGGTTGGTGTTTGCAAACAAGCAGTCCGGAGATCCCGGAAGAACCAGATCCTTGTCCTGTCCCTTAAAGGAATTTGCCGGAATCGTGATCTTGTCATATCCTTTTTTATCGACAAACCAGTTCACAAGATCATCACCCCACTGCAGGAAGGTCACATCACATGTGGTGGCAATCTGTGCCATCGTGGAAGAAGCGGAAGATGTGTGGTCAATGTAGAAATCAATCTGACCATCGGCAAGTGCTTCGGCATTTTGGTCACCGCCCTGATTGGTGATGGAACCGCCCCAGCTCTTGAGATCATCTTCGGTTACGCCAAAATACTCGAGCAGGAGATAAGCACCTTCTGCGTCCATGGAACCCTTCTGAGAGCATCCGATTCTCAGCGGCAGTTTCTTTTCAAAAACTTCCTCGATTGTGGATACGTTGTTATCCTTGAGAAATTTGTTGGAGATACAGTTGATATAAGCAACCTGTGTCAGACCGCCGATCACTGCAGCATATCCATCGGTCGGCTCACGATCCAGAGTACCGGTTTCCAAAGCCCATTTGGCCGGAGCACCATTTACAAAGGAAAGATCTACGTTGTTTTCCTTGAAAATGTAAGGAGCTCCCATGCCGCCAGGATAGGACGGATCTACGTTTACTTCCTTAAAGCCTCCCTTTTCCTCCAGAACCTTGGACATGGCAACAATCATATTGTAAGATCCGGATCCTACCTTATCAGACCAGAAATTCAGTGTGGTGTTACTGAAATCGGTATTTCCGGAACTTCCGCCAGCATCCTTGCTTTCTGCCTGTGAGGACTCTGCTGCTGCAGCCTGCGTAGTAGCGGGAGCTGCCTCTTTACTTGCGGCGGCTGTGGTCTGTGAGGTACCTGAGGATCCGCATCCCGCCATGCTGGCTGCCAGCAAAGCTGCCAGTCCGATTGCTGTTGCCTTCATGAAATTTTTCTTCATTTGAAACTCCTCCCTTTCTTGAGTGTTCATAAATTTAACGATCTGACGGAAATTCCTAGCCGATTTTCTTAATGATCGTTCAGAACTTCGCCGTATGAGATAATACTACTAATAATATTTGAAATATTCTATTAATTTTATGTATATTGACGTTTAAATTATGAACGTTATAATAAATACATGATAATTATTACTATATATTGAGAAAAATATCTGAAATTTTAGATTGTATTGAGACTGTATTTGGCGTGAGTTCAATTTTTTTTTTGGGGGGGATGCACCATGGATAAACATTCAAAGACTCGGATTCTCGGGATTGCTCCTTATGATGGGTTAAAATCACTCATGGAGAGGACAGCGCTGGAATTTCCGGATATTGAGCTTACTGCGATGTCTGGTGATTTGCAGGAGGGAGTGACCAAGGCACGCAGCAATTTCCATGCGGATTATGATGTCATAATTTCCCGCGGAGGTACAGCACGTTTGCTTCGGGAACAGGTGGATATTCCGGTAATTGAGATACAGCTTGCGGAGTATGACATTCTCCGGGCAATTCATCTGGCTGAGAACATTAGTGATCGCTTTGCTATGGTTGGATTTCCAAATATTACCATGGCGTTTCAGAATCTCTCGGAGATGGTCAAAGCTGCACCGCGCATTTTTACTGTGGATCGGGCGGATGATGTGGATCCTACGATGGATGAGGTTTACCGCCTGGGATACAGAATCGTACTCTGTGATGTGGCCGCAAATACTTCGGCAAAGCATCATGGACTGAATGCGGTTCTGATCACATCCAGTCAGGGAGCGATCCGTAAGGCATTTGTTGATGCATGCACGCTGTGCCAGAATGTGCGCAGGCTACGTGATGAAAACCATTTTTTCAGGGAAATTATTAACCGGCAGAGCAGTGAAACGCTGATATTTGATGAACAGCAGAATCTGATCTTTTCTAATTTAAGGACAGAGCAAAGCGCTGAGCTTTTGAATATATTGAAACAGGAGATGAAAACACTGGAGAAAGATAAAACAGTGCGGATTGTAAAATATATCAGCGGCGGAATTTATAGTATTAAGGCACAGCGTCTATTGTCAATGGAACGTGAGTATGCGGTTTTTTTTATTACGAGAAGCAGAGCACCTCTTTCAGGAAGCCGCCAGGGGATACGATACTTTACGGAACAGGAGGCAAGGCAGGAGTTCAGCAGCAGTATCTTTGTTAATGCTTCTGATGTTCTGGGCAGAGAAGTAGACTTCTTGAGACTGGCGGATTCCAGACAGCCGGTTGTATTGCTTGGAGAGGAGGGAAGCGGCCGAGAGTCCGCGGCAAATCTGCTGTATTTCCGCTCAAATCACAGTAATCATCCATTTGTCTGTATCCGATGCCAGCTTTTAACACCTAAATCAAGAGAATTTCTTGCTTCAAGCCATAATTCTCCTTTTGCAGACTCAGATCTTACGATTTATTTTTCCGGAATGGAAAATCTGCCTGTAGAAGTTTTTGAGCAGATGATGGCACTGCTCAAAGACATGGATGTTGCTGCCCGCAATAAGCTGCTGTTTTCTGCAACAATTCATGCAGGTGCAGTTTCCAGGCAGGCAATCCAGATCATGGACCGTCTCGGATGCCTAAGACTCAATCTGCTGCCGCTGCGCGAGTTGAGAGAACATATTCCGGCTTTGGTTAATCTGTTTTTAAGTCAGCTCAGTATCTCTGAGGCTGTTGATGTGGCGGGGATAGAGAGTGGTGCATTGGAGATGCTTAAAAATTTTGACTGGCCCGGTAATTTTGCTCAGCTGAAACGTGTTATGCGGGAATTGGTGTCAAGAAGCAGCGAAACCATTACATTGGCAGAAACTGCACGGATTCTGTCTATGGAGTCGCGGGAGGTTTTGGCTAATGTATCGCCGGCTGCAGAACAGGAACCGATGCGCTTGGACCGTACACTGGATGAGATTAACCGGGACATTGTGCGGCGAGTTCTTAAAGAATGCAAACAAAACCAGACATTGACGGCAAAGCGACTGGGCATATCCCGCACTACAGTCTGGAAACTGATGAAACAGTAGCGAGGCTGTTATTATGGACTGCAGGATTATATACATTATAAGCTCTACATGCGGTCCAGGCATTTATGAAGCCATTCCAGATAGGATTCCTCGCGCAGGATCGCTCCCTCCAGGACCATGTAGTCTCCATATGCCTGGGTGCAGATTTCGGGCGGAACATTACCGTAGGTGTCAGACATGATATGCATGAGCTTTGCGAGAGATTTCTCGTGCTGCAGTACAGCGTTGTCAAGATGCTGAGATAGCTCTTGCGGAGTCATATTTTCGCAGAAATACATACGTAGCCTAAACACATCCTTGGGCGTAGGTGCGAGAGGTTCATCCTCCGAAAGCCACGCTGCAAATTCCTTTTTTCCGGCATCAGTGATGGTATACATCTTTTTTTCAAATTTATCGGTAAGATTGACGAGTTCGCAGGTGATCAGCCCCTCCTCTGTAAGGCGGTTCAGCTCTGGATATACCTGGCTGTGCTTGGCATGCCAGAAATTTGCAAGTTTATTATTGTTGAATTCTCTGGTGATATCATATCCGCTCATAGACTGACGATTGATCAAACCGAGAAGTGCATACTTAAGTGTCCGCATATATCCTCCGGAAAACACCGGATCCTGTAAGTTAGATACTTACAGGATCTATGGGCCATAATTATTTTCATACAATATCTTAGCAAAAAATAGCAGTATTTCATACATCTGTATTACGTGTATCTAATTTCGGAATTTGATTCTTCTTGTCCGCCAGATGGAAATTCTGACCGGCCTTTTTGCGACGTTTCTGTAGGTGAGTGAAGCTCCAGTATATTCTGACCCAGATATTTATTGGCATAGTCCAGCACATAGTAACTGAATTTTAAGCGGTCTCTGGTGATGGTGCTGCTTAAGTCGTGTCCGAGGACATCTGTAATTTTGTGAATTTTGTTTAGCATAGTGTTTCGGTGGATATAGAGTAATTCCGCAGCCTGGCTGGTGTTTCCCTCGCAGTCCAGGTATGCCCGCAGACTGTTTAACAGATCTGTTCCGTACTTTTGATCATAAAGGATCAGGGCAATTAGTTCATTATTACACAAGTGAGCGGGATTCTGACTGGCAAGCTGCGCACCCTCTCCACTCAAAGCCATCTCGACAATTTCATACATGGCATAATCTTCATAGTAAATAATCCGTTTCTCCGGAGAAATTTTCCGTGCAAGCCGAAGCGCGTCATGGATCTGATGGTAGATCGGAGGCATTGAGGTAAGGAATTCTGAAGCATTTCCGATGGATGCATAGCCATTATATTGCTTTAAAATTTCCAGAAGCTGCAGTTGATTAAATTGCAGCCGGCTGCTGCGTTTCCGCTTCTTAACCATAAGTATGATGTCTCCCCGGTAGGTTGTTATATTGCTATAAGGAAAGATGTATTCCAGCTGGGAAATGATATAGTTCCAGGGAATGCTGGCATTCGCATTGGATGCGCTGCGTTCAAAATGAATCATCAGCAGGTGATAATAGCGTTTTACTGCCAGTTTTACCAGCTTAAGCCGTTGATTAAGTTCCTTCTGATCAGTCAGGCGTGCTTCAATCAGGTCAGCGACTAAACTTCCGAGTGCAGCATTGGCACTATAATCTGCACCTGCTTCCGTAAACATATATTTTGAAATATAAGAAGCCAGGATTTTAAGAAGCTCACCGTAATATGCATCAGACTCCGGACCATTAAGAGTCATGATCAGACGTGCTACCAGCTGATCATGGTATCGAATCAAATGAACCATGTTGTAATTATTGCTGGCAGAGGATACGTACTGCATCCAGTCAACACCCGATTGCACGGGAGACTCCCGGTGGATCATTTCGATAGTTTCAAAAGAGAGATATCCATTTGCGTGTAGTTCCTGAGCTATGGCATCTTGTACGTGAGGGTTGTATATAGCGGCTATTTCTTTAAAACCGGCGTTAATTAAAAGAAGCGTTGCATCAATTTTTTCTGCTCCCAGCCGGAGAAGCTCTCCCACACCGGCATTATGATAGAGAACATTATCCAGTTGCTTCAGCCAGATGTGAAAGGAATGCATGTAATCATGGACATCGTTATAAAGAGCGCAGGGCTTGGAATTACAGGCGATCAACCGGATGTTTTTGGGAATGCATCCCTCCTGAAATAATGCAGGACAATCCCCGGAAGAAATGACCAGGTAGTCTGATTCCGCATCAAATGCGCCGTGCTGTATACGGGATAAAACATCTGCAGACTTGCCTACATAAAGATAACCCGGACACATGGTTGCTGCATCGGGATCTACAAGACAGATCCCCTTATCAATGGATAGATAGTCTTGTTTTGTATTGCTAAAAATGATACTTCCGTCAAGGTGATGAATTAACAGCAGAGTGGGAAACAATTCCATAAGATCTCCTCTCATTTTCAGGAAATATAGTACTCATTATAGCGGATTCATGTGCAAAGTGCACTTATTAAGATCATAAATCCTATGCGTACAGGAAATTGTTTTAACAAAGAAATATCTGTTAATATATTAACAACATTTTGGGATAACTTTCTTAAAGAGGGGGATTTGTATGTTAGCTGCAGTAGGATTTATCCTGATCGTAATTATGGTAGCTCTCATTATGAGCGGAAAAATTGCGCTACCGCCGATTCTGATTTTGCTTCCGGTGATTGCGTCTCTGGTTCTTGGGTATGGATTTAAGGATATCAAAGGATTTCTGGATACAGGACTTGGAAGCGTATTAAACACTGCGGTATTGTTTTCCTTTGCTGTGATTTACTTTAATGTTCTGGGCGATGCAGGCATGTTTGATCTGATCGTTGGTAAGGTTATGCGGTATATCGGCAATTCTATACCGCTCGTATTGATTATGACATGTCTTCTGACAATGATTTCTCATTTGGATGGTTCTGGTGCAACTACCATGTTGATTACCATACCAACCATGCTACCACTGTTTCAGAAAATGAAAATTAAACCAACCTGGCTGCTCTTTTATGTTGGTCTGGTATCCGGCGTGGAAAATATGCTGCCATGGACTTCTGCACAGGCTCGTGTTGCAGCGGCCACGAATGTGGATGCGTATGAGATATGGAGGATGGTTCTGCCGATTCAGATCGTTGGATTTGTAATTTTACTGGCCAGCTGCTTTTTTATCGGCAACTATCTGAAACGCCAGGGCTGTGGAGTATCCGATGAGGAGTTTGCAGAGCTGAAACAGGGAATTGTCAAGGAAAAGGAACCGGTTCTCAAGGTATCTAAGACGGTTATGGCGATCGACATTATTATGACAATTGTGCTGGTACTCGCCATGCTGCTTAAGCTGATCAACACAAATCTCGCCTTTATGGTAGGTTTGTCCATCGCATTGATTTTGAATTGCAAGAGCGCTAAGGAGCAGACTGCACAGATTAAAAAGCATGGTTCCAATGCGCTCAATATGGTAATGATGATTTTTGCCATTGGCGTACTGGTTGGTACACTTAAGGATACCGGCATGATGCAGGCAATGACGGATGCTTTGCTTGGCATCCTTCCGAAATCTGCCGGCAGGCATATTCCGATGATTGTTGCATTGTTCTCGGTGCCGTTGTCCATGGCAGTAGGATCAGATACGGTATATATGGTCATGACTCCTATTTTTGGACAGATGGCAATGGCGTATGGCGGAACGATGGAGGCAGCGGTTATAGGCGCATTGATAGGATCCTGTATCGCAGCCAATCTCTGTCTGGTTGGTCCGACACCGTATCTTGCGCTTGGACTTGCAGGTGTGGATATGAAGGATAATCTTAGGGCTAATTTCCTGCCTACATGGATTCTGGGCATTGTACTGGCGCTTGTTGCGGGAGTATTAGGAGTCATTCCATTCTGATCTTAAAATCTGGCGGATCAGGTTACTACAAAGGTGTCGCCTTGTAATGAGGAGGACACCTTTTATATTTCCTGATATGTGTGCAAAGTGCACTTTACAATCGTGTGGGTTTGATTATGTCAACGGAATACTTTGCTGTTTACAATATAGATACATGAAGAAAGGAGCGATGCTTTATGTCAATACGTGACTGTGCATTGCAAAGCGATGCATTTTGTAAATTGAAGCATGCATATGATAATCGAGAGGAAGCGGCATCCGCGTTTCGGAAGCGAGGAGGTAAAGTCATTGCCGAGCTTGGTTGTGACATTCCGGACGAGATGATTATCGGTGCAGGGATGATGCCGATCCGTATCTATGCAGAGGCAGAGAAACCATTGATAGAAACAAATCAATATCTGGAGTTTTCCTTTGATCCGATCGTAAGGGCTCAGTTTAAAAAAATTGTTGATGGTACGTATGCTTCTCAGGCTGATGCAATCGCTATATCCAATAGCACAGACGTTGTCATCAGAGCATATTTGTACTTAAGAGAAGTTAAGAGAGTAGAACCTCATAAAAACATTCCGGACATTGCATTTCTGGACTGGTTGTTTACAAGAGAATTAATTTATCAGCAGCGAAATGAATTTGTAGTGGATCTTTTTAAAAATGATGTAGAAAGATGGTCGGGTAAAAAGCTGAGCGAAGATGATATCCGGGCAGGGGCAAGGATCTGTAATGCAGATAAGGATGCATTGCGCAGGATTGGTGATTTACGTCATGGAGAAGACATTCGCATCAACGGATCAGAGGCGCTGGTGATCATCGGCAGTGCATTTTTTATGGATCGCAGCGAGCATGCGGCTCTTGTACAAGAAGTGGCAGAAGAAGCCAAATCCTGGCCGGTTATTTGTGACCCCAGAGTATTTTATACCGGATCCAATCAGGAAGACACCAGGTTGTATGATCTGATTGAAAGTAAGGGACTTGTGATTGTTGGAGAAGATACCGACTGGGGAGATCGGTATTATGACAGGAATTTTAATTTTTCGTATACAACCAAAAGGGCAATTGTAGATACCTATATGCTGAGAGAGTTTTCCAGCAAGAAATCCTTTGTCAGTCAGAGAGTAGAGGCATTGAATCGGGAAGTTGCTAAAACTCATGCGGATGCTGTTATTTTTTATAACAATGAGTATGAGGAATCAGCGAGCTGGGATTATCCTAGTCAGCATCAAAGTCTTATTGCACAGGGAAAGCAAACGGTATATTTTGCCAAAATGAAGTGGCCGATGGAAAAGAATGAAACTCTTGATCAGAGAATACAAGAATTTTCAGATGCACTCAAAGGGAGGCAGAAATCATGAATGAAGTAAAACAATCTTCTGCAGCGCCGATATCAGAGGAACGGTCAAAATCCAAGGCGGTAAAAAAGCTGAAGGCAACAGCCGCTGCGAGTGCACATCAGAAAGAGTGGTTTTCCGAGCTTAAAAAGAGGGTTTCGGATGGAGAGGAGTTTGGATATCTCAATGCCGATGTACCTATGGAAATTCTTTGTGCTATGGATATTCCGTTTGTTGTCAATCAGTGGTGGGCTGCAATATGTGGAGCCAAGAGGATGACGAAGAAGTATTTTGGATTGCTTCGGGACGCTAATTACCGGGATGATTTGTGCTCTTATTGCGCTACGGCATTTGCAGAATCCCTGGATCCGGATGACCATAAATTTGATGCGGAAGGTCATCCACTTGGTCCCTGGGGAGGGCTTCCAGACCCGACCATTGCAATTACCAGATTGACATGCGACTGTCAGTCCAAGATTTTTGAGCTTTTTGCTAAAAATCACAATGCTGATTTTTATGTAATGGAAAATACCATCGCACGGAAAACTCCGCTGAACTGGTATGAGCTTGCGCCGGATCATTGGGAGGAACTCTATGATAAAGACCGACTGGATCTTGCAGTAGAGGACCTCAAGAGATTAATTGCTTTTTTGGAGTGGAAAACGGGTAAGCAGTTTGACATTAATAAGCTGGAGCACGTAATGAACCTGATCAACCGTCAGGAGGGATATTATAAAAAGATCAGGGATCTGATTGCAGCCTGCCATCCGGTTCCGGTAACAGTTGTGGATACGATCAATGCAGTAATGCAGGCACAATGGCAGAGAGGTACCCAGTGGGCAGCGGATCACGCGGAGAGCTTGTATTATGAAATTAAGGAATTAGCGGATAAGGGTGAAGCGGCAGTGCCCAATGAAAAATACAGGTTGATGTGGATCGGACGTGGGATCTGGCACGATTTCAGCTTTTATCAGAATTTTGAAAAGAAATATGGCGCGGTTTTTATGTGGTCAATGTATCTTGCAATGGGGGCGGATGCATATATCCGAAATCACGTAGCAGATGACCCGTTGAGAGCACTTGCAGCCAGATATATCGGTATGGAGGATTTTCTGCATATGCCGCCATGGAACAGCTCATGGTACGTACAGCAGGCAAAACAAAATGACATCGACGGTGTTGTATATATGGTTCCCGGAAATTGTATGCAAGCGGTGGAAGGGAGTTATTTTATAAAGAAGGCGTTGGAGGAAGCAGGATTCCCGGTATTGATTTTCCAGGCAGATCCCGTAGATCCACGTAAATGGAATGCAGATACTATGACAGACCTTGTGGATAAATTTATTGAGCAGCAGGTAATTCCATCTGCAGAAAAACGAAAAGCTAAACAGTGAGAGTTTAAGGAGGTAGAATAAATGGCACCATTAACGGGTTATCGCGTACTTGATATGACACAGTTTGAAGCAGGCACCGTTTGCACGGAAACACTGGCGTGGCTCGGCGCAGAAGTCCTTAAAGTAGAGAGACCGGGCAAGGGTGAGCTTGGAAGGTATACTGCCAAGGAACCGGGAGTGGATTCGTATGGTTTTATTGCGATGAACATGAATAAAAAATCTATCACATGCAATGCCAAAACGCCGGAAGGGCTGGAAATTTTAAAAAAGCTCATTAAAAAATGTGATGTTGTTGTGGAAAACATGGGTCCGGGATCGATGGATCGTCTTGGTTTAACGTATGAGGAATGCAAAAAACTCAATCCAAAGATTATTTATGCCAGTCTGAAAGGCTTCAACAGAAAAGGAAAGTATGCCAATTATCCGGCTTTTGACCCGATCGCTACGCATACCGGAGTCATGGTATCTGCAACCGGACTTCCGGAAAAACCAATCAAGTGCGGTATTTCTGTAGCAGATTCCGGTACGGGCAAGGAACTCGCCGGTGCAATTGTTGCGGCGCTCCTGCAAAGAGAACGCGAAGGCATTGGACAGAGAATTGATATTGCAATGCAGGATTTCATGATTACGTTGAGCCGTTCGCAGTGGGAACCATATTATATGAATGGGAAGCCCAATAGAAGGGTTGCCAATGGTATGCCGTTGGAAGATGTTGCCCCATCTGATACTTATCCATGCAAGCCGTTTGGTCAGAATGATTATGTGCATATCTATACGAGCCGTCATCCGGGATCGCATCAATGGGATGAATTATGTGATGTAATTAACAGACCGGATCTTAAAGAAGCGGTTTGTCCCGAGTGTAAGGATCCGTATGCAAGATTTGCCAATAAAGATCTTGTTGATACTGCCATTAAGGATTGGCTCAAGAATTATACTAAGGAAGAAGCAATGGAGATTCTTGCCAGCCATGATATTCCTGCGGGCGCACTTCTGGATGTAAAAGATATCACGGATGATCCGCAA
This sequence comes from Oribacterium sp. HCP28S3_H8, assembly GCF_052064775.1. NCBI lineage: Bacteria > Bacillati > Bacillota > Clostridia > Lachnospirales > Lachnospiraceae > Oribacterium > Oribacterium sp. HCP28S3_H8. The sequence goes on along the minus strand of NZ_JBQHUZ010000006.1, from coordinate 60,804 downwards.
TATGAGGAGACTGGAATTATGGTTACCGTAGATCATCCACAAAGAGGCAAGGTGAAATATCCGGGATTTGCTCCACAGATGAGCGGATTTAAGATTACTTACCAAAGCAGTCCGGCGCTTGGAGGATCTGATGATGAAGTATATCATGATCTTCTCGGAATATCTGAGGAAGAAATTGCGTCGCTTAAAGAGAAAAAGGTAATATGATAAGGGATTTCCTCAAAAACAAACCCCGCCGGAACTGTTTCGTTCCGACGGGGTTTACTATTTCTATTAAGGAAAGAACTTTATTAGAAGGGGGGAGAAATATAAAGTTCTATTTGTCAAAGGGGGTCTCCACAGCCATCCCGGCTGTGGAGTATGAGTATGAAAAGCTTTTTTGTTGTTACATCTCTGTAACTGTTTATAATATACCGGAACTTTGTGTCTGAAATATGTCTCGCCTCTAAAATAAGTCTAAAAATTATTAACAAAAAATGAAATTGAGAAGCTCTTTAAAAACGATGGTGTTTCCGTTATACTTAGTAAGACTATAGTATAAATCGAGGATCAGGTACCGGAGAGCAATCCGGGTCAGCCTGATGGAGGATAGAATGTTTTCACTTATTTCAAACGATATTGGTATCGATTTAGGTACCTCCAGTATTCTGATCTATATCAAAGGGAGAGGCGTGGTCTTGAAGGAGCCGTCCGTTGTTGCAGTCAATCGGGATTCCAACAAGGTTCTGGCGTATGGAGAGGATGCACGGCTGATGCTGGGCAGAACGCCGGAAAACATAGTGGCGGTCCGTCCTTTGAGACAGGGCGTGATTTCCGACTATACCTTGACGGAAAAGATGCTGAAGTATTTTATTACTAAGGCTGTCGGCAAGAGAACGCTGCGGAAGCCGAGAATCTCCGTCTGCATCCCGTCCGGTGCGACAGAGGTGGAAAAAAAGGCAGTCGAGGATGCTGCATATCATGCAGGCGCAAGAGAGGTGATTATCATCGAGGAGCCGGTGGCAGCAGCAATCGGTGCGGGCATTGATATTTCCAAGCCTCAAGGCAATATGATTATTGACATCGGCGGTGGCACCTCGGACATTGCGGTGATTGCCATGGATGGACCGGTAGTTTCCGAGTCCATTAAGGTTGCGGGAGATGATTTTGATGAAGCTATCTTAAGATATATGCGTAAGAAGCATAATCTCTTGATCGGTGAGCGGACAGCTGAGGATATCAAGATTAATATCGGATGCGCTACCAAGCGCCCGGAAAATGTGACCATGGAGGTTCGGGGCAGAAACCTTGTAACAGCACTGCCTAAAACCGTGGTTGTAAGCTCGGATGAAATCATGGATGCACTGCTTGAGCCGGCAAGCATGATCGTGAACGCTGTGCATAATGTCCTGGAGCGGACTCCGCCGGAGCTTGCTGCGGATGTATACGAACGCGGAATTGTCATGACCGGCGGCGGTTCTCTTTTATATGGACTTGACAAGCTGATGCAGGAAAAAACCGGCATCAACACCGTGCTTGCTGAGGATCCGCTGACTGCCGTTGCAATCGGTACCGGTAAGTTTATTGATGTCGCCAATGGCGAGGACGATGATCTTTAATTAAAATCTTTTTAACTGGAAAGGATGCATGGAACATTTCACAGGATATATTGACCATATTATTTTCAGAAGTGACAGTACAGGCTATACGGTAATGATCGGAATTGAGGAGGGGCACGAATATACCCTGGTCGGAACCGTACCCGGGCTGGAGGCTGGAGAAAATATTGAGGCTGATGGACATGAAACGGAGCATCCAATCTATGGTAAGCAGTTTGTCATTGACTCCTACAGGTCGGTTACTCCCAAAACACAGGAAGCGGTAGAGAGATATCTTGGCTCCGGTGCCATTAAAGGCATCGGGGCTAGTATGGCTGCCCGGATTGTTAAAGCATTTGGGGATGATACCATGAGGATCATTGAGGAGGAGCCGGAACGGCTTGCCGAGGTTAAGGGGATTTCCCAGCGCAAGGCAATAGACATTGCATCCTCAGTAAATGCCAAAAAGGATATGCGGGAAGCGGTTATGTTTCTCCAGGAGTATGGCATTTCCGTAAATCTTGCCGGCAAAATCTATGCGCAGTATGGAAATGAGATGTATGATCTGATCCGCCAGAACCCTTATAAAATGGCGGAGGATATCGAGGGTCTCGGGTTTCGCAGCTGTGATGAAATTGCAAAGCGTGCCGGTATAGGTGAGAACTCCGATTTCCGTATCGAGTCCGGCATTCAATATGCGCTCATGATGGCAGAGGGAAACGGACATAGTTATCTGCCGCTCGAGGAGCTTTGGGAAAGTGCGGATCAGCTTCTGGGAATCCATATTGACGATATCCGCCATTACCTTATGAATCTCCAGATGAACCGGAGAATCGTGGTCAAGGACAATAAGGTTTACCGGTCCATCTTGTACTATACAGAGCTTCAGGTCGCGATGCAGCTTAATGATCTTAACATTGCGGCGGGGCAGGAATTTGATCCGCAGATTGAAGCTTTAATCGATGAGATCATGGACGCGGAAGGGATCGAGCTGGATCCGCTGCAGCGGCAGGCAGTTTCCATCGCGGCAAATTCCGGTCTGCTTGTGATCACGGGAGGACCCGGAACCGGTAAAACAACTACAATTAATACCATGCTGCGCCTTTTTGAAAAGCAGGGCAAAACGATCCTCCTGGCGGCTCCGACGGGCAGAGCAGCAAAGCGTATGTCTGAAGCGACAGGCTGGGAGGCAAGGACCATTCACAGGCTGCTGGAATATCAGGGAAGACCCGAGGAGAAGGGAGACCGGGAGACAGGGGCGGAGACTAAAACCCGCGGGCATTTTGAGAGAAATGAAACCAATCCGCTGGAATGTGATGTCATCATTATTGATGAGATGAGTATGGTGGATATTTTTTTGATGAACTCTCTTTTAAAGGCGATTACGCAGGGAACCAGGCTGATTATGGTGGGAGACGCCAACCAGCTGCCATCCGTAGGCGCCGGCAACGTGCTTCGGGACATTATCCAGTCGGAGGTGGTCCGAGTGATCAAGCTTACCCACATTTTCCGGCAGGCAGCTGAGTCCGATATTGTGGTCAATGCGCATAAGATCAATGAAGGCGAGGAGGTAGATCTTGCCAAAAAATCGAGGGACTTTCTGTTTATCCGCAGTGCGACGCCGGATCAGATCATTGCGGCCATTACTTCACTTGTCATAGATAAGCTCCCTAAATATCTTAATGTGAACCCGCTGGATATCCAGGTCATGACCCCGCAGCGTAAAGGCGCTCTGGGTGTGGAGCGTTTGAATGCTTTTTTGCAGGAGAAGCTCAATCCGAAGTCCAAGACGAAACCGGAGAAGGAGCTCAATGGAACGCTTTTCCGGCTCGGTGATAAGGTGATGCAGGTCCGGAATGACTATAATCTGATCTGGGAAATCCGCGGCAGGTACGGGATCCCGACAGAAAAGGGCGAGGGGGTTTTTAACGGAGATATCGGACTTATCCGGGAAATTAATACCTTTACACAGACGCTCACAGTGCAGTTTGAGGACCGATATGTAGAGTATGCGTTTAAGGACTGCGACCATCTGGAGCTTGCCTATGCGATTACGATCCATAAGTCCCAGGGCTCCGAGTATCCGGCGGTGATCATACCGATGTATATGGGACCGCAGATGCTGATGAATCGTAATCTCCTGTATACGGCGGTCACCAGAGCCAAGCGATGCGTCTGCCTGGTGGGAAATCCGCAGGTTTTTGAAACCATGCTTCATAATGAGAGTGAGGCAAAACGGTATTCCTCTCTGGCAGATCGGATGCGGGAGATTGCCAATGGGGTGTCCGGCATAAGTATGCCTGAGGATTTTGCTGCGAATGCTGACGACGCAGAGTTTTCGCTGCCTCCGGAATGGGAGGATACAGAATAACGTAGAAGAGAGCTATAGAACAGGAAAGAGGATTGAAGGAGCATACAGATAACGTAAGGAAAATAAAATACAGGGTGGCTGTCACGTGTGCGGCAGAGAAAGCACAAAGATGGCTGATTGACGCTCTGTTTCCCCGGAGATGCCCGGTTTGTGACCGCATTGTCGAGCCTAAGGGAGAGATGATCTGCAGCACCTGCCGTAAGGAGCTTGTATTTATAGAGGAGCCGGTATGCAAGGTCTGTGGCAGGCAGCTTAGCTCAGAGGAGCAAGAGCGGTGCCATCACTGTGAGAGGCATCATTTCCGCTTTGAGTATGCCATTTCTCTCATGAATTATAATGAAACAGCGGCAAGAAGTCTCGCGGCTGTGAAGTATCGTCATCGGCGGGAGTATCTTGCGTATTACGCTATGGAAACAGCGGAGAGGCTTGGACCGAAATTTCTCAGGATGCGGCTTGATGCTCTGATTCCTGTTCCTGTGCATGAAGAGCGGTTAAGAGAGCGTGGATATAATCAGGCGGAGGTTCTTGCGGAGGAGATTGGCAAAAGACTAGGGATTCCGGTCTATGCGGCGGCACTCGGGCGTCGCAAAAACACCAAGGCGCTGAAGGAGCTAAATGCCGGACAGCGCCTTAAAAATCTGACAGCAGCCTTTTATTCTGGCTATATCCCACCGGACGTACGAAACGTCTGCATTGTAGATGATATTTTTACGACGGGAGCGACAATGGAAGCCTGTACCAGGCTGCTGCTTGAAGCCGGCGTGGAACGGGTATACTGCTTCAGCTTAAGCATTCGCACGGATATCTGAGTCCGGAGCAGGAGCTCAAGAGCTTTTTCTTGTCCAGTAGTCTCTTGCAAGCTCAATGAGATCGCTCATCGGATCCGAAAGGTATTTATCCTTACGATAGACTGCGAATGCATTCATCACGGGATGCGCTTTGAGGCGGACGGCATGGATCCCGTGCATATTGTTGTCCTTCAGATTGTTCTCCCCGAGGATGGCGCAGCATTCCCCGGCAGCGACCATTGCCATTGTATAGTTGATGCCCTCTACATCCATATAAATATCCGGTTCGATACCGGCTTTTTCAAAGGCACGCTCGGAAACTAAACGCTCCGTCGAGTCCTTCGGCCCAAGGACAAAGGGGACGTTTTTAAATTTCTTAAGGTCTACGATCTCATTGCCTTCGCGGTCCTGCTCGATTAGGTCTGCATAAGGAGAGGTTTCCGACATGACAAGCACCATTTCGACATGTGCGAGAAACTCATACTCAAGGTGGTAGTTCTGCTTATCGCCCATAAGTATGATGCCCAGATCTATGGTGCCGTTTTTTACCAGCTCCTGGGTCTTTAAGCCCTTCATGATGTTGAGCTGAAGCTTTACGTTAGGATATTTACTGTGAAACTTCTTATATAAAGCGGTCATCATGATATCGCCCTGGATTCCGGCGGCGCCAACAGCGATTTCCTCATTATGAAGCTTGGCGACATCGGAAATTCTGGAGTAACAGTCCTTTTTTAAAGCGACCATCTTTCTTGCGGTATCCACATAGATCCTGCCTGCCTCGGAGATTGACCATTCATTGCCTCTCCGATAAAAGAGCTTGGTGCCTAATTCCTTTTCCAGGTTAAGAAGCTGCAGATTAAGCGCAGGCTGTGAGAGATACAGTTTGTCTGCGGCCCTGGTGATGTTTTTTTCTTCTGCGATACGGATAATATTTTCAATACGTTTTAAATCCATACGACACCTTCTTGATAAGGTTTATAGTCTATTAGAAATAAGTATAAACAGATTAATTCATTATTACAATAGAGTACGGCTCTGGCTCTTTGAAATTTTAATAATTTCCAGCTTGACGGTGCTATACGGACATGATATAGTGAGCGAGTAAACAAGGGCCTGGCCCTATTTTTTATGCACTAATTTCGTAGCCATGCGAAGTTAAGAATCATTGGAGGTGTATAGCCGTGCGCACAAAGATTATATTAGCATGCACAGAATGTAAGCAGAGAAACTACTTCACGATGAAGGATAAGAAAACTCATCCGGAGCGTATGGAGATCAAGAAGTACTGCAGATTCTGCAAGAAGCACACGCTTCATAAGGAGACAAAGTAATGAGCAACAAGACATCCGGCATTAAGAACTTCTTTCAGGGTCTTAGAACAGAATATAATAAAATTGTATTCCCGACTCAGCAGGATGTTGTTAAGGAGACAGCTGCTACAATTATTGTCAGCTTTCTGATCGGTGTACTTATTGCAGTTCTTGATCTGATTATGAAGACAGGACTTGGATTTATTCTTAAGTAAAGGTGGAGATCAATGTCAGATACTAATTCTGAAGCACGCTGGTATGTAGCACATACATATTCAGGCTATGAGAACAAGGTTAAGATGGATCTCGAGAAAACGATTGAAAATCGTGGTCTTCAGAATCTGATTCTTGAAGTCAGTGTTCCGATGCAGCCCGTCATAGAAGTAAAAAACGGCGTGGAAAAAAAGACTGACAAGAAGATGTTCCCGGGGTATGTGCTGGTCAACATGGTCATGAATGATGAAACCTGGTATGTTGTGAGAAATACTCGCGGTGTAACGGGCTTTGTTGGTCCAGGATCCAAACCGGTTCCTCTTTCTGAGGAAGAGATTCAGGCACTCGGATACAGAGAGTCCGAGGTTCTGGTCGATTTTGCTGTTGGTGATACAGTTACGGTTACTTCCGGCGCATGGAAGGATACTGTCGGTGTGATCAGCGACATTAATGATCAGAAAAAGACCGTTACAATCTCTGTAGAGATGTTCGGTCGTGAAACTCCGGTAGAGTTATCCTACGGAGAAGTTCAGAAATTAAGATAACAAAGTTTGGGAGGGTTAATTCCCGTAATTACCACAAGGAGGTGCCTTACAATGGCAAAGAAAGTTGAAGGTTATATCAAGTTACAGATTCCTGCAGGAAAAGCAACTCCGGCTCCACCAGTTGGACCGGCTCTTGGCCAGCACGGTGTAAATATTGTTGCATTTACCAAGGAATTTAACGCCAGAACCGCTAATGAGGGAGACGTTATTATCCCTGTAGTTATCACAGTTTATGCAGATAGAAGCTTTAGCTTCATTACTAAGACTCCACCAGCTGCTGTACTGATCAAAAAGGCATGCAACCTTAAGTCAGCATCCGGTGAACCTAATAAGACAAAGGTTGCAACTATCAGCAAGGCTGATCTTCAGAAGATTGCAGAGACAAAGATGAAGGATCTGAACGCTGCATCACTTGAAGCTGCTATGTCAATGATCGCTGGAACATGCAGATCAATGGGCGTTGAAGTTGAGAAGTAATTGAAGAGGAGGCAAAACTGACATGAAAACTGGAAAGAGATATGCTGAGGCCGTAAAGACCGTCGACAGAAGTGTAAAGTACTCTGAGGCAGAGGCTATTCAGCTTGTAAAGAAAAATGCAACAGCAAAATTCGACGAGACCATCGAGCTTCATCTGAGAACCGGCTGCGACAGCCGTCATGCAGATCAGCAGGTTCGTGGTTCCGTTGTACTTCCTGCCGGAACCGGCAAGAAGGTTAGAATCCTCGTATTTGCAAAGGGCGCCAAGGCTGATGAAGCTCAGGCAGCTGGTGCAGATTTCGTAGGAGCAGAGGAACTTATCCCGAGAATCCAGGGTGGTTGGTTTGACTACGATGTAGTTATTGCAACTCCGGATATGATGGGTGTTGTTGGACGTCTCGGACGTCTGCTTGGACCGAAGGGTCTTATGCCTAACCCAAAGACCGGTACGGTTACTATGGATGTTACCAAGGCTGTTAATGATACGAAAGCCGGTAAGGTTGAGTACAGACTTGACAAGGCTAACATCATCCACGTTGCAGTCGGCAAGGCTTCTTTTACAGAGGATCAGCTGAAGGAAAACGTAGATACGCTGATGGGCGCTATCATCAAGGCAAGACCTGCAACACTCAAGGGCGCTTACATTAAGTCCGCAACCCTTACATCTACCATGGGTCCTGGTGTTAAGCTCGATACAGTACAGTTTGGAGCTTAATCCATTACTTCAAAAAAGTTGTTGACATCGGGTGCTCCTGATGCTAACATACACAAGGTATTAACCCGAAGACAGCAGGTGCCGTTAGGCATAAGGTTAAAACGCCTGCCGAGGAAACGATACAGACAGTCTTTTTGATATGTTTGTTTGATCACCCCTGAGTCTTTGGACCCGGGGGTTTTCCTTTTGTTAAGGTGATACTGAAATCTTATAAGGAGGAAAACGTATAATGGCAAAGGTTGAGTTAAAGCAGCCGATCGTTGACGAAATCAAGGCTCTTCTTGATGGCGCTGTTGCCGTTACAGCTGTTGACTATCTTGGTCTTACTGTTGAGCAGGATACAAATCTTCGTAAGCAGTTAAGAGAAGCTGGAGTTCAGTACAAGGTATTCAAAAACACTCTCATTAAGAGAGCAGCTGAGGGTACAGATTTTGCACAGCTGGATGATTGTCTTGAGGGACCGACCGCTATTGCAGTATCCAAGGATGATCCTGCAGCAGCAGCAAGAATCATTGCCAAGTTTGCTAAGGATGCTCCTAAGCTTGAGCTTAAGGCAGCTGTAGCAGAGGGCAAGTTCTATGACAAGGACGGAGTAAAAGTACTTTCCGAAATCCCAACCAGAGAGGAGCTTCTTGGAAGACTTTGCGGTTCTCTGCAGAGCCCGATCACAAACTTCGCTCGTGTTCTCAAGCAGGTTGCAGACAAGGACGCAGAGCCGGCTGCTTGATTTTGAGCAGATGGCTGCCTGATGCAGCATAGGCTGCCAGGGCGTGGGAATTAAAATTCGGTATTTGATCTGTGCGTAATGGCACAACAGAAAATTTCTAGTGGAGGAAATTAAAATGGCTAAGTTAACTACAGAAGAGTTTATCGCAGCTATCAAGGAGCTTTCCGTTGTTGAGCTTAATGACCTTGTAAAGGCTGTTGAGGAAGAGTTTGGTGTATCTGCTGCTGCAGGTGTTGTTGTAGCTGGTGCTGCAGCTGGTGCTGCTCCTGCTGAGGAGAAGACAGAGTTCGATGTTGAGCTTACTGACATCGGTCCTAACAAGATCAAGGTTATCAAGGTTGTTCGTGAGGCTACTGGTCTTGGACTTAAGGAAGCTAAGGAAGCTGTTGAGGCTGCTCCAAAGGTTCTTAAGGAGGCTGCTCCTAAGGCTGAGGCTGATGATCTCAAGGCTAAGCTTGAGGAAGTTGGCGCTAAGGTTACTCTTAAGTAATAAAAAACCAATGATTCATATCCCTGGTGTATGCGCTTTGGGGCGCACATCAGGGATTTTTTAGTTTATTTTTTTAAAAAGACTGCTAAAAATAAGGATTTTACTATTCTGCTATCATAGATAATCGATTATAATATATATGTCAGATTATGCCATTTGGGCTAAATAGTAGTACTTGAAAGCAGAGCAGGATAAATATGATCTGTAAATTTTGTGGAAAATCGATTCCGGATGATGCAGTTTATTGCCCTGAATGTGGACTGATTATCCGCAGCAGGTATGAAGTGCTGTCAGAACGTTTTACACCCAGGGATTCTCTGCCGCATTATTCAGAGGAAAACTTAAAGAGGATGTTTGAACGGGATGAAGTGGAGAGGCAGGCTCGAGAGCATGCTTCTGCTTCGCATGTGTCTGCTGAACCGGAGGATGATGAAGCCCGCCTTGACCGCATGTATGAACAGGCGAGATTTTTGGAACGCTTCGGGGCAGAGCAGGAGGAAGCAGAGCAAAAAGCGCTTGCAGAAAAGGCAGCCCGCCTCGCAGCGGAAACGGATGCCACTGAGATGGATAAGATCGGAGTTGGCAACGCGCAAGCTGATGTAGAGGTGCAAAATGACACAAGCGCAGCTCGTGTACCGGATACACTGATCGATTCTGAAGCTGAAACTCAAGGTGATCCAGGAGAGACAGCAGCTTCTGATGCGGTAAGCCCGGATCGTGAGGATGAGACAGATATAGAAATTTCTTCATCTGAAGCCGATTCTAAAGAGCCGGATTCTCTGGAAAGTAATGAGGAGAAAACTAAGGAAACCGCAGAAACGGATATAGAAGAAGCTGAAGCCGGAATACATGCTGAAACAGCTGCGGAATCAGATATCATAGAAGATGTAGAAGTCAGTGCAGATGCAAATGCGGAGGCTTCGACACAGTCTGCTAACGATGCAGCTGCAGTGCCTGAAGAAGATACCGATACAGAAAAAATCACAGTTCAAGCGGATACCTCAGTGAATGAAGATCATTCTGCGGTAAGCACAGTCGAAGCAGCAACAGAGAAATTGACCGATTCAGAAACTGTAGCAGCAGTAGTCCCGGAGAATGTAGATGATACGGCAGCGCCCGCAGAAGCGTTGTCAGATTTGGAAAATGACAATGCGGAGACAGATGAGACTGTGCGAGACGCAGAAGCGGTAGAAGCGGAAAAGAAAACAGAAAAACAAGCTGAAGCGGAATCAGAAGCAAAAACCTCGGTTGACACGGCATTAGAACAAAAAGCAGGCAGCTCGGAAGCTGGTCCGGAAACGTCTGAAGCAGAAATAAATGAAATGGAAACAGATTCTGCGCAAGATGTTGATGAATCTGCTGATACATCGGATGAGCAGCAAGACATGCAGGTCGATGATGAAGCGGAAGTGGATGCAGAAGCCGGGACAGAGCCAGATGCGCAGGTGAATGCTGAAAAGCAAACCACGAAGGAAAATCTGGATGCAGCAGCAAAGACAGATGCTCCTGAGGAAGAAGCGGAAATAGAAGAGGTTTCTGTGATTTCTATAGAGGAGAAGCGTGCCGAGCGGAGAAATAGCGAGGACGAAAATGCTCCGGAGGAGGATCTGTCCAGAGAAGAAATGGATTCCGATGAGGGAGATGCAGCTCTGGTTGAGAGCGAGGATGAGGACGAGGTTGAGACTGAGACTGCGGATACAGACACAGATACCAATGCAGCTACGGATTCGGATGAAGCTGTATCAGAGGAGGAGCAATCCGACGAGGCATCCGAGCCACAGCTTTTAGGGAAATCAAAATATACCAGGATAATTGCAGCTGTGCTTGTCCTTGTGGCAGTTTGCGCTGTGGCGCTGATCAATTTACCGGCGATCCGGCTAAGGATGGCGAGAAGTGCGGCTTCCAAGGCTATGGAGCAGTCTAATTATGCGGGTGCCATTACAGCATATAAAAAGCTGTTGTCCCTGGATCCGACGGATGAGGCGGCATATCTTTCACTTACAGACGCTTATCTTAATACAGATCATCACGGAGATGCCATCACGCTGTTACGTAAGGGAATGGAAGTGCTTCCTAACAGTACCGCACTGAAAGAGGAGATGGATGCCATCAATCCATCGGTGGAGTTTTCTACTCCAGGAGGCAGCTTCTCCGATCCGGTCACCGTGACACTTGTGACAGCTTCGGACAGTAACATTCGCTATAGTCTGAGCAGCGATGAGCATCAAGGAACGGAGAAGGATTATACAAGTCCGGTGGAAATGAACTACAGTGGTACCTATACGCTGAAAGCCCATGCGGTTACATCGGATGGATTTGCCTGTGTTGAAAACAGTGAAACCTATGTGATTTCACTGGACCCGACGAAATATCATCTGAATGACTGGCATGAGACGTCCGAGGGATGGCAGTATCTGGATGGCTCCGGTAAGACGACATCTGGATGGCTTGAGCTTGACAGCAAGTATTATTATCTGAATGAGGACGGCTACCGTGTTACGGGTATGCAGACCATCGATGGAGATACATATTTCTTTAATAGAGATGGTGTGATGCAGACAGGCTGGCAGGAGAGCGATGGCAAGCGGTATTTCTTTGACGAAACCGGCAAGATGCTGCGGGATGTCTGGATCGAGGATAATTACTATGTCGGTGATGATGGTGCGATGATCACCAACGGTACGACGCCGGATGGAACCTATGTGGATGGTAATGGAGCAAAGAGTTTTAATTTTGCGGCGGAGTATGCAAAGCATCCGAATACTATGGTGCTGATTTACACCAAGGACCGGAAGGACATGGGTGAGTATTCCGATTTCCCGGCGCGCGTTTACCATAATCATAAGGGAGATACACCGACAGGCGATTATTTTGAAACCACAGTGCACATCAGTGATCGTGCGTTCCTGCATTATATCGATAAGAAGCTGCCTGATGCACTTGTGACGGATGCGTATCGTTTCCTGCCTCAGATCGGGATCCTTAATGCTAAGCAGGATAAAAATGGCATTGTAACAGAATTTGATTTTATCCTGGGAAGTCAGGCGTAAACGAGTCAGGATGCGGAGAAAGTATTTGATGACAGAGATCGTACTTTAAAGAAATCATGCATTTATAGATCGGAGGATATTATATGAATACAGACAGTCCGGAAAAAATCAAGGTCAGTGCCGTAACTATCACTACAGCACTGTTTTTAAGCCTCAATGAACAGTATCGTAAGATGTTTGCCAACATTCACGCGATCAAGAAGTTCTCGGAGGTAGCGGAACGAGAGGGAAAAATCCGAAATTCGCGGTACAGCTATTATCTGACCTTTGATGATATCCGCGCCATGATGGACAGCAATAAGGAAACATTTCATTACATTCCGGATACAGAGCTGATTCAGCTGAACCATAACATCAAGGCAGATCAACTGGCAGAGCGCTATTTTAATCACCAGTCCAGAGAAGTGCAGGAGCTTCTGCATGCGACTGCGGATAAATTTATCCGTCAGGTCAGTGCGGTGGAGGATGTCAATCCGGAAATTGAACTGGGCAGATAATGTTGGACCTGAAATGTTGTGTACGTGCTGCGACAGTATGTGCCTGCTTGCTTTATTGCCGCCTCCATAACACTTTATAAAAATATTTCCAGATTTTCAGCTTCGTTTCAGTTTTGACTGATACAGTGGTTGCGTTGGCAGGAAAACGGAAACGAGATTTTTAGCGCCAATGTGCCTGACAGCTGGAGCGATTATGAAGCCGCAAAACCGTCAGCGCGTAGTTAATATTGCAGAACAGGTTTAATTGACCCTTACTACTCTATAGCAGAAGACCCGGTGGAAATCCATCGGGTCTTCTGCTATAATCATAAGTACTGAACACATGTTTTGAATCATAAAATAATTGCGGCAGATGGAGGAGCGGACATGGGAGAATTTGCCTTTAATCACTTTAATTTTAATGTACTGGATCTGGAGCGGAGTCTTGCGTGGTATAAAGAGGCGCTGGATCTCGAGCCGATTGCATGGAACCGGCAGAAGGATTTTACCATTGTGTATCTTGGAGACCGGCAGACCGGATTTAAACTGGAGCTCACCTGGATGAAGGACCGGAAGGAGCCGTATGACCTCGGGGAACAGGAGTATCATCTTGCAATGATGACGAGAGACATGGAAAAGGCGCATGAACGGCATGAAAAGATGGGAGCCATCTGTTTTGAAAATCCGACCATGGGGATCTATTTCCTCGAGGATCCGGATGGATACTGGATTGAAATCATTCCCTGGAAAGAGGATGCGCTGACCATTGCTGGAAGTAAACCGGAATCAACCACAGACTGATCGTATTTTCAGACGGTAATGCATCCGTTGCTGTGATAAATTGTGAAACGATGGAGGATTGGATGGACCTTTTTGAGTATATGTCGGAAAAGACACAACGGTCGGAAGCACCGCTTGCTTCCCGGATGCGGCCGGAAACGCTGGATGAGGTTGTGGGGCAGGAGCATATTATCGGTAAGGACAGGCTTCTGTACCGTGCCATTAAGGCGGATAAGCTAGGGTCGATTATTTTTTACGGACCTCCCGGTACCGGTAAGACCACCCTTGCCAAGGTTATCGCGCATACGACCAAGGCGGATTTTGAGCAGATCAATGCCACCGTTGCCGGCAAAAAGGATATGGAGGAGGTTATTACCCGCGCTAAGGCAAATCTGGGCGGATATGGCAGAAAGACGATCCTTTTTGTGGATGAGATTCATAGATTCAACAAGGCACAGCAGGATTATCTTCTGCCATATGTGGAGGACGGGACAGTGATTCTGATCGGAGCGACGACAGAAAACCCGTATTTTGAGGTAAATTCCGCATTGATTTCCCGCTCCCGGATCTTTGAGCTGCATCCGCTTACATCGGAAGATATCCGAACTTTGATACAAAGAGCACTGTCCGATCCTGTAAAGGGCGTCGGATCATTTCATGCCGTGATTGATGCGGATGCGGAGGAATTTCTTTCGGATGCAGCCAATGGAGATGCAAGGGCCGCGCTTAATGCGGTCGAGCTTGCTGTACTGACCACGGACCGCGCGGAGGACGGAAGGATTCATATTACTCTGGCAGTTGCGCAGGAGTGCATCCAGAAGCGTGCTGTGAAATATGACAAGGACGGAGATAATCATTATGATACAATCTCCGCGTTTATCAAGTCGATGCGCGGATCAGACCCGGACGCTGCGGTGTATTATCTGGCGCGTATGCTGTATGCCGGAGAGGACATTAAGTTTATTGCCCGCAGGATTGTCATCTGTGCGTCTGAGGATGTTGGGAATGCGGACCCCATGGCGGCGGTCGTGGCAACCAATGCGTTTCTTGCGATAGAAAGAGTCGGCATGCCGGAGGCAAAGCTGATTTTATCTCAGGCAGCAATTTATGTGGCGTGCGCGCCGAAGTCCAATGCCTGCTATCGTGCCATTACGGAAGCCACGGAAGCAGTAGAGAAGTATGGCAATGCACCGATCCCTCCATATCTTCAGGATGCTCATTACATGGGATCTACGCAGCTTGGGCGCGGAATGGGCTATAAATATCCACATGATTATCCGGGACACTGGGTAGAGCAGCAGTACCTGCCGGAAGTGCTGAAGAATCAGAAATTTTACCATTATCCGGATGAAAATGATATTTCTGGAGCAGAGGACAAGCTTAAAGGAATTTAAGAAACTGTTCATAAATTCTGCAAGAACTTTTGATCTAAGAGTGCTATTGTAATACCCTGTCACATGCATGAGACAATCGGAGGGCATGAGAAATCCATGCGCATGTGATAAAGAAGGCAATCTTATTTCATCAGGAGGATTTATTATATGAAAAAATTTGCGGCTTACACAGCACTTGGACTTATGATGCTTACGATGGCAGCATGCGGAAAAAAGGCATCTACCGCTGAAACGACGACGGCTGCGGTGGCTGAGTCCAGCGTCCCTGAGTCTGAGGCTCTGGATACCAATTCACTGGACTGCTTTGTGGAAAAGCTTGAGGGAAATAAGCTTACAGTAAAAGTAGACGATGGTACATCCATGACATTTGATATTTCCAATGCAAAGATCAATCCTGCCTGGAATCTTATGGAGGGAGATGAAGTGGAGGTTGTGTATCAAGGTTCTGATCCGACGGATGGCATGGCGGTGGATGCGGTTGAGATGTCTGTACCGTTTGAGTTCACCTCTGAGGACTATAATGCGGACCCGTCGATTTATGGTGTAATTAAGTCCATTGATGCCAATACCATCCAGTTTACGGAAGTTATGGACGGTCGTCAGGAGGCAGTATCGGAAGCTGCAAGTGACGATAAAAATCAGGAGGACGCACAGGAGGAGTTCGGAAAGACCTATACCTTTCATCGTGCAGCCTACGAGACAGATGTTGCTTCTGGAGATATCAAGGCAGGAGATTATGCATTGATCAACTATCTTGGTGATTTGGATAAGGATCCTGTCTGCTATCGGATTTGCACAGAGGATATGATGGAGGACGAGAAGTCAGACATTTATGGTATCACTGGAACCATAGACAGGATTGAGGACGGTATTATCTATCTTAAGGCATCCGATGGCACAGAATTTAAATTTGATCCATCTGGAAATGATGATCTGCTGAAGCAGGCGGAGGCAGATGCCGGTAAAAAGGTGGAGATTACCTATTCGGATTCTATCCGTCAGAGAGTTATGACAGCAGATTCTATTATTGAACTTCAGTAAGCTTTTTGATATAATAAGCCTGAAGAAGTTCCAGCGGGTAACCGCCGGACATAATTTCTTCCTATCACTATATTATTGTTCTGTGTGCTGACTGTATGGCTTCCATCCGTCCGGTCAGTGTCTGCGGACAGTACAAAAATGAGACGTGTGCAAAGCGAGAAATCAATTTACGCATGTCTCTTTTTGTTTGCCTGAAATTCGCAGCTTATATAGCAATTTGCATCATTTGCTGCATCACCGGACTGTTTTTATCCGGTGAGCAGCAGAAGATGTTGTATCCCCATTTTATTTTCTTGGCGTATTTAATTCATCGGAGTCATACATAATGGTAAAAGGTCCGTCATTTAGCAGACGTACCTTCATGTCGGCGCCAAACTCCCCGTGCGCTACTACATTGATCCATTCACGACACCGCGCCATAAAGTACTCGTAAAGCGCATTGGCTTTGTCGGGCGCACCGGCGCGGGTAAAGCTTGGACGGTTCCCTTTTCTACAATCGGCGTAGAGAGTGAACTGGCTGACGACCAGTACCTCCCCATTTACATCCGCAAGGGACAGGTTGGTTTTACCGTTCTGGTCCTCAAATATCCGGGCAGAAAGGACTTTCTGAACCATCTTATCAGCGACAGCCTCAGTATCCGAGTCCTCAATGCCAAGGAGGATCAGAAGACCCTTGCCGATCTGTCCAATGACTTTATTATCCACAGTGACACTTGCTTCACTTACTCTCTGTACAAGACAACGCATATAGTAACCTCTTTCTGCGGCGTTTCAGTATCATTTCCCCAAACGCTGTATTGTAATATTGAAATGCAAACGAATGAGCAGCTGCAAATACATTCAGCGCCCATTACGTTTTAACGTGATCAGCGGAATTGTCTCAGGTTCTCATCATAATGGTAGTCAATTGCCGCGAGAACTTTGGTGAGAGCGTTAAGATCAATTTCCTCCTGATCTGCAAATTCAGACAGAGACGCATATTCATCTCTCAGCTTGGTATTTACATAGCTTAACAGCATATAGGGATCCTTAGGCAGGGACATTGAAATACTCCTTTTTTGATCTTCTTTTTGATTGCTTCTTTGTGATCTTTTGACGTTTTTATAGCCTGTATTGCCTGATTTCCCGGAGGCGGGTATAATAATTAGAAGTTATACGGCTTTTAAAAACAAGCACACATTCCGAAGGGAGATTATAACATATGCAGGATGATAATTGTATTTTTTGTAAGATAGCCAATGGAGAAATCCCGTCAGTAACTTTATATGAGGATGCGGATTTCCGCGTGATTTTTGATTTGAATCCGGCAACAAGAGGGCATGCACTGATTCTGCCTAAGGAGCACTATGAGGATCTTACGGTACTGCCGGAGGAACTTCAGAGCAAGGTGCTGCCGCTTGCAGCCCGGATCGGGAAAGCGATGAAGGAGGGCCTCGGAGCCAAGGGCTTTAATGTGGTGCAGAACAACGGAGAAGCGGCAGGACAGACGGTACACCATTTCCATCTGCATATTATCCCGCGCTACGGTAATCCGGATGAGATGGTGCTCTGGAAGCCGGGCACATCGACTCCGGAGGAACTCAACAAGGTTTGTGCAGAGATTGGAGCAAGGCTTAAATGAGTACTGGTAAAATTGTGCTGACCGGCGGCGGAACTGCAGGTCATGTGACCTCCAATATTGCGCTGCTTCCTGGACTTCGCCGGGATGGCTATGAGGTATATTATATCGGTTCCTATAATGGCATCGAGAAAAACATGATAGAAAAGGAAGGAGTCCCGTACCAGGGGATCTCTACCGGTAAATTCCGCCGGTATTTCTCTCTTAAAAACTTTACGGATCCAGTGAGGGTGATTCATGGCTATTTTGAAGCAAAACGGTACTTCCGTAAGATCCAGCCGGATATTCTTTTTTCCAAGGGAGGCTTTGTAGCGGTTCCTGTGGTCTGGGCGGCACATAGTCTTAAGATTCCGGTAGTTACGCATGAGTCGGATATGACACCGGGATTGGCCAACAGACTTACACTCCGTGCGGCAGCAAAGATCTGCTGCAATTTCCCGGAAACTCTTGAGAAGCTGCCTAAGGGCAAGGCAGTGCTGACGGGTGCACCCATCCGTGAGAAGCTTCTGCAGGGAACCCGCGAGGAGGGACTTAAAATGACCGGATTTTCCGGTGAGAAGCCGATCCTCATGGTAATCGGTGGTTCGCTTGGATCGGTTGCGATCAATAATGCCATCCGTGCGATCCTGCCCCGGCTTCTGGAAGGCTTTGATGTGATCCATGTGGCAGGCAAGGGAAATCTCGATCCGAAGCTCACGGATACCCAGGGCTACCGGCAATATGAATTTATTTCCGATGGACTTCGTAATCTTTATGCTGCGGCGGATATCGTGGTGTCACGGGCAGGTGCCAATGTCATCTGTGAGCTTCTGCAGCTCTGCAAGCCTAATATTCTGATTCCGCTGCCGCTGGATGCCTCCCGTGGAGATCAGATCTTAAATGCCCGCTCCTTTGAGAAACAGGGATTTTCCTATGTGTTGGATCAGCATGAGATGGAAAAAGACAATGCGCTTCTGTATCATGCGATCAAGGAGGTACATGACAAGGCATCCGAGTATATCCGCGCAATGCAGCATTCGCAGCAGAGCAATGGCGTGGACGCGGTCCTTGCGGTGCTGAGAGAGGTTGTTCAAAACAATAAAGATAGATCTAAGAAAGGCTGAACAAATGATAGGAATAATAGGAGCCATGGATGAAGAGGTCGAGAAGCTGAGAGAGGACCTCACAGACGCGGTAACAGAGGTGCATGGTAATCTGGAGTTCTGTGCCGGAAAGCTTGCGGATAAGGATGTGGTTGTAGTGCGCTCCGGGATCGGTAAGGTGAATGCCGGTGCTTGCACGCAGGTGCTGATTGACCGGTATCATGTCGATTATGTGATTAATACCGGCATTGCAGGATCTCTGGATGCGGTCATAGATATTGGAGATATTGTGCTGTCGGAGGATGCGGTACAGTACGATATGGATGCGACGAACTTCGGATATCAGCTGGGTGAGATCCCGAGAATCGGTACGATGGCATTTAAAGCGGATGATCAGCTGATTGCCATTGCGGAGGAAGAAAACCGACGGGTAAATCCGGAAATAAAAACCTTTATCGGGAGAGTCTGCAGCGGGGATCGTTTTGTTTCTGATCCGGAGACCAAGGACTGGATTATCCGTCATTTTCAGGGACGGTGCTGTGAGATGGAGGGCGCCGCGATTGCCCAGATCGCCTATCTTAACCATGTCCCGTTTCTGATTATCCGGGCGATTTCCGATAAGGCGGATCATACCGCTACGGTAGATTATCCGATGTTTGAACAGCAGGCAATTACGCATTGCGTGAGACTGACAGAGGCACTGGTGAGCAGGCTGTGAATGCTATCGACCTGTGGGCAAATCGCAACGTGCGTGAGATATGGGACTGCTTCAGGGAGAAATCATTCCTCAATTACTTCAATTTTAAGGTAATCAAAGGGAATTTCTTCCATAAAGCAGTCCTTATCAAATTGTGTGCGGGATTTCCGCTGAAATTCCCGGATATTAGGGTCCAGCCAGATCGGGACAGCCAGGTCAAGATATTCACAAATCTCATTTAATGCAGTCAGCACATGTCCGGTACGTGAAACTGCAGGATCTTCCTGTCGGGAAACACAGTCCCGAAGCAGCCGTCCATCCTTATAAATTGCCCCACTCATGCGAAACATGTAAAAACCTCCTTTTTGACACAGATCTATAGGTTATTCATAATTTGTTAAAAAATAATGATTATAATAACTAAATTATAGAAACCATCTGATCTAAGAGTGATTTCTCTAACCTTACATGAAAGACGGTAAAAAGTAAAGACACGGTGGAGGATACAGATATGGGACTTGAAACAGAAAATCCGGTGGAATTTCTAACGCGGGCGCGGACCGCCGTAATTTCATATAATGAAACACAAAAAAGTCTCACGAAGCAGAGAGAAGTAGAGAAGCAGGCTTCACGGGCATTGGATCAGGCGAAGCGGGATATGCATGATAAGACGGAAAAAACGCTCAAGGCCCGGGAGGCGGAAATCTCTGCAAGCTATGACCAGCAGATTAAAGAGGTAGAGGCAAGGCTTAAAAAGGCGACTGCACTCCGGGAAAAAGCAAAGAATGAGGGAATAAAAGGCAGGATTCAGGCGGAAACGGAACCACTTCTTACAGAAAACAAGGAACTGAAGCGGCAGGCAGGGACAGTTTTAAGCCAGGACCACGCACCGATCTTCACCCATACAGGTTTATTTTACTGGCTTTTTAAACCGAGCGGATTTAAGGAAATTCTGATTTTTATACTAACCTTTTTACTTGCCTTTGCGGTGATTCCAATCGGGATATATTATATGATTCCATCACGGCAGAGCCTGTATCTTGTCCCGATTTATCTTGTAGATATTATCCTGCTTGGAGGGCTGTATCTTTTTATCAATGGACAGACCAATGGGAGGCACCGTGAAGCCATAAGCATGGCGAGAGGATTACGGAACCAGATCAAGGCCAACCGGCGAAAGATTCGCGCCATAGCGCATGCGGTTCATACAGATGCTAACGAGGAGGGCTATCATCTCCAGGAGTATGATGATGATATTGCCAAGGCACAGCAGGACCGGACGGACATTATCACACAGAAGCAGAGCGCGGAAAACACCTTTGCGACGGTTACCAGAAACATCATCACAGATGAAATCGAGAGCGCGGCAAGATCGGACATTGAGAGACTGGCGGCAGAGTTTTCCTCTGCAACCAAAGCCCGGAGCGCGCTGGAAACAGGGGAAAAGGAGCAGGCACTCCGCCTGTCCGGCGAGTTTGAGCAGTTCCTCGGTAAGAAACATATGAATGTGAAGGATATCGATACAATCCGTCATATGCTGGACAAACAGGAAGCCATATCGATAGTAGATGCGGTGAGCAAGCTGGATCATCCGGCAAAATAAAAACGCAGGATCCAGGGATAAGGAAATACAGAGACAAAGAGATATAGAGACAAGAAAAAAGAGAGACAAGAAAAAAGACTGTCACACCAGAATCTAAAGGTGTGACAGTCTTTTTATTACAGCCGGATCAGATGAAACGCGGTATGATCCTCCTCCAGAATCCGTGCTTCGCGGGTGTGGCAGGTAAAGAGCAGAATCTGTCCCGGATACTCCTGCATGACAAAGTGAATGGCGGTCCGCAGACGATCCTCGTCATACATGGCAAAGCTGTCATCAAAAATGAGAGGAAGCTTCTCGGAGGAACCAGTCTGTAAAAGCTGTGAAGCTGCAAGCCGCAGAGCAAGATAGATCTGGTCCATAGTGCCGCTGGAAACATGCTCAATCGGTACCAGCTTATCCGGCGTATTAAGATAAACCCGGAGACTGTTATCAATCCACATGGAGTCATAGGCACCGCCGGTAATCCCGGAAATCAGGCTGCCGGCTTCTTTATTTAGATAATGCCCAAAGGAAGAGTGTATGCTTTTGGACAGGTCGGACATGGTTTCCATGGCCAGGCTGATAGCATCAAGCTCCCCTGTGATATGGTCATTTTCTGATAGTGTCCTTTGCAGCTGCTCGGCACGGTTCTTGATGTTGGCAAGATGCTCAAGTTTTCCCTCGAGCTCGGTCTGCATCTCATGCTGGTGCTGCAGCTTGCTGTCATATGCCCGTTCATCTTCCGTAAGCTTGCCAAGCTCCTCATCCAGCGCAGCCAATTCTGTCCGATTGTCAATGAGCTGGTGGTAGACGTTCTTAAGCTCCTCCATGTGACTATGCAGCGCATGCATGGCATCCTCCGAAAGATCCGAGCATCCAATCTGCCGCGCAAGGATTTCCTTTGCCTGGGCGCTGGTTTCCTCTACTCTTTTACGGATCATATGATTCTGCCGGAGGGTCGTGATCCCTGCAGCCAGAAACAGGATGCATAAAAGAAGCGAAACAGCAAGTACCACGGGTAGACGCATGTGACTGAGCGTGGCGGAAACTCCGGGGAGGAGTGTCTGCCATCCGGACATACCGGAGCTGCCGGTAAGCAGGACGGCAGCTGCACCAAACATCAGTGAGAGAGCACTCAGTCCAAGAAGCATAACCGGCAGAATGATTCGTACAGCCTTTTTGGACTCCTTGACAGACTCCTCAAAGCTTTTATACAGCGCCCCTGTCTTTTCCTGGGCGGCTGAAATTTCCGCTTCATTTTTATAACCGGATTGCTGCAGTACCTGCTCGGACTGCGCAATCTTCTGCAGCAGCTCCTCCTTCCGTGCCTGACGGCTGGTGCGCTCGGTCCGGGCAGAATTCCGGAGCTCGTTATATTTATTGAGCTGGTTTGCATAGGATGGCTGTGAAATATCCCGTTCAATATTGCGGATCTCACCGATTAACGCTGTATAGGTGCGTGCCGCATCCGGTACAAGCCGCTGCTCCATGGTATTTTTCTGATTCCGGAGATACGAAATGGCGCGTTCCGCATTGAGGTTGGCGTCTCCGGTCGTATGGATGCTTTGAATGTAGCTTTTCAGCTCCCGCGCCATTTCCCGTCCGGTCTGGCATTTCAGCTGTCCGATGGAGACGGTGTTGTTGTACGCGGTTTCCGTGACGCCGTCCAATGCATCTGTCAGCAGGGCTTCCGGTTCCCGCAGCTCCGTCTGATCCGTTTCATTGATAATACGGAGACTTTCATGGTCCTTTCGGAAATCCCGCATCACCCGGTAGGTTTTACTCTGCCAGGAAAAGCGCAGTTCTCCGCCAAAAACATCAGCATTGTCCCAGGGTTTATACTTCTCATAAAGCTCGCTTTTTTTTGTAAGTCCCGGCTTTTTTTCCATACCGTAGAGCATAGCGCGTAGAAAAGAGTGAAGCGTGGATTTGCCTGCTTCATTGTGCCCGTAGATAATATTAAGACCATCGGTAAAGCTTAATTTCCTATCATGAAATTTACCAAAGCCATGGATGGTAAGATCAAGGATTTTCATGCTTCCTCGCCTCCCTTCTGCGTTTTCAGGAGGGCGTTGATGCCATAATAGAGGGCCTGCCGCTCCGCATGGCTCAGCTCCTGTCCGTCCTCACGGGTAAATTTACGGATGTAAAAGCCGATCATATCGGTAGGATGCTCCCGATAGAGCGCATTGAAATCATATTCCGGCTCGGATTCATCGGCAATTTCTACAATACGGAATTGCTGAGACAGGCGGCTTAAATCAAAGCAGGTGTCCGGATCATGCTTCCCTGTAATTCGGATCCGGTAAATATTACGGCTTCCCCGCTTCAGGATTTCCTCGGTAAGGAGCTTTAGAAGCTCTTCATTTCCTGTCTGCTTTGTGACATTAACCTGCAATGGGATGTAGGAAATTTCAGAGATCGGCTCAAATTCCAGCTTCTGCACCCGATGCGTAATCGGATTGATGTCACCGGTATAGATTCCGTGCGCACCGGTTTCCGTAAGATCCAGAGGCTCCGGAGATCCGGGATAAACTGCCTTACGCTCTACGACCTCCTCCGGCTTATGGATATGCCCGAGAGCAATGTAGTCAAAAGGCAGGCGGGAGAGCAGCTCTGCATCAAAGGGACAGTGCTCTGCATCGCCGCCATGTGCCATCAGGATACGGATATGTGAGCTTACCTCCGGCTGTATCTCATCAATGATGGTGTCCCTGATTTCCTTACTGTGGTAGGAGAAGCCGAAAATCTCGGTATTGATGTCGTCAAAATAGACGGAGGTCGGCTGATCCTCCAGGAAATAGGTTACATTTTTACACCATTCAAAGCTGTAGAGCGCGGAATTCTGCTCGATATGATCCCGGTTACCTGCAATGATAACCACATGGGTGGACGGAATCGTGCTGAAAAGGTAATTCAGGTCCTTCAGATCCCGGGTCAGCGGCTGCCGGTGAAACAGATCACCGGATATAAACAGGCAGTCCGCGCTCAGCTCTCTTGCGCGGTCGATAATTTTAGTAAAGGATGTCTTGATATCATTGGCACGATCCTTGCCCCAGGGCATATCCGAGTCCGGCGTCATGCCCCAGCTGACATCCGCAGTATGTACAAATCGCATAGGTTTTCCTTTTGATATCGGTTCTTTAGCCGCCCCGCTTTATGAGGCGTGCGTCTTCTGTTATGTAAATTTGAAATCAAAACTAGTTTACAATAAAAAGCGTTTCTTTTAAAGTGCAGGCGAATGCTATAAAAAACCAGGACCTACATCCGGTTCTGAGACCATTTCTCTGTAAGTCCTGGTGGTTTTATGCTGAAATTTTATGATTGCGTTCAGCCTTTAAAGTATTATGGATTTGATTTCACTTATCGCATCTAAATATTTATTATATTTATTGATACGAATTTACAGAAATCAGATATCGCAGTTACCGACGGTTCTCGGGAATGGCAGTACATCGCGGATATTCTGCATGCCTGTGATGTACATTACTGCACGCTCAAAGCCGAGACCAAAACCGCCATGGTGTGTTGTGCCGTATTTTCTCAGATCCAGATAGAACTTATACTGGTCGAGATCCATGCCGAGCTCCTTCATACGATTCACCAGCTTGTCGTAATCCTCCTCACGCTGGGAACCGCCCATGATCTCGCCAACACCGGGAACCAGACAATCTACGGCGGCAACCGTCTTGCCATCCGGATTCTGCTTCATATAGAATGCCTTGATATCCTTAGGATAGTCGGTCACAAACAGCGGGCGCTTATAAATCTTTTCTGTAAGGTATCTCTCATGCTCTGTCTGGAGATCAATACCCCACGCAACCTTATAGTCAAACTCATCATTGTGCTGCTTCAGGATGTCCACAGCCTCGGTATAGGTGACACGTCCGAACTCGGAGTTCAGTACATGATGCAGTCTGTCCAGGAGTCCCTTGTCTACAAACTGGTTAAAAAATGCCATTTCCTCCGGAGCGTTGTCCAGTACATACTGAATGATGAACTTCAGCATATCCTCCTCCAGCTGAATGACATCATCAAGATCCGCATAGGCAATTTCCGGTTCGATCATCCAGAACTCTGCGGCATGACGCTGTGTGTTGGAGTTCTCCGCGCGGAAGGTCGGACCAAAGGTATAGATGTTACGGAAGGCCTGCGCAAACGTTTCACCGTTGAGCTGTCCGGATACGGTAAGAGAGGTCTTTTTATTAAAGAAGTCCTGCGTATAGTCCACCTTGCCGTCGGTCATCGGAACCTGATCCAGTGGCAGCGTGGTGACCTGGAACATCTCGCCGGCACCCTCGGCATCGGATGCCGTGATCAGTGGAGTGTGCACATATACAAAGCCTCTCTCCTGGAAAAATACATGGATGGCATAGGCGATGAGGGAGCGCACACGGAATACCGCCTGGAAGGTATTGGTTCTCGGGCGGAGATGCGCCATGGTACGGAGATATTCAAGTGTGTGCCGCTTTTTCTGGAGCGGATAATCCGGAGTGGTTGCACCCTCGAGCGTTACCTCGGATGCCTGTACCTCAAACGGCTGCTTTGCGTCCGGCGTGGCAATCAGCTTGCCCTTTACGATGACTGCAGCGCCAACGCCAAGCTTGGCAGTCTCGGCGAAATTCTGCATATCATCATGATAGACCACCTGCAGCGGTGTAAAAAAGGTACCATCGGAAATGACCAGGAAGCCAAAGGACTTGGAGTCACGGTTAGAACGAACCCAGCCGCCAACGGTCACCTCTTTATCATAATACTGCTCTTTCTTTTTAAATATTTCCCTCAAGGTTAAGATGTCCATAATGCACCCCTCAATTCATAAGATAAACGTAAATATTATACTTGATATTCCCTGCCATTTCAACGCTTCACGGCAGAATCTTGCCTCTGTGAATATCTGTGCATTTTTGAAATGACTTTAAGATATAATGCTTAAATGCAGCATGTCAATATTTACGTAAATCATAAAAATGCCTAAAAGAGTCCTGGAATTTTTAATATCTTAGGTAAATATTGCTGTTTATTATGTTCACATAAAATTCATTCGGTGCTATAATATTAAAAGCTAGAAGTTCTTGCAATACATACTAGAGAGGTGAAGACGTGATTAAAAAAGAAATGATCGCCATGCTGTTGGCTGGCGGCCAGGGTTCCCGCCTTGGTGTACTCACAAAAAATGTTGCAAAACCGGCAGTATCCTTTGGCGGAAAATATTCTATTATTGATTTTCCTCTATCCAATTGTATCAACTCAGGAGTCGATACGGTTGGCGTACTTACGCAGTATCAGCCGTTACGTCTTAACGCCCATATCGGAATCGGTATTCCATGGGATCTTGACCGTAACAGAGGCGGTGTGACTGTTCTGCAGCCATATGAATCCCAGAGTGGCTCCAACTGGTTTTCCGGTACAGCCAATGCCATTTATCAGAACATCCGCTACATCGATCAGTATGATCCGGATTATGTTTTGATTCTTTCCGGCGATCATATTTATAAGATGGACTATGAAGTGATGCTGGAGTACCACAAGGCGATGAAGGCAGATCTGACCATTGCGTCCATGCCGGTTCCGATGGAGGAGGCAAGCCGCTTTGGTATCACTGTCACCGATGAAAACAACCGGATCATTGATTTCCAGGAGAAACCTAAGGAGCCGAAGAGCAATCTGGCATCCATGGGTATCTATATCTTTACCTGGAAGGTGCTGAGAGATGCGCTGATTAAAAATAAGGATGTGCCGGAGTGTGATTTTGGCAAGCACATTATTCCTTATCTTTTTGAAAATCAAAATCTGATCTATGCCTATGAGTTTAACGGCTACTGGAAGGACGTAGGGACACTGCAGTCCTACTGGCAGGCAAATATGGAGCTGGTTGCGATCATTCCGGAGTTTAATCTCTATGAGGAGTATTGGAAGATTTACACACAGACGGATACCGCGGCACCGCAGTATATTTCGGAGGATGCCAGGGTAGAGAGATCCATTGTATCCGAGGGCTGTGAGATTTTTGGCGAGGTTCATAATTCCGTCATCAGTGCAGGTGTAACGATTGAGGCCGGCGCTTTTGTACAGGACTGCATCATCATGGCCAATACCGTGGTTAAGGCGGGAGCAAGACTGGATAAGGCAATCGTCGCGGAAAATGTCGTCATCGGTGAGAACTGCGAAATCGGTGTCGGAGAGTTTGCTCCTTCCGTATATGATCAGAGGGTATATAATGCGGATCTTGTTACGATCGGTGAAAATTCAGTTATTCCCGATCATGTAAAGGTCGGCAGAAATACTGCAATTTATGGCGTAACGACAGCTGAGGATTATCCTGAAGGATTACTTCCAAGCGGTGGAGCGATCATTAAGGAGGACGAGAGATTATGAGAGCAATTGGTATTATTTTAGCAGGCGGCAACAACAAGCGAATGAGAGAGCTGTCCAACAAGAGAGCCATCGCGGCGATGCCGGTGGCAGGCAGCTTCCGTGCCATTGACTTTGCACTTTCCAATATGTCCAACTCTCATGTTCAGAAGGTTGCAGTCCTCACCCAGTATAACTCGGGATCATTGAACCAGCATCTGTCCTCCTCCAAATGGTGGGATTTCGGACGGAAGCAGGGCGGACTCTATGTCTATACACCGACCATTACGGCACAGCGCAGCGACTGGTTCCGCGGTACAGCAGACGCCTTGTATCAGAACCTGACATTTTTAAAGCAGTCTCATGAGCCGTATGTCATCATTGCGTCCGGCGATGGTATTTATAAGCTCGACTATGGCAAGGTACTCGAGTACCATATTGAAAAGAAGGCGGACATTACCGTTGTCTGCAAGCAGATGGATCCTGACGAGGATGTTTCCCGCTTTGGATGCATTAAGGTAAATGACGATGGCCGTATCGTTGAGTTTGAGGAGAAACCGGTTGCTACCGACGCCAATATCATTTCCTGCGGTATCTATGTTATCCGCAGACGTCAGCTGATCGAGCTTCTGGAAAAGGCAAACGATGAGGACAGATATGATTTTGTAAAGGACATCCTGGTACGGTACAAGAACATCAAGAGGATCTATGCCTACAAGATGGACAGCTACTGGAGCAATATCGCATCCGTAGAGTCATATTACAAGACCAATATGGACTTCCTTAACAGGGATCTCCGTAACTATTTCTTTAAACAGCAGCCGGGCATTTACACAAAGCTGGCAGACAATCCTCCTGCAAAGTACAATCCGGACAGCAGCGTCAAAAATTCGATTCTTGCGAGCGGATGTATTATCAATGGTTCAGTAGAGAATTCTGTGCTGTTCCGTAAGGTATATGTAGGCAACAATTGCGTGATTAAAAATTCCATCATTCTCAATGATGTATATATCGGGGACAATACCGTCATTGAAAACTGTATTGTTGAGAGCAGAGACACAATCCGTGCCAACACAACGTACATTGGTACTCCGGATGACGTAAAGATCGTAATAGAGAAGAACGAGAGATATACCATGTAAGGAGCAGCAGGCAGCAGGAGGTGTCAATATGCAGGTTACAGATGTACGGATCCGCAAGGTTGATAAGGAAGGCAAGATGAAGGCCATTGTATCCATTACCTTTGACAATGAGTTTGTAATCCATGATATCAAGGTCATTGAAGGAGAGAAGGGTCTCTTTATCGCAATGCCATCCCGTAAAACCGCAGACGGTGAATACCGAGACATCGCGCACCCGATTAAATCTTCTACAAGAGAGGAAATCCAGAGGCTGATTCTGGATAAGTATCAGGCGGATCTGATTGAGGAAACCGAGGGCTATGCCAACGGCTAAGTAATTAAAGAGCACTATATCATGCTTCTGATAATATAATAAATAAATCATGATACAGAACGATGATAAAGTGAGCTTACAAAAGCATAGCAGATAGATTCCTGAATCTATTTTAAGAGGGGCCCGCAAGGGTGAGTAATGA
Source organism: Oribacterium sp. HCP28S3_H8 (assembly GCF_052064775.1). Classification (NCBI taxonomy): domain Bacteria; kingdom Bacillati; phylum Bacillota; class Clostridia; order Lachnospirales; family Lachnospiraceae; genus Oribacterium; species Oribacterium sp. HCP28S3_H8. The sequence goes on along the minus strand of NZ_JBQHUZ010000006.1, from coordinate 31,920 downwards.
TATACTGGCTGCCGCAGATCTGCGGCAGCCAGTTTTACTGTCGACCAATTTGTATCCCCGTCCTTGACTAAAATTTTCATCCGTTCATTTAGATCTTGACTTTTAAACAAAATTCCGTTTAACTCAATAAAAAAGTACACGTTTCAGATCCCGGATACCCCCTTGGGGAGGTATGCGGGACTTATGTCGTGTATAAAAGTAGATAAAAGGAGAAATCATGTATCTGATTGCAGGTCTGGGAAATCCAGAAAAAAAATATACCGGAACTCGCCATAATACGGGCTTTGCAGCGGTGGATGCGCTGCTTCAAAAGCTGGGAGACTTAAAATTAAATGATACGAAATTTAACGGCGTTTTTACTAAAACACGGATTGGGATGGAACCGGTTATTATCGTAAAACCGCTTACGTATATGAATCTTTCCGGCAACTGCATTGCGCCGCTCGCAAACTTTTTTAAAATACCCGCGGAGCATGTAATAGTGCTCTGTGATGATATCAATCTGGATGTAGGACGGATGCGGATCCGGCCAAGCGGCTCGGCTGGTGGTCATAACGGGCTTAAGTCGATTATCGCATCCCTTGGCTCTGAGCAGTTTGTACGGGTCAGGATCGGTGTCGGCATGAAGCCGGAAAAGATGGATCTTGCAGATCATGTACTGTCCGGGTTTTCTGCAGAGGATGAAACGACAATGCAAGAGATGTATCAGAAGGGCGCAGAGGCATGCATTGACATTATTGAAAAAGGCGTGGAAAAATCTATGAGCCTGTACAATACAAAGAAGGTATAAATGCTTAATCCAATCGAAAAAACAGATACGGTCCGGTATATAGAGCAGGCGGTAAAAAGCGCACAGGGACCGGTTTCTGTGATCGGACCTGTAGATTCGGTCAAGGCGCTGCTGGTTTCCGCTCTGTATGAGGCTCGCTGGCGTCTTGTGATTACTGCCGATGAACCACGCGCCAAAATGCTGGAAAAAGACATTCGCTCCATCACAGGAAATACCTGGTACTATCCGGCTAAGGACTTCTTGTTTTATCAGGCGGATACCCAGGGAACGCTGATCACGCGGCAGCGAGTGGAGGTGATCAAGCATTATATTGAGGATGAACGCGGCACCATCGTTACGACCATCGATGCTCTGATGGATAAGATTCCGAAACGGGAAGAATTCAGCGAGTCAGTGCTTACGCTTGAGCCCGGGGCTGTTATGGAGCTCAATGCACTTGCAACGAAGCTTACTAAGCTTGGATATACGCGGCTTCCTGAAGTGGAGGCAATGGGAGAGTTTGCCATCCGCGGCGGAATTGTGGACATATATCCATTCACATCGGAGCATCCGATCCGGGTGGAATTCTGGGATACGGAGATTGACAACATGCGGGAGTTTGATGTCGAGTCCCAGCGTTCGATGGAGAATGTGCTGGACCGCGTGGAAATTTACCCGGCAACGGATAAGGCAGAGCATCGGGGGAGAAACCGCGAGGTCAGTCTCCTGGATTACTTTGGAGAGGATGCTGTCATTATACTGGATGAGCCGGATCGGCTGAAGGCCCGCGGTCAGGCGGTAGAGGAAGAGTTTAATGAGAGCTTTGAAGCCCGGGTGGATGCTGTTCACAAGCATGGAAAGCTTAAGGATGCGCTGGCGCTCGAGTCGCTTGGCATGGATGCGGAGGGCGGTAAGGAGGATCCGGCAGAGCTGATCTATGGCATTGACAGCATCATGGATCGCCTGTATGGTCCGCGTACCGTTGCGCTATCGATGCTCGGAAATACGGTATCGGAATTTCCTGCAAGACAGAGCATCCGACTGGAGACTGCGGATGTCAGTGCCTATAAGTCAAGCTTCGACCTGCTCCGGCAGGATCTTATGCACTGGCAGCAGGAGCAGTATGAGGTGATTCTCCTCGCGGCATCCCGCACTCGCGCATCCAGACTTGCACAGCAGCTTCGGGATTATGACCTCCGTGCCTACTGTCCGGATGAAAATGAAAAGGAGCAGGAGGAAAACCGCGGAGCGATCAAGGTACTGGCGGGATATCTCCATACGGGATTCCGGTACAACGAAGGGAAGCTGGTGCTGCTGACCGAGTCCGACATGTTTGGCAATACCGCGGAAGCCCGGAAAAAGCAGAAACAGAAATCCCGTGAAAAATATCAGGTTGCCAAGCTGTCCGAGCTTGTACCGGGAGACTATGTGGTTCATGAGAGCCATGGAATCGGTATCTACCGGGGCATAGAAAGGATCACAAGCGAGGGCATTACCAAGGATTACATTAAAGTAGAGTATGGTGATGGCGGCAATCTGTATCTGCCGGCAACCCGACTTGAGGGTATCCAGAAATATTCCAGTGCCGAGGGCAAACGCCCGAAGCTTAATAAGCTTAACAGCACTGAGTGGCAGAAAACCAGGACCAGGGTACGGCATGCAGTGCAGGAGATCGCGCAGGATCTTGTAAAGCTTTATGCGGCGCGGCAAAATGCCAAGGGCTTTTGTTTTGGCCCGGATACGGTCTGGCAGAAGGAATTTGAGGAAATGTTTCCTTATGAAGAGACGGCGGATCAGCTGCTTGCAATTGATGCTACCAAGCAGGATATGATGAGCAGCAGGATCATGGACCGTCTGATCTGTGGGGATGTTGGCTACGGCAAGACAGAGGTCGCACTCCGGGCGGCCTTTAAAGCAGTTCAGGATAGTAAGCAGGTCGCCTATCTTGTACCGACCACGATCCTCGCGCAGCAGATCTATAATACCTTTGTGGAGCGCATGAAGGGATTTCCTGTGAATGTTGCCCTGCTCTGCCGTTTCCGTACGCCGCAGCAGATCAAGCAGTCGCTGAAGGAGCTGAAGGCAGGCAAGGTGGATGTCGTGATCGGTACCCACCGGCTCTTATCAAAGGATGTGGAGTTTAAGGATCTTGGACTTCTGATCATTGATGAGGAGCAGCGTTTCGGCGTGACGCACAAGGAAAAAATCAAGAGACTCAAGGAAAATGTCGATGTGCTTACGCTGACAGCGACCCCAATTCCACGGACACTGCATATGTCTCTTGTCGGGATCCGGGATATGTCAGTGCTGGAGGAGCCTCCGATTGACCGTCTGCCGATTCAGACCTATGTTATGGAGTATAATGATGAACTTGTGCGGGAGGCAATCCGCAGGGAAACTGCGCGGGGCGGGCAGGTATACTATGTTCATAACCGTGTCAACAACATTGCGGACATCGCGGCGCATGTGCAGCAGCTGGTCCCGGATGCCCATGTAGAGTATGCGCACGGACAGATGTCGGAAACCCAGCTGGAAAATATTATGCTGGATTTCATTAACGGAGAGATTGACGTCCTGGTATCCACAACGATTATTGAGACTGGACTGGATATCCCCAATGCCAATACGCTGATTATTGATGATGCGGATCGGATGGGGCTAAGCCAGCTGTATCAGCTCCGGGGCAGAGTCGGACGTTCCTCGAGAACCTCGTATGCGTTTCTCATGTACCGGAGAGGCAAACTCCTGACGGAGGAATCCGAGAAACGTCTTAAAGCGATCAAGGAGTTTACCCAGCTTGGCTCCGGTATCCGGATTGCAATGCGTGATCTGGAAATCCGGGGAGCGGGCAATGTGCTCGGTGCGGAGCAGCACGGTCATATGCAGGCAGTGGGATATGACCTTTACTGCAAGCTCCTTAATCAGGCGGTGCTGGAAGCCAAGGGCCAGCCGGTACAGGCAGCAGAATTTGAGACACAGGTGGAATGCAACATCGATGCGTATATCCCCAACAGCTATATTACGGATGAAGCGCAGAAGCTGGATGTCTATAAACGGATCTCCGCCATCGAGTCGGAGGAGGACTATATGGATATGCAGGACGAGCTCATCGATCGTTTTGGCAATCTCCCAGTGCAGGTGGAAAATCTGTTAAAGATCGCCCGTCTCAAGGCGGATGCGCATCGCTGCTTTGTGACAGAAGTGAATGTCGGCAGGGGAAGCTATGTGCTTCGGATGAATCCGCAGGCGGAAATCAATGTCGCAGCAGTCCCGAAGGCAGTGGAGCTCTGTCATGGGCAGCTGACATTCGCAGGCGGTTCCGCGCCGATGTTCCGCTTCCAGGCGAGGAATACTGCGGAACCTAAATGGAGCTATGACAAGACGATAGAGCATATAGAGCTTTTGCTTCATATGATTGAGCTTAAGAAGGATGGTGAGGATAAGAAGCTTACAAATCCTTAAGAAAAGCGGTCTTATGGGCGTGGCTCTGCGGTATAGATTGACACGCTCATATTTCAAAGATATAATTCTAGCGTATTAAACGCAAGATAAATACGCTCCTGGTGATTTCTGACAGATACAGATAAAATAAACATCAGGTGCAGATACGGAGGACAATACCATGAATAGAATGGAATTAGTTGCAGAGGTTGCAAAGAATGCAGACCTTTCCAAGAAGGACGCTGAGGCAGCGGTTAAGGCTGTTTTTGATGCAATTTCAGATGCACTTGCTAATGGCGATAAGGTTCAGCTGATCGGCTTTGGTACATTTGATGTGTCCGAGAGATCCGCTCGTGAGGGTAGAAACCCGAGAACCGGTGAGACCATGAGCATTGCTGCTTCCAAGGCTCCGAGATTTAAGGCTGGTAAGGCTCTTAAGGACCGGGTTAACTGATCTCATGAGGCTTGACAAATATCTCAAGGTATCGAGACTGATTAAAAGGCGTACCGTAGCCAATGAGGCTTGTGATGCCGGCAGAGTCAGCGTTAATGGCAGAGTGCAGCGGGCATCCTATGATGTTAAGGTGGGAGATATCCTTGAGATTCGCTTTGGTGAGAAGGCTGTAAAGGCGGAGGTGATCTCCGTAGCAGAAAGCATTCGCAAAAATGATGCCGGAGAATTGTTTAAATATATATGAGTGAGCGTAAGAAACAAAGGAGAGGACGCCTGGACAACCGGGCTGCGATGCTTGGCATAATTGTCGTCGTTCTGTTTCTTGCAATTGCCGTTTTTTTCCGTGGTTCGACACTGCGGCAGCAGGACCGTGAGTATCAGCGGCAGGAGGAAAGCCTGGATGCGGCGATTGCCGACGAGCAGGAGCATTCCCGTGAGCTGGAAGAAAAAAAGGTCTATGTCAAGACCAAGGAATATGTTATGGAAAAGGCCCGGGAAATTTTTGGACTGAAGATGCCGGATGAAATCATAGTACGGCCGGAAAACTAATCAGAAAACAGAAAAGAAGAGGTTGGAAATTATTTTCCTCCCTCTTTTTTTGTGATAGAATCTTTTTGTGATAAAATCAGCGAATGTTTCATGGATAGTATACGTAAGAGGGTAAAGACATTTATAATAAGAAACAGGATGCTGGATCCCGGGGATCTGGTGCTTGTGGGCTTAAGCGGTGGTCCGGACTCCGTTTTTCTCCTCTATATCCTTAAGGAGCTGAGCGCGGAGCTTGGGATATCGGTCAGTGCTGTACATGTGCATCATGGAATCCGCGGGGCAGAAGCAGACCGGGATCTTGCGTTTGCGAGAGAGCTTGCGCAGCGGATGGAGATTCCGTTCCGGGAGTACCGGGTGGATGCGCCCTCCTGGAGTGCAGCTTCCGGACAGAGCCTTGAGGAGGCGGCGCGGGAGCTAAGATATCGTGCGCTTCGTGAGGCAAAGCTTCGGCAGCAGGAGCTAAGCGGAAGACGTGTCAGGATTGCCGTTGCTCATCATATGGATGATCAGGCGGAAACGGTGCTGCATAATCTTGTGCGGGGCTCTGGACTCCGCGGACTTGCGGGGATGGGCGCCGTGCATGAGGATGTGATCCGACCGTTATTATGCTTAACCCGAGCGGAGATCCTGGAAGCGCTTACAGCCGCGGGACTTACCTATGTTACCGATTCTACAAATCAGGATCTTGCATACACACGGAACCGGATCCGGGCAGCAGTGCTGCCGGAGCTTGAGGCAATCAACGCACAGGCTGTGCAGCATATTGCACGTACTGCGGAGCTTCTCCGGGAGTCGGATGCGTATTTCCTGCAGATCGCCCGGGGCTATGTAGATCATAAAAGCAGTATCGGTGTCCCGGAAGACGGAACCTTACGGGAAATTTCTGTTTCGCTGGAGAGTCTCCGGGAGCAGGCACCGATCGTTAGAAAATATATATTGGCAGAACTTGTGCATAGACTTAAAACGCCTCTTAAGGACTGGGGATCTGTGCATTTTGAAGATATGGATGCGCTTCTTTTTAGGCAGGGAGGGGCGCACCTGGATCTCCCGTACCATATGAGTGCCGACATACGTAAGAAGCGGCTGATCCTTAGAGTAAACCGTGAGATTATTAGCATGAAAAGGAGAAAGAAATCATGAGTGAGCATGTCAGAATATTGATTCCAGAGGAGCAGATTGAAGCGAGGATTACGGAAATCGCGGATCAGATCAGCGAGGAGTATCGTGGCAGATCGCTCCATCTGATCTGTATCCTTAAGGGCGGAGCTATGTTTATGTGTGAGCTTGCCAAGAGAATCCATGATACCGATGTCACTATGGATTTTATGTCGGTATCCAGCTATGGCTCCGGTACGACCTCCAGCGGTATTGTTAAGATTGTAAAGGACCTGGATGAGCCGCTGGAAGGGAAAAATGTCATGATTGTCGAGGACATCATTGATACGGGTCATACGCTGAATCATCTTTCCCGCATTTTACGGGAGCGGAAGCCGAATTCCATTGAGATCTGCACGCTGCTCAATAAGCCATCCCGTCGGGAGAAGGAGGTGCCGGTCCGGTACTCCTGCTTTGAAATCCCGGACGAATTTGTTGTCGGATACGGACTTGACTATGATCAGCATTACCGCAATCTGCCATACATTGGTGTGGTGGAATTTGATGATCCGCAGGAGAAACAGTAAATTCAGGATAGGGTTGTTTTTAACAGATGGAAATGAGTAGTATAAACTGGGACGGTCTCTATACCTCTGGCAGTGATGAATACCGGAGTCCGCAGGAGCCTGATCCAGGTGACAACATAAGAATCCGCTTCCGAACACTGAAAGGAGATGTGGACTCGGTCTATATTCACTTTCACGAATGCAATGAAACGCATACCATGACTCTGGCGTTCTCAGATACGTACTTTGATTATTACGAATATCAGCTGAGAATCGGCAGGGATACGGTAAGCTATACGTTTTATATCCAGAAGCATGAGGAAAGGATCCACTATAACCGCCTCGGCGTAAACAGCAATATGGACAAGGAGTATGCCTTTCAGCTGATTCCGGGATTTCATGTACCGGGGTGGCTTAAGGGCGCGGTGATGTATCAGATTATGATCGACCGCTTTAACAACGGAGATCCGGACAACAACGTGTTAGACCGCGAATACATCTACCTCGGGAAACCCGTGGTAAATGTTCATGACTGGGATGCTCCGATAGAGGCCTTTGATGTACACCGTTTTTACGGAGGTGATATCCAGGGTGTCTGGGACAAGCTGGATTATCTGTCACAGCTTGGCGTTAAGGTCATATACTTTAATCCTTTATTTGTGTCACCTTCAAATCATAAATACGATACGCAGGACTATGACCATATAGATCCGCATATCGGTAAAATTGTATATGATGGAGGAGAAGTTCTGGGAGAACAAGATTTTGACAACCGGCATGCATCCAAATACCGGATTCGGACGACAAATCAAGAGAATCTCCGTGCCTCCGATGAGCTGTTTATACATTTTGTAGAGGCGTGCCATAAACGGGGCATGCGGGTGATTATTGACGGTGTCTTTAATCACTGCGGTTCCTTTAACAAGTGGATGAACAAAAGCGGATTCTATGATCATACGGATATGTCCAATGAATATGAACCGGGCGCATATGAGTCTCGTGAGAGTCCCTACCACCCCTATTTTTTATTTTCCAGGGATGATCCTGCGGCGTGGCCTAACAATGACAGCTATGAGAAGTGGTGGGGGAATGATACTCTGCCAAAGCTTAACTACGAGGGATCGAGCAAGCTGGAGGAGGAGATTCTCAGGATAGCGCGTAAATGGGTTTCCAAGCCCTACTGCTGTGACGGATGGAGACTGGATGTCGCGGCGGATCTTGGACACAGCGCAGATTATAACCATTGCTTCTGGAAAAAATTCCGAAAGGCGGTGCGTATGGCAAATCCGGAGGCATGCATCATTGCCGAGCATTACGGAGATCCTTATCCGTGGCTCCGGGGGGATGAATGGGATACGGTCATGAATTATGATGCGTTTATGGAGCCGGTTACATGGTTCCTGACCGGGATGGAGAAGCACAGTGACAGCCGCAATGACCTGCTGCGTGGAGACGGCGGGAGATTTTTCAGCTCCATGCTGTATAATATGGCGAGGATGCCGGAGATCAGCATTATGTCGTCCATGAATCAGCTTTCCAACCATGATCATTCCCGTTTCATGACGCGTACCAATATGACTGTGGGCAGAGTGGCACAGATGGGTCCGGAAGCTGCGGGAGAAAATATCAATGTGCCGCTGTATCGTCTGGGCGCGATGATCCAGATGACCTGGCCTGGCGCACCAACGCTGTACTATGGAGATGAAGTTGGTATGGTGGGATGGACAGAGCCTGACTCCCGGCGGACATTTCCGTGGAAGCATGAGGACTTTGAGCTTCTGGAGTATCATAAATATCTGGCAAACACGCATAACGGATATCCGGAGCTTAAGTACGGATCTCTGATGCCGCTGATGTCAGGCACCAATTTTATTGTCTATGCCCGGATCTATGGCAGCCGTGTGGCGGTGATTGCGATCAACAGCTGTGCGGAGGAGTATCCATTGACCATACCGGTCTGGCGTACGGGTATCCTGGATACCACGGAAATTACGCGGGTGCTGAATACTACCTCTGCTGGATATAACGCTGGAGCAACGCACCGCAAGGCGGAGGGCGGCATGCTGCGGAGCTATATGAAGCCCTACAGTGGTAAGATTTATGTTGCCAACTGTCATCCCAAAAAGGAAAAGCGGGATGAGAATTAACGGTCAGAAACTGGTCGGAGATATTGACTGGAAACTTTTTAAAAAACTTTTGAAATGCTGTTGACAAAAATCAGAAGTTCATATATTATATCATTCGTGTCACCGAGAGGGACACGGAAGACGCGGGTGTAGTTCAACGGTAGAATGTCAGCCTTCCAAGCTGAATACGTGGGTTCGATTCCCATCACCCGCTCTGGATGCCCAGATAGCTCAGTCGGTAGAGCAGAGGACTGAAAATCCTCGTGTCACTGGTTCGATTCCGGTTCTGGGCACTCAAGATAAATCTGCTGAGTGCTGATATAGATTATGATTTCATGATAGATAAAAATCATTCGGCAATATGGTTTGTCTTTTGTATAATGTCGTTCTTCACAGAAATGAAAGCTGAACGGACATTAATAATGCGCGAGTAGTAGAGTGGTACTACGTCTCCTTGCCAAGGAGAAGGTCGCGGGTCCGATTCCCGTCTCGCGCTTGTAATGAAGCATCAGAAAGTATTCTGATGCTTTTTTTGTTGCTCAAATTTGTTCTCAAATATGCTATAATTAATAAAATCGTGTCAGGAGGTTTTGTGAATTATGAGCAGGTTGAGTATTGTGACGAAAGACCGTGCGGAAAAGACTGTCGAGGCACTTTATAAAGATCTGGAGCGTCGGATACAGGCATCACAGCCGGGATTATGCCCGGTAGACCTGGCGGCATCCTTTCTGCATATGTGCCACTCCCAGTCCTGCGGCAAATGTGTGCCCTGCCGGATCGGACTTGGACAGCTGGAGGCGCTGATCCAGAACGTGCTTAACGGAACAGCGGATCTTGGTACGCTGGATCTGATTGAGACAACAGCAGAGAGCATTTACTACTCGGCGGATTGTGTGATCGGTTCGGAAGCGGCCAGGATGGTCCTGGAGGGACTGCGCGGATTCCGCGATGATTATGAGGAGCATATTGTGCATGGGCGCTGCAAGGGCATGCAGAATCAGCCGGTACCATGTGTATGGCAGTGTCCGGCGCATGTGGATATCCCGGGATATATTTCTCTGATCCATGATAAGCGCTATGGGGACGCCGTACAGCTGATCCGTAAGGATAATCCCTTGCCCGCTACGTGCGGTATGATCTGCGAGCATCCCTGTGAGGTCAGATGCCGCAGAACCATGGTAGATGATCCGATCAATATCCGCGGGCTTAAGAGATTTGCCTGCGAGCATGAGGGAGAGATCCCAAGACCTAAGAGGATGGCACCGACCGGTAAAAAGGTCGCTGTTGTAGGAGGAGGACCCGGTGGACTCTCGTGTGCATATTATCTTAGCATTATGGGACATGATGTGACGGTCTATGAGCAGAGGAGACGCCTGGGAGGTATGCTGCGCTATGGCATCCCGGCATATCGTCTCCCGAGAGAGGTACTGGATCATGAGATTGATGGGCTTAAATTGAGCGGCTTTAAGACCGTGACAGATGTTTCCATTGGTAAGGACCTCTCCATCGCAGATCTCCGTGCGCAGTGCGATGCCATGTTTGTATCGATCGGTGCCCACAGTGACCGAAAGATCGGTATTGAAGGAGAGGATGCCAAGGGTGTGGTTTCCGCGGTGGAGATGCTCAGAGCCATCGGTGATGATGAGTACCCGGATTATACCGGTCTCAATATTGTGGTTGTCGGCGGAGGAAACGTTGCGATGGATGTGGCGCGTTCTGCGATCCGCTGCGGCGCAAAATCTGTAAAAATCGCCTATCGTCGCCGTAAGGTGGATATGACAGCGCTTCCGGAGGAGGTGGAGGGCGCCATTGCCGATGGATGTGAGGTACTGGAGCTGAATGCCCCGGTGCGGATTGAAAAGGACGCGGACAATCATTGTACTGCCTTGATTGTACAGCCGCAGATTCCGGGAGCGATCAAGGGCGGACGCCCGTCTCCGATGCAGAGTGATAAGCCGGAGGTAAGACTCCCGGCAGACCGTGTGCTGGTTGCCATCGGACAGGGTATAGATTCCCGGAAATTCGGTGAATTTGGACTTCCGGTGGAGCGTGGTATGATCTCTGCCTTTGATACCTCGGATATTGCCGGTGCGGACGGAATTTTTGCCGGAGGTGACTGCGTGACCGGTCCTGCAACGGTGATCCGCGCCATTGCGGCAGGTAAGGTGGCAGCTGCCAATATTGATGAGTATCTCGGCTTCCATCATGAGATCACCTCGGATGTGGTCATCCCGCCGATCCGCTTTGACGATCATAAACCGATCGGCAGAGTTAATATGACGGAGCGCCCGGCGGAGGAGAGAAAACATGATTTCAAGCTGATGGAGTGCCCGATGTCAGAACAGGAGGCTCTGCAGGAGTCCTCACGCTGTCTGCACTGTGATCACTTTGGATATGGAATTTTCAAGGGAGGCAGAGAAGCAAAATGGTAAAGTGTACAATTGACGGTAAGGTAATCGAGGTGCCGGAGAGAACCACCATCTTGAATGCGGCTGCCGCTGCCGGCATTCACATTCCGACACTCTGCTTTCTTAAGGAAATTAATGAAATTGCGGCGTGCCGGGTCTGCGTTGTGGAGGTCGAGGGATATGATCGTCTGATGACCGCCTGCAACAACACCGTGAGCGAAGGTATGGTGATCCGGACCAATTCGCGTAAGGCAAGGGAAGGCAGAAGGACCAATGTGGAGCTGATCCTGTCGCAGCATAACACCAATTGTGCGATTTGCGTACGCTCCGGCAACTGCACACTGCAGAAGGTTGCCAATGATCTTAATATTACGGAGGTGCCCTTTGCAAAGCAGCTTCCGGTGAATAAAGGCTCTAAAACATTCCCATTGATCCGGGATTATGACAAGTGCATCAAGTGTATGCGCTGTATCCAGGTCTGCGACAAGATCCAGGACAGCCATATCTGGGATGTGGTGAATACCGGTGCACAGACTACGGTGGATGTGCGGGATGTATATCGGCTGGAGGACTCCAAGTGTGCGCTTTGCGGTCAGTGTATCACCCACTGTCCGGTGGGAGCGCTGCGTGAGCGGGATGATACGGATAAGGTTTTGGATGCACTGGAGGATCCGGAGAAGATTGTGGTAGCGCAGATTGCGCCATCCATCCGGACCGCATGGGGTGAGCCGTTTGGTTTAAATCCTGCCAAGGCAAGTATCAAGAGGCTTGCGACGCTTTTAAAGCTGATGGGTTTTGACTATGTTTTTGATACCGACTGGTCTGCGGACCTTACGATTATGGAGGAGGCAAGCGAATTTCTTGAGAGAGTGAAGCATCGGGATACGGAAGCATTCCCGATGTTTACAAGCTGCTGCCCTGGATGGGTAAGATACTGCAAGGCACATTTCCCGGACTTTGTTGATCAGCTTTCCACATCCAAATCGCCGCAGCAGATGTTCGGCGCGATCATCAAGAGCTATTTTGCAGAAAAGATCGGCGTGGATCCGTCCAGGATCTTTTCCGTATCCATCATGCCGTGTCTTGCCAAAAAGGCAGAGTGCGCTTTGGATACGATGAAGGACGATCAGGGCGATCCGGATGTGGATGTGGTGCTTACCACAAGAGAGTTAAACCGTCTGATCCGTTCGGAGCATTTCCATCCGGAGGAGCTGGAAGAATCGGAGCTGGATAATCCGTTTGAAATGGGATCCGGCGCCGGCAACATCTTTGGTTCTACCGGAGGTGTTATGGAAGCCGCACTTCGGACGGCATATCATTTTGCCACCGGGGAAAATCCGGATCCGGATGCATTCCACGCAGTCCGCGGCATGCATGGCTGGAAGGAAGCAGAGTTTGATCTTGCAGGCTCCAGGCTGAGAGTTGCGGTTGTCAATGGACTTGGCAATACGTCAAAGCTGCTTACGGCACTACGCAAGGGACAGGTGCAGTATGACTTTGTGGAGGTGATGGCATGTCCGGGTGGCTGCGTCGGCGGCGGTGGACAGCCGATTCACGATGGCATGGAGATGGCTGCGCTTCGGGCTCCGGTACTGTACCGGCAGGACGCAGACAGCAGCGTGCGCTTCTCACATGAGACGCCGGCGATCAAGACTGCATATGAGGAGTATCTGGGAGCACCGCTCTCCGAGAGAGCAGAGCAGCTCCTGCATACAGACCAGCATGGATGGAAGATGCCGGGCGAGAAATAATTTTATACATCAGGCTATATCGGCTGTATCAGATGCCGCGGAGATATGAGGGAAACTTCATTTTCCGTGGCATTTTTTTAACATAATCCCGGCAAAGCATAGTATAATAATAGCTATTCATGTGCCGGGGAGTGCGCGGTACGTCTTAATGATGCGGAAGAAGGACATAAGATGAACAGAATCAATGACAAGCGCAACATATCCATGATGATGGATCTCTATGAACTGACCATGGCCAATGGCTATTTCCTTGAAGAAAATACCGATGCCAAGGTGGCCTTTGATGTTTTTTACCGTAAAAACCCGGATGAGGGAGGCTTCTCTATCTTTGCCGGATTGGAGCAGGTACTGGAATACCTCGAGGATATGCATTTTTCCGAGGAGGACATCGCGTACCTCAGGAGTTTGAAACTGTTTGATGAGAGATTCCTTATCTGGCTCTCTGCCTTTCATTTCCATGGGGATGCATACGCCTTTCCGGAAGGCAGCGTCATGTATCCGGGAGAGCCGATCCTGACGGTAGTTGCCAATCTCGTGGAGGCGCAGCTTGTGGAGACGGAAATTCTTGCGCAGGTGAACCATCAGAGCCTCATCGCAACCAAAGCAAGCCGTATTGTCCGTGCCGCAGGAGGAAGAGCGGTATCGGATTTCGGTGCCCGCCGTGCTCACAACAATGATGCGGCAATCTATGGCGCAAGAGCAGCAGTGATCGGGGGTGTCGGCAGTACAGCTACGGTTTCCGCCGGTCAGTACTTTGATATCCCGGTCGGCGGTACTATGGCGCATAGCTGGGTTATGTACTATAATGACGAGCTTACAGCATTTCGGAAATTTGCAAAAATCTATCCGGATAACTGTATCCTGCTGATTGATACCTATGATGTACTGGATTCCGGGCTTCCAAATGCAATTCAGGTCTTTAAAGAGATGCGGGATGCAGGGATTCACTCTAAAAGCTTTGGCATCCGGATTGACTCCGGTGACCTTGCATATCTTACCAAGGAAACGCGGAAGCGGCTGGATGAAGCAGGCTTCCCGGAGGCTAAAATTGTCATCTCCAACAGTCTGGATGAGGCTACCATTACTTCGATCCTTGCCCAGGGTGGTCAGGTGAATGCTTTTGGCGTAGGTGAACGCCTGATCACATCCAAGTCCGAGCCGGTTTTTGGAGCGGTTTACAAGCTCTGTGCCGTAGAGGAGGATGGAGAGATGATTCCCCGCATTAAGGTATCCGAGAGTGTGGAAAAAATTACAAATCCTGGGATCAAGGAGGTGTACCGGATTTACAATGAGGAGGGCAGAGCGATTGCGGATCTCATCGCGGAAAAGGGCGAGGAGATCGATCTCTCCAAGCCATATCGCTTTGTGGATCCGGAGAAGCCGTGGAAGGTGCGGAGCTTTGAGCACTGCACTGCAAGGAAGCTGCAGCAGCTTGTGATGAAGGATGGCCAGCGCACAGGAGCGGAGGTACCGGTGAAGCAGATCGCAGCGTATGTCAAGGATCAGCTGCAGCATGAGATCTGGGATGAGGAGCAGCGCTTTGAGAATCCGCACCGCCATTATGTCGATATGACGCCGGACTATTATGAAATGAAGATGGATATGCTGGCGCATGGAGGCAAGTACCGGAAGCGGAAATGATCATTGGCAATGCGGAGCCGATGTCCCGTCTGGAAATGATCAAGGATAATCAGACGGACTTTTAAATTGCAGCTTGACAATCTATTGACCCTTAGGTATAATCCCTTTTGTTCGCATGAATCACCGAACAAAAGAGTGCGCGAGTAGTAGAGTGGTACTACGTCTCCTTGCCAAGGAGAAGGTCGCGGGTCCGATTCCCGTCTCGCGCTTCAGTGTAAAGCATCGGAAGTTACATTCCGGTGCTTTTTTTCTATCCCGGAACCAAGCATCCGGGTATCCGGATCATCGCTATCTTCCAGCCATATTCCACAGGAATTCCATGTTAAATCTCTTTAAATTATGGTATGATAAAGCCGTTTTTTGATAATCAGATTTAAGGAAATTTACGAATCCATAGATCGGGAGGATTTATGCATTATTTATATATTGATCCGGGTACCGGCAGTATGCTGTTTACCATCCTTATCGGTGTGGCTGGCGCCGGTTTCTATGCTGTCCGAAACCTTGTGATGAAGCTTAGGTTCCGTCTGAGCGGCGGTAAGCAGGAGAAGGTCAGCAAAAACAAAATCCCCATCGTTATATTTACGGACAGTAAACGCTACTGGAATCTTTTTGAGCCGATATGTGATGAATTTGAGAAGCGGAAGACGAAACTTGTTTATATGACAGCTTCGGAGGATGATCCTGCATTTAAAAAGCAGTATCAATATATCGAGTGCCAGTACACAGGTGCCGGTAACCGTACCTTTGCAAAGCTGAACCTTTTGAATGCCGGCATCGTGCTTTCCTCGACACCGGGGCTGGATGTGTACCAGTGGAAACGCTCCAAGGATGTGGACTGGTACGTGCATATCCCGCATGCAGCATCGGATATCACTATGTACCGGATGTTTGGCATTGATTACTATGATGCGATCCTCACGACGGGACAGTATCAGATTGATCAGGTCCGTGCGCTGGAGGCGGTTCGGAAGCTGCCGGCGAAGGAGACCTGTGTGGTCGGACTTCCGTATATGGATACCATGGCAAAGCGTCTCGAGGCGGCACCACCGCTTCCACCACATGAGAGGACGGTGCTGCTGGCTCCGTCCTGGGGAAAGAGTGCTATCTTCAGCCGTTACGGCGGCAGAATCATCGATGCCCTGCATAAGACAGGCTATCACATCATTGTCCGCCCGCATCCCCAGTCCTTTATATCAGAGAAGGAGCAGATGGAGAAGCTCATGCAGCAGTATCCTGAGAGCAGCTGGCTTGAATGGAACCGGGACAATGATAATTTTGAGGTTCTCCGGCGGGCGGATCTCCTGATCTCGGATTTTTCCGGCGTCATATTTGATTTTACATTGGTATATGACAAGCCGGTAATCTATACCGAGACGGCATATGACAAGGCACCCTATGACTGCTGCTGGCTTAAGGACGAGACCTGGACATTCACCGTACTTCCCAAAATCGGTATGCCGCTCCGGGAGGAGGACCTTAACGATATGAAATCGCGCATTGACCAGTGCCTCGAGGACCAGCATTTTGCGGAAGCCCGGAGACAGGCGAGAGACGAGGCATGGCAGTGCCGGGGGCATGGCGCCGAAAATGTGGCGGAGTATCTTATAAAAAAGCAGCAGCAGCTCTATAGCTAGTATTTACAAACAGGACAAGAGGATCGTTTTAATGTCTTTTTTAACCTTACTTCATAATTTGCTGATTGGACCGCTGGAATTATTTTTTGAGGTGGTTTACAGCTGGGCGAATGATCTTATACAGAATCCGGGACTTTCTATCATCGTGCTGAGTCTGATCATGAACTTCCTGGTTCTGCCTCTGTATCGGAGAGCGGATGCCATGCAGGAGGCGGAGAGAGCGCAGGAAGCAAGGATGCGCCCGTGGGTCGAGCACATTCGCAAAACCTTCCGTGGGGATGAACGCTTTATGATGCTTCAGACCTATTACCGGCAGAATGACTATAAGCCAACGGATGCGCTCAAGGGCTCGGTTTCTCTGCTTTTGGAGGTGCCGTTTTTTATCGCGGCATATCAGTTTCTGTCCGGACTGAGTCTCCTTAAGGGCTTTGCTTTTGGACCGATCCCAGATCTGGGCGCACCCGACGGACTGATCCATATCGCGGGGATGTCGGTAAATCTTCTGCCGATCTTGATGACAGTGATCAATTTTATATCCGGTGCCATTTATACCAAAGGCTTCCCATGGAAAAGCAAGGTGCAGCTCTATGCCATGGCATTGATCTTCCTGGTATTTCTGTACCAGTCGCCATCGGGACTTGTTTTTTACTGGACGCTCAACAATGTCTTTTCCCTGCTTAAAAATATTTTTTATAAGCTGAAGCATCCGAGACTTGTGCTATGTATCCTGTCGGCACTGACGGGACTTGGAATTTTACTGCGTATTGTACGGGTACCGATGCCATCCAAGGAGCAGGAGCTTGCGGCAGCGGTTATCGGTGTCGCACTGCTGCTGCCGGTTTTTATTTTTATCCTCCGGAAGAAGATTGGGGCTGCGGGAAAGCTCCGGAGCTTTGTGCCGAACCGTAAAATTTATATTGCCGGGGCATTGTTTATCACGGTGCTCATTGGACTTGCTATTCCTTCCGCGACCATCGGCTCTTCGCCGGACGAGTTTTACAACATCTATGCCTTTCATAATCCGATCTGGTTTATCATCAATGCATTTGTAATCTCCGCAGGATTTTTCCTTGTCTGGTGCAGCGTGTTTTACGCCCTTGCCAACGATACCGGTAAAAAATACATGGAGATTCTGGCTTTTGTGCTGTCCGGCATCATGGTGCTAGACTATATGCTCTTTGGTACGGATCTTGGCAATATGTCCGCATTTCTCAAGTACGACAATGGCGTGAGCTATGCAGTTTCCATGCAGCTCATAAATCTTGGAGGCATTTTGCTCTTGGCGATTGTGCTGCTCTTTATCTATAAAAGATTGCGAATGCTGGTGATCCCGGTGCTTTGCGCGGGCTGCGCGGCGCTGACGGTTATGTCGGTTGGAAATATTTTGGGGATCCGGAAATCCATCCGCAGTGTGATGCCGCAGATCGAGCAGGCAAAGCACGAGGAGGTTGAGCTTCCATTCAGCAGGACCGGTAAAAACGTGGTGGTCTTTATGCTGGACCGGGCACTGAGCGTAGATTTCCCCTATGTGCTGAAAGAGGAGCCGCAGCTTCGCGAGATATTCAGCGGCTTTACCTATTATGCCAATACCATCTCCTATGGCGGCTTTACCAATGTAGGTACGCCGGCACTGTTTGGAGGCTATGACTACACACCGGACAAAATCAATGCGCGTGCCGATGAGTCGCTTGAAAAAAAGCAGAATGAGGCATTGAAGGTCATGCCGCGGCTGTTCAGCGAGCATGGCTATGATGTGACCGTTTGTGACCCGCCCTATGCCGGCTATAAATGGATTCCGGATCTCTCAATCTATGATGATCTTGACAATGTGCATGCCTATATTACAAAGGGCAGATATAATGCGGAGAGCTTCCGGAAGCAGATCACACGCGCCGATACCCGGAATCTTTTCTGTTACAGCGTAATGAAAGTGGCGCCGGTATCCCTGCAGGGACTTTTGTATAATGACGGTAATTATAACGAGGCGGGACTCAGTAGTGAGGATGCTGCCAACACGGCGCGGGAAACCATCTACAATGCGCATAAGTCCAGAGGCTTTTACAGTCTGTTTATGGATAGCTATACGGTGCTTCAGAATCTTGCAAATATGACCAAGGTGAAGGAATCGGATGACAGCAATCATCTGATACTGTTTGCCAATGAGACAACACATGAGCCGATGGTTTTAAAGGAGCCGGAGTATGAGCCTGCGCTGGAGATCGACAATACCGCGTATGACGCAGCACACCGGGACCGTTTTACCGTGAATGGCAGAAAGATCCACTGTGACAATGTGCAGCAGATGATTCATTATGAGGCGAATGTTGCCGCGTTTCTCAAGATGGCGGACTGGATCGAGTATTTAAAAGAAACCGGAGTCTATGACAATACAAGGATTATCATCGTGTCGGATCACGGAAGAATCCTGAATCCGTTTGACGATCTGATCCTCCCGGATGGGCAGGACTCGACACTTTTTCATGCGATGCTGATGGTCAAGGATTTCGGTCAGTCTGGAGCGCTGAAGGAGGACTGGCAGACCTTTATGACGCTTGGCGATATTGCAAATCTTGCAACGAAGGATGTGATTTCCAATCCGGTGAATCCTTATACCGGCACGGATCTCTCGGACGCAAGCGCTAAGGAGGGCAAGCAGCATATTCTGTATACGGAGAACCTGATCCAGAACAGTCATGGCAACACATTCCCGGATGGTACCTGGTATTCGGTGCATGATGATATCTATGATCCCGATAACTGGGAGGTTGAAGGCTCCAGCTGGAAATAGGGATGTGAGAGACTAACGGAAATTTGATATGCTTTGATGTATTGACGTGTTGATGGAATGCAACAAAATTACATCAGAGCTATGTTCATAAATTTTGCGATAAATATAGAATATGAACGCGTGCTGCGCTATAATGGAGTTCGTTTACGGGCTCCATTTTTTTCGATCACAATATCAACGAAACAGGAAGAAACGCTATGGCAATTTCGGAATCACAGTTTAAGCTTTTATATCAGCTTATGGACAGTCAGCCGCATACGCAGCGGGAGCTAAGTGACCGGACCCAAATGGCACTTGGCAAGGTGAACCGGCTGGTGCAGGAGATGAAGGAGCAGGGACTTTTGGATGATACAAACCGGGTGACACCGCGGGGAATCGATACCATGCAGCCGTATAAGGTGCATAATGCGATCATTATGGCAGCCGGTATGAGCACGCGATTTGCACCGCTCTCCTATGAGAAGCCCAAGGCGCTCCTTGAGGTAAAGGGGGAAATCCTCATCGAGCGGGAAATCCGGCAGCTCCAGGCGGCGGGTATCACGGACATTACCGTCGTTGTGGGTTACATGAAGGAAAAGATGTATTATCTTGCGGACAAGCTTCATGTGCAGATCGTGGTGAATGAGGACTATTACCGCTATAACAATACGTCCACGCTGATGCAGGTGCTGGATCGGCTGGACAATACCTACATCTGCTCCTCGGACAATTATTTTACGGAGAATGTTTTTGAGCCGTATGTTTACCGCCCCTATTACTCGGCGGTATATTCCGTGGGACCGACGGATGAGTACTGCCTAAGCATTCGCCAGGATGGCAGAATCCGCAGCGTAAGTGAAGGAGGAACGGATGCCTGGTATATGCTCGGGCATGTGTACTGGGATCGTGACTTCAGCGCAAAATTCCGAAAGATTCTGATGGAATCGTATGACGACCCGGTTACCCGTGCGCAGCTTTGGGAAAATCTCTATATGAGACATATCAAGGAACTGGATCTTTACATACGGAAATATCCGGATACGGTAATCAAGGAGTTTGATTCCCTGGATGAGCTCCGGACCTTTGATGCGCATTATGTTGTAAACACCGACTCTCAGATTTTCCGTAATATCGATTCTGTGCTGCACTGCGAGGACAAAGACATAAGCAATATTGTGCCGATCAAGACAGGACTTACCAATGTTTCCTTCCGTTTCCGAGTGGGAGAAGAGATCTTTGTCTACCGTCATCCGGGACCCGGTACAGAAAAATACATCAACCGCCGGAGCGAGGCGGCTTCGATGGAAATCGCAAGAAAGCTCGGGCTGGATGATACTTTTATTTATATCGATCCGGAGAAGGGGTGGAAAATTTCCCATTTTGTCGAGCATGCGAGATTACTTAACTATAACAATAAAGCAGAGGTACTTCAGGCACTTAAGATGGTCCGGAAGCTCCACACCCTGGGAGGCGGCACGGAGTACCGATTTGATCTTTGGAAGCAGATTGACGGCTTTTACGAGTCGCTTGCAAGAAGCGGACGGCAGAATTTTGAGGGAGCCGACCAGATCCGGGAGGACCTCACGAGGATCCGTGCGCTTGCGGACAGCGATCAGGTCCCGGCATGCCTCTGTCATGGCGACTGCTATAACCCTAATTTCCTCCTGGATGATGACAATAAGATGTATCTTATCGACTGGGAATACTCCGGGATGGCGGATCCGGCAGGTGATCTTGGAACCTTTATCGCCTGCTCTCCATATGATATGAAGCAGGCGGATGAGGTGATTACTGCATATCTCGGCTATCGTCCGGAGCTTCCGGAGTTCCGGCACTATGTCGCGTATGTTGCGATCCTGTCTTACTACTGGTTTGTCTGGTCCTTGTATCAGGACTCTGTCGGGAAGCCTGTCGGCGAATGGCAATACCTCTGGTATAAATCCGTGAAGGCTTATAGCGCACGTACGCTCAGGCTATATCAGGGCATGGATGACCGGGAAACTGCACCAAGGGATACAGACATACAGGAAACCTGAGCTATGCACCGGGACGTGAATATGGATGAGAATGCTTTATTCTAAGGAGATAAAGGTATGCAGGAAAAATCTATTGAGGAGCTTATAAAAGAGGAGACCGCGAAAAGAATTACGGAGATGGAACGGAAGGACTATCCGTTTCCGGCTCCGATCGGTCAGAAAGATGTCATCATGATGGTCGGACTTCTGATCGTCTGTATTGTGCTGATTGCTTTATGTATGCTGGGGGTAATTGTGTGATGTGGCAGGAAAAGGATTATGTAAAACAGGAAACTATCACCGGAGCGGTACCGATGCTTCGTGGAGAGAGACAATACTCCTTCTGGGATCTCTTTCTTTCTACGAGCGGTTTTGCGATTGCCACGTGGTGTTATACACAGGGAGCGTATGTTGCGCAGTATCTGAGCTTCAGGCAGATGCTGATTAATATTTTCTGCTTTAACATTGTATGGGTGCTGATTGAATGTATCCCGGTGCTTTTTGCTGTGCGCTACGGCATCGACCTCTGGATCTGGCTTCGGTCAGTCCTTGGCATCAAGGGAGTGGCGATCCTTGCTACAGTGATCAGTCTTGCAAATTTTGGCTGGTATGCAGTGGACTCCAATCTTTTTGCATCATCGATGATTAATCTCGTGGCAGGCTTTGGTGTGCAGCTGGATCCCTCGCTCTGGAAACCGCTGCTTGGCGTGCTGTGTGTAATCCTAGGCACTTTGATTGCTTTGGGTGGTCCGGAAGTCATCAAATGGACGAACCGCTTCCTTGTGACCTGCCTCCTTGCGGTCGGTGTAATCGTTGTAATTATCTGCTTTACCGCCGTGCCGCTGCCGGAAATCAATGCCGTACAGCCGGATACCAGTCTTTATGATACGGCACTTGGACGCTTTATGCTGTCTGCGGAGGGCAATGTTGCATTTGCATTTTCCTGGTCCACACAGGCACTGGTTATGCCGAGGCTTGCGCGTACCGAGCGCAGCGGCTACTGGGCGACAACGCTTGCCTATGGTGTAGTGGCACCGTTTTTTGTTGCCGCCGGCGGCATTATGGCGCTTGCCATGTATGCGAAGTTTGGCTATTACGAGAGTGATCCGACAACCATGCTGGCGGCGCTGGCAGGTCCCGGCTTTTCCCTGTTAAGCCTTTTGATGGTAGCATTCGCAAACATCGGTACTCAGGGCACCGGCTCTTATGTGAACTGCATGATTGTAAAAAGCGGGCTTCCGCAGATCCGCTATCGTACGCTCGTAATTATCGCGATGTTTTATGTCAGTGCCTTGACGATCTGGGGCTGGGTTATGGATCATTTCGGATCTTTCATTTCCTGCGCGGCATATATTCAGGGACCGATCATCGGCATGACGGTTGTGGATTACCTGATTGTCAAGAAGCGCCGCCTTTCCTTCCGGAGTGTGTATTATCTGGAAGGACACGACGCGTATCGCTTTACCGGAGGATTTAATCTTGTGGGGCTTGGTTGTCTCCTGATCGCGTTTGCCACGGCTATCGTGTTTGTCTATAATCCGGCGACCGGTACGATTAAAAGCAGCCTTTTTATGCTGACGACCGGCAGCGGCTATACCGCCATAGCAGGTGGACTCCTTTACTGGATTGCCTCATTGACACCGCTCCGGAAGTATATGTTACGAGACCGGGCGGACCTGGATGTACAGTGAGAGATGAAAAGATCCCCCGTGCAAATCAACCTGGCCTGGGCTGGTCTTGATTGGCACGGGGGGGGATAAGAGCGATGGACGAGCATTGTGGACAAGTGCAGTGATTCAGCATTGATCAGAGCTGCAGCCGCAGCAGAACCTGCATCGCATAGGCGGAAAACGCAAGGATTACGGTCAGCACCACATAGCGAAGCCCCACAACGAGCTTGTTACAGCGGATGTGCAGACGCTCCAGATTGGTGTTGACAACGTCCCGGTACAGGTGGATAAGCTCCGGCACAGCGGCTTCCTCGGACATTTCTCCAAGCTTCAGCTGCTCCATTTTTTCCGGATCCATCCGCTTGATGCCCTCCGGCTCCAGCAGCTGCATGAGATAAATTAATATGTAGACATAGGAGATAATGACCGCGATGCACATCAACACATAAAGCATGGTAACTACATTATTAAAACGGCTTCCGGCAAAAGAGATGCTGGTAAAGCTTGATAAAAGACCGGTAATGAAGACAAAAAGGAAACCACAGAAGGTAATGATGATATAAACCTTATTGTCCAGCTTGTTGCTCCGGTCAAACACATTGGAGTACTCGATCCGGAGCGACTCCAGCTCCTGATAGTCACCATTCTCGTGCTTGTTATGCAGAGGCTGATGTTCCTCAAAATAAAGATGTCCCTCTGCGTCAACCCGATGAAATAAAGGATTCTCCGGCGTTTTTTCTTTTTCCATCATTTGATTATTTTGATTATCCATAATTTTACAGTCCGCAATTTTACAATCATATCAGCTACTCGTACATCATATCACGATCCTCAGAAAATTTCACTTTTTTCACTTTTCTGAAAAATAAAACAGTGTGCTTTGGCAATGCAAAAAAGAAAACACCGCTATAAAAATAATCTATTGCATTTTTCTGTAAAAGCTGATTTCTAATTCCCTCTTTTGGTGTATAATAACTGCAATATTGTTACTTATGGACCAGGACATGTATTTTATCATTTTAAGCTGTCCGTTGGGAAATACGTAAAATTGACATTTGAAAGAGAGCCTGATCCATCATTACTTATATAAAATCAGGCATTCAATATAGTACAGAAATCAGAGGTTTATGGGGCATGGCAAGACTGATCATTGAGGGAAATACGGTACGCGCGATTGATTTCGGCGCAGAACAGAAGCAGACGGTGGTCATCCATAAACATGGCAGAGCACAGCGAATTGAGCTCACACGAGATGCACGGAGCGGTCAGATGCGGATGCAGGTCCATGAAGCTCATAAAGAGGCAGCGCCTGTTCTAAAACCGATTTCGAGGAGAGTTTTTGCGTGGTTTTTTAAAACAGCGCTCATTGGAAGTCTTACACTCATCATGGCATCCGGCTACTATTGTGTGCACATGAATACGCAGATCGCATCCCGGGCGGATGCAATTGCATCGAAACAGAAACAGCTGGAGCAGATGAAGCTTGAAAATGATGCACTCGAGCAGTCCATCGATCATACCATTGACCAGAAGGAGCTCTACCGGATTGCAACGCAGGAGCTTGGCATGGTGCCGGCGGATCAGTCACAGGTGATTCAATATCAGAAAAAAGATCCGGGTTATGTAAGACAATACGACGCGATTCCTGAGAAATGATGATGAAATAAAGGCAGCCAAAAGATTCAATAGGAAGCAGTACAGGAAGAAATCTATGAAAACAGCAGTGATAACCGGAGCATCGAGAGGCGTGGGGAGAGCCGCAGCGGAAGCATTGGCACGGGAAGGCTGGCGGCTGATTCTGAACTGCCGCTCGCGCTTTGACGCCCTGGATCAGGTTGCGGCAGCACTAGCGGAGCAGACGGAGGTTACGGCAATTCACGGTCCGATTGACGAGGCTGTGCTAAGCAAACATCTAGGAATCGACCTCAATGCTTTTGCATCGGTATGTGAGGAGGCACTGGATCATATTAAGGAGCATGCGAATGTTTCTGACCCGTTTGACCGCCGCACGCGCATTGCAGAGGACAGCGCCGACCAGCTGCTTCTTATTAATAATGGCGGTATCTCCACCTTTCACCTTGCACAGGAGGTGACAGACGCGGAGCTGGAGGAGATGCTCGATGCCAATTTAAAAACGATGTTCCGCACAACCCGGGCGATGATTCCGTATCTTTTGAAGGTTGGGAAAGGTGCTGTGATCAATATTTCTTCCGTCTGGGGACAGGATGGCGCGTCCATGGAGTCTGTATATTCCATGACCAAGGGCGGAATCAATGCCTTTACCCGGGCACTCGGCAAGGAGCTTGCACCGAATCATATCCCGGTCAATGCACTAGCGCTTGGCTGCGTTGATACCGATATGAATGCCTGGCTCTCCCCGGGGGACCGAGAGGCACTCGAAGCAGAAATTCCCTATGGCAGGATGGCAACGCCGGAGGAAGCAGCAGAGATGATTGTCCTCCTTGCCAAGGCACCTGCCTATCTCACCGGACAAATCATTACCATGGACGGAGGCTGGATCTAGGTAGCCTCTGGTTATTGCTGCCTTTCCACATTGTACTTTGACGTCTTGACTTATTCTGCTATAATAAGACGGTAAAAAAACAGATTTCAGCAAAACGAGGCATCGATATGAAATATAATTTCAAAGAGATTGAACCGAAGTGGCAGGCTGAGTGGGAGAAATCCGGTATCTTTAAGGCTGTGGATTTTGACCCGCGTCCGAAGTGGTATGGACTGGTAGAGTTCCCGTATCCGTCCGGAGTCGGCATGCATGTAGGCCATATCAAGGCATATTCCAGTGTGGAGGTCATCGCCCGTAAGCGGAGAATGCAGGGATACAATGTCCTTTTTCCGATGGGCTTTGATTCCTTCGGTCTGCCTGCGGAGAACTACGCAATCAAGACCAATACTCACCCGCATATCATTACCGAAAAAAATATCGCACATTTCAAGGACCAGATGGAGAAGGTTGGTTTCTCCTTTGACTGGAGCCGTGAGATTGCAACCTCTCATAAGGATTATTACAAGTGGACCCAGTGGATCTTCCTTAAGCTTTTTGAACATGGACTTGTCTTCCGTGCTAAAACCCTGGTAAATTACTGTCCGCATTGTAAAGTCGTGCTCTCTAACGAGGATTCTCAGGGAGGCAAGTGCGATATCTGTCATAGCGATGTCATTCAGCTGCCAAAGGATGTCTGGTATCTCAGAATCACCCAGTATGCCGATAAGCTGCTGGAGGGTCTTGAGCATGTTGACTATCCGGACAGCATCAAGCAGCAGCAGGTGGCATGGATCGGCAAGTCTACCGGCGCCTTTGTTAATTTCCAGCTCGCGGATCAGGATGGTCATGCCGTAGATGACAAGATGGAAATCTACACCACACGCTGTGATACACTGTATGGCGTTACTTTTATGGTTGTGGCTCCGGAGCATCCGGTACTTGATAAGTACAAGGATCAGATTTCCAACTGGGATAAAATTACAGAGTATCGCGCAGAGTGCGCTAAAAAGACCGAGTTTGAGAGAACGCAGCTGGTTAAGGATAAAACTGGTGTTAAGGTTGAGGGTCTTACTGCCATCAATCCGATCACCGGCAAGCAGATTCCAGTCTTTATCGCAGATTATGTCATGATGGGATATGGTACCGGTGCTATTATGGCAGTACCGGCACATGATCAGCGTGACTATGACTTTGCCAAGGCATTTGGCGTAGAGATCGTGCAGGTCATCAAGGGCGGAGACATTTCCAAGGAAGCCTACACAGGCGACGGCGAGATGATTAACTCCGGCTTCCTCAACGGCTTTACCAATAAAAAGGATTCCATTGCGCGCATGCTTGAGTACCTTAAGGAGCAGGGCATTGGTCACAAGGGAGTGCAGTATAAGATGAAGGACTGGGCATTTAATCGTCAGCGTTACTGGGGAGAGCCGATTCCGCTGATTCACTGCCCGAAGTGCGGTACCGTAGGTGTGCCGGAGAGTGAGCTGCCGCTGGAGCTTCCGGATGTTGATAACTTTGAGCCGGGTACCGATGGACAGAGTCCGCTTGCCAAGATCGACTCCTTTGTTAACTGTACATGTCCGAAGTGCGGCGGTCCTGCAAAACGTGAAACGGACACGATGCCGCAGTGGGCTGGTTCCTCGTGGTACTTCCTCCGTTTCTGTGATCCGCACAATGATAAAGCCTTTGCCGATCGCAGGAAGCTGGATTACTGGATGCCGGTAGACCATTACAACGGTGGTATGGAGCATGTTACACGACATCTCCTCTACTCCAGATTCTGGCACAGATTCCTCTATGACATCAACGAGGTCGGCACACCGGAGCCATATGCCAAGCGTACCTATCAGGGACTGATCCTCGGACCGGACGGTGAAAAGATGTCGAAATCCAAAGGGAATGTCATCGACCCGATGGATATCGTGGACCAGTATGGCGCTGACACGCTGAGAGTCTATGTGCTCTTTATGAGTGATTACACGGCAGCAGCACCATGGAGCGATGAGAGTGTCCGTGGCTGTAAGAGATTCCTGGATCGTGTGGCGGGACTGACGGAGATTGCCAACGCAGACAAGGAGGATCCAAAGCTTGAGTCTTCGGTACATAAGACGATTAAAAAGGTAAGCGAAGATATTGAGAAGATGAAATTTAATACGGCGATTGCCGCACTGATGTCTCTGATCAATGAGTTTACCAAGGCGGGCTCTATTACAAGGGAAGATCTTGTAACCTTTATCAAGCTCTTAAGCCCGTTTGCACCGCATCTCACTGAGGAAATCTGGCAGCAGATCGGGGGCGAAGGTTTCCTGACTGTTTCCGCATGGCCGGAATTTGATGAGGAGAAGACCAAGGACGCGGTGCTTAACATCGGTGTACAGGTGAACGGCAAGGTCAGAGGCAATGTGGATCTACCGAGAGACTGCACAAGAGATGAAGCTGTGGAGACAGCAGAGAAGGATGAAGTGATTTCCCGCTTCCTGGAGGGCAAGACCATCGTCAAGGTGATCTATGTTCCGGGTAAGATCCTTAATTTTGTTGTGAAGTAATCCTTGCAAAATCATTGTACTAAAATCATTATGGTAAACTTTCTGGTATGGAAAGTTTACCATGGGGGCAGAGCTATTGCTTCATGGCATGCAAACCGATATCTAAGGACGTCTGGCGGACACAGGTTTCGCCGGGCGTCCTTTTTGTAAATTGCGGTTACGGCACTGCAATAGCTCTATTTTTATTTTCAGAGCTTTCAGACAGTAATATCTGTTCAAGTCCTGCCAGGCAGGTATATAATACAGGACACAAGTCAAAGTCTATAGCCGGTTGATTCAGCGGAAAAAGCAGACGTGACCTCATACATATTGTCTGTGTAGGATTGCAGTTTGGATTTGACTTGCAAAGTTTGGCTTGCTAATGTTTACGAGAATGAGAAGTGGGGGAAAAGTCATGACATTGAGAGACTTGGAGATCGGCGAGTCCTGCCGTATTACAGCTGTGGGCGGCGAGGGTGAGCTCAGGCAGCATTTTCTGGATATGGGTGTGATTCCGGGAGCTGTCGCGACCTTGATTAAATACGCTCCGATGGGAGACCCGATGGAGCTTCGGATCCATGGATATGCATTGACATTAAGGCTTGCGGATGCGCAGCAGATTGAGGTAGTTCAGATCAGTGCGGCGGAAGCAAAGGCGGAGGAGGATGATGCGGCATCCATACAAGAAAAACAGAGCTATGCAAAAAGACAGACGGTCGAGGAGCATCCAGGACTTGGCGAGGGAGGTAGATTTCATGATAAGGCAACCGAGCATGCACTCCCGGAAGGAACAATACTCACATTTGCACTGGCGGGCAATCAGAACAGTGGTAAGACAACACTGTTTAACCAGCTGACCGGTTCCAACCAGCATGTGGGAAATTTCCCAGGAGTAACGGTAGACCGTAAGAGCGGCGCGATCCGCGGATATCCGGGTACAGAGGTGACGGATCTGCCGGGCATTTATTCCATGTCTCCTTATACCAGTGAGGAGCTGGTTTCCAGAGAATACATTCTGCATGAGAAACCCAAGGGCATCATCAATATCGTAGATGCGACCAATATCGAGCGGAATCTCTATCTTACCATGCAGTTGATTGAGCTCAATATCCCTATGGTTGTTGCACTCAACATGATGGATGAGATGCAGGGAAATGGTGGATCTGTGCTGATCAACCGAATGGAGAAGCATCTCGGAGTACCGGTGATCCCGATTTCCGCAGCTAAAAATCAGGGCGTCAGTGAGCTGATAGAGCATGCAATTCATGTCGCAAAATACCAGGAGAGACCGAAACGGCAGGATTTCTGCGATGAACAGGAGCATGGGGGAGCAGTGCATCGCTGCATTCACGCCATCATGCATCTGATTGAAGACCATGCGGCGGCAGCCGAGATCCCGATCCGTTTTGCGGCAACCAAGCTGGTAGAGGGTGATCAGCATATCATGGAGGCGCTCAAG
The DNA here is from genome assembly GCF_052064775.1 of Oribacterium sp. HCP28S3_H8. Classification (NCBI taxonomy): domain Bacteria; kingdom Bacillati; phylum Bacillota; class Clostridia; order Lachnospirales; family Lachnospiraceae; genus Oribacterium; species Oribacterium sp. HCP28S3_H8. The sequence continues at coordinate 2,544 of NZ_JBQHUZ010000006.1, read as the reverse complement.
CTTACGCAGAACGAGAAGGAGATGATTGAGCACATCATTGTGCAGATGGAGGAGGAACGAGGCCTCGACCGGAATGCGGCAATTGCTGATATGCGTTTTTCATTTATTGAGAGACTTGTTAAAAAAACCGTGATCAAGCCGACCGAAAGTAAGGAAGCCATCCGAAGCGCAAAGCTGGACCGCCTGCTTACGGGTAAATATACCGCGATTCCTATGTTTATCCTGATTATGGGCATTGTGTTCTGGCTCACCTTCAATGTCATCGGCGCGTTTTTGCAGGATCTGCTGGCACAAGGAGTAGACGCGCTTACAAAGCTTGCCGATCAGGGGCTCACGGCGCTTGGTACCAGTCCGGCACTCCATTCCCTGCTGATCGATGGTATCTTTACAGGTGTTGGTTCCGTACTCAGCTTCCTTCCGATTGTTGTGACATTGTTCTTTTTCCTCTCACTTCTGGAGGATACGGGATACATGGCGAGGATCGCATTTGTCATGGATAAGCTGCTCCGTAAGATCGGACTCTCCGGCCGCAGTATTGTACCGATGCTTGTTGGGTTTGGCTGTTCCGTACCGGCGGTCATGTCCTCCCGGACGCTTCCCTCGGAACGGGACCGGAAGATGACCATTATGCTGATCCCGTTTATGAGCTGCTCTGCCAAGCTTCCGATCTACGGATTTTTTACAGCAGCGTTTTTCCCCGGGAGGGGCGCACTGATTATGGTACTGCTGTATTTCACAGGGATCCTTGTAGGAGTGATTGTTGCCAAGATCAGTCAGTGTACTGTCTTTAAGGGCGAGGCCGTGCCGTTTGTTATGGAGCTTCCGAACTACAGAATGCCGGGATTTAAAAACGTCATGCAGCTTTTATGGGAGAAGGCAAAGGACTTTATCAGCCGTGCCTTTACCATCATCACACTGGCAACGATCGTCGTCTGGTTTTTACAGACCTTTGACTTTGGACTTAACATGGTAACGGATTCCGGACGAAGCATCCTTGCGGTGATTGCCGGCTGGATCTCTCCGATTTTTGCGCCGATGGGATTTTCCAACTGGAAGATTACATCCGCACTCATTACCGGATTTATGGCAAAGGAAAGCGTGGTATCGACACTACAGATTCTGTTTGGCTCTGACGCGGCATTGCATGCAGTACTCACTACTGTGTCTGCTGCCGCACTGCTGGTATTCTGCCTGCTTTATACACCGTGTGTAGCTGCCATTGCGTCCATTCATCGTGAGCTCGGCAGAAAATGGGCGATCGGTGTTGTAGTTTTGCAGTGTGCCATTGCCTGGCTCTGCGGCGTCATCGTTTACCAGGTAGGCATGCTTCTGTTCTGATTGTTTTAGACTCACATAAAGATCTTTTACAAGGCTTTTTGATCAGGCTTTGCTGCCGGACTTTTATAAGTACAGCATCTGATTTTATCTCTTCTTTGAGATAGAATCGGATGCTTTTTTGATCTAAAGTACCCTTCAGACCAAAATATCTACATTACCATAATCTTCTTACGTACCGGAAGTGTCGTTAGAAGTTTATGCCTTCATTTTAGCAGATGATTAGATTTTGCTAAAAAAGGGAAAAGGATCATTTGCAGCTGCCACCGATATTAGACAAGCGGCGCATCGAATCCCCAGGCTTTACTGAGATCCGCCGACGCTTTTCCGGCTTTGATACTTTCCGAATGGTCGGCGGCATAACATATACCTTCTGCACATAGAAAAACCGCCACACAGGTTTCCCCATACGGCGGCTTCACTCTCATATATCGAACAGGTCGCTGTGCGTCCCGGTGCGGACCAGCGTCAGCACCAGCACATCATCCTCAATACGGTAGATGAGCAGCCAGTCCGGCTGAATGTGGCATTCCCGATGCCCCACCCAATCGCTGGTCAGTTCGTGATCGCGATTCTTATTCGGCAGTGGTTCACCCATCGACAGCAGCGCCACAACCTGCTCCAGCAATTCGATTTTCAGGCCTCGCTTGATTGCCCGTTTATAGTCCTTTTTGAAAGCTGTAGTGTACTTGACGGTGTACTTTGTTTTCCTCATTTTTTCAAGTCGGCAAACAACTCGTCAAGGTCATTGTAGCCCTTTACAGACGGGTCTTTCGCAATCCTTTCCGCTTCCAGCATGGCAGCAATCGTTTCCTTGTTGGGCTGTTCAAGCTTCACCTCAAAGGGAATACCGCCCTCACGAAGCGACTGGCGTACGAAAATATTAAACGCTGTAGTCAGGTTCATACCCAGCTCATTGAAAAGAGCGTCGGCCTGCGCTTTCAAATCCGCGTCCATGCGGATACTGATGTTTGTGGTATTTCCAGCCATATCATCAACTCCTTTCTGCTGACGCTTTAAGTGTATGCGATTTGCACGAATAAAGCAATACTTTGCACGAATATTTAACGGTGACTTCTATAACCAGGCAGACGTATCGGTAAATAGCAACCCGAGAGTCCCGTTTGTACTCCAAGAATCCCATTTTGTAAATGAGATTCCTGTTTTGTAAGCGAGATTCCCCTTTTGTAAACGAAAATCCCGTTTTGT